>CAYGSW010000492.1:0-2502 GCA_964352535.1 uncultured Granulosicoccaceae bacterium | reverse complement strand
CTCGCTGCGCCTTGTCTGGCCTGTCATTCACTGGACCCTGATGGCGCAACTCACGTGGGGCCCTCTTTGGCAGGTGTTGCGGGTCGTGCCCTGGGTGCGGATCGCAACTACACGTACTCCGAAGCATTTACCGCCAAAGCGTCCGATGGCCTGGTCTGGGATCGCCATACGCTGGACCAGTTCCTGTCGCACCCGCAACGACTGGTAGAAGGTACAGCCATGAGTTATCCCGGTGTGCCTGATGCGGATCACCGGGCACTGCTGCTTGACTGGTTGCTATCTGATCCATCAGGCAAAGTTGCTGATCTGGTTGACGCCAACTATAACCGCGACCCGGAGGTCCGGGAAATCCTGGAAGAAGTTGCTGATGTCGAGTACGGCGAATACCTGGCGGGCGAATGTCTGACCTGTCATCAGCCCACCGATATCAATGGCCAGGTACCGCCCATTCACAAACTGACACGCGATTACTTCATCTTTGCGCTACTCGAATACCAGAACGGCGCCAGAGACAATCGCGTCATGCAAACGATTTCCGGCGCGCTCGGTAAGGAAGAGATCGCAGCGTTGAGTGCCGTTTTTTCACAATCTTCGCAACAACGTTAGGTCGTCCATTCGATAAACATAGTCAGGAGAAGCACCATGGGCACAATCACTCGCAGACAATTTGGTTCCATACTCGGCGTTGGCGCTGCTTCCATGATGTTGCCACCTGCGCTGCTTGGGCAGTCAAAGCCACGTGTGGTTGTAGTGGGTGGTGGGGCTGGCGGTGCAACCGCTGCGCGTTATCTGGCCAAAGATGCCGACGGAATGCTGGATGTCACTCTCATTGATGACTCCGATTCGTACACCACCTGCTTTTATTCCAACCTGTATCTGGGAGGTTTTCGCACCTTTGACTCCATTACGCATGGCTATGACACCCTGGTTTCAGACTATGGCATCACTATGCAGCGTGGACGTGCTGTCGAAGTGGACAGGCAGGCACGCGAGGTGGTTCTGGGTGACGGTACTCGAGTGGCCTATGACAGACTCGTGTTGTCGCCGGGAGTCGATCTTCAGTATGACAGTGTGCCAGGGTACAGTGAAGCTGACAGTGAGATAGCCCCGCATGCGTGGCAGGGCGGGCCGCAAACCGAATTACTCAAGCGACAACTGGATGCGCTGGAGAACGGGCAGGATATTGTCATGGTTGCACCGCCCAACCCATACCGATGCCCACCGGGTCCCTATGAGCGCGTGTCGATGATGGCCCACATGCTCAAGAGCAAAGGCTTTACAGACAGTCGAATTTACATCATTGACCCCAAGCCCAAGTTCTCAAAGCAGGGGCTTTTTTCAGAAGGGTGGACACGACATTACCCTGAGATGATTGAATGGTTCTCGCCTGAAGTGCACGGTGGAATTGTGGCAGTCGACGCCAATGCAGGAACGGTTGAGACCGATCTTGATACGTTTGAAGGCGCGCTACTGAATATCATTCCGGCACAAAAGGCCGGTGCTATTGCAGTTACGGCCGGGCTCGCTGATGACAGTGGTTTCTGCCCGATAGCTGCTGATTCCATGCGATCGATGATGGATGACAATATTTTTGTGATTGGTGATGCCAGTATTGCCGGGGCTATGCCAAAGTCTGCGTTTTCAGCCAATAGCCAGGCCAAGGTGGCCGCCATGACTATTCGTGGCGACCTGTTGTCCAGTCGCTTGTTTCCGGCAAAATACAGCAACACCTGCTGGAGTCTTATAGCTACCGATGATGGGGTAAAAGTGGGAGCGAGCTATGCACCTGCAGAGGATGGAACCATTCACAGCACCACGACATTCATCAGCCAGAATGGTGAGGATGATGCGTTGCGCAAAGCCACCTATGAGGAATCGATAGGCTGGTATTCGTCGATTGTTTCAGACATGTTTGGTTAACCTCACTGAAACAAAAATCACAACCAGAAAGCGCCTTCGGCTCGCGCTGTAGCGGCGCTTTCAGTCGCGTACTCGAGAAAATCTCCGTGCGCGACTGCTATCACCGCTCTATCACGGTTCTGACTCGCGCTTTTTTATCTCATTGAGGGTAAATCCCAACACGCAGAAGCTTGCGCGCTAAACACTTTCGAACGATGGCGATTGAATTTTGAGTCGATTTATGGTGCTATCTTTTGGTGCTATCAGATCGTGTCTGCAGTTACCTTTACCGCTTGTCGTCCTGAAAACCTGTCAGCAATACCAGCACCGATCCACATCGAAAAAAGCGCTACCCAAGCGGTCGTGGCAAGTACAGCACCGCCGGTTACGCCTGCGCCTACCGCACAGCCACCGGCGAGCATGCTGCCAAAGCCCATGAGGATTGCCCCGATAAGATAGCCGAACATGCCCGAGCGTTCGTTGAAGTATTCCAGCCTGGCCTGACCCGTCATCTGAGCGGCAATCATTGAGCCGATGAAGACACCGGGTACTAGTAGTCCGTCAACCCGAAATATTAGGATTCAGAGTTCACCAGCCGCCGCC
>CAYGSW010000491.1:848-2510 GCA_964352535.1 uncultured Granulosicoccaceae bacterium | reverse complement strand
ACTAGGGTAGTCAATTTTGAATTGTCTGGTCTGCGTTGGACGACTGCGGTTGTTGGTTGTCTTCATCGACCCTTTGTACCAGGTTACCTTGCAAGGCTTTTGGCTGCAGCTGTGGCTGCAATCCAGAACTTAATATCTGAGTGCCCAGTATGGACACCAGGCAATAGCCGAGAAAGAACCAGAATCCGGTGCCCAATGATGCCTGGAAATCCACCAGTGCCCGGCTTTCCTGAATGCCATTGCCTGCTAAAAACGCAATAAAGATCGCAATGACAAAGACATCTGCCATCGACCATTTACTGACGTTGTTGCTAAGCCATAACAACGTCGATTTTATCCGGGTATCAAGCGGTGCCAGCAGACTCAATAATATGAGTGCTTTTATCAACGGCACAATGACACTGAACAACACAATCAATACAGCAACCAGAACATGGTTGTTGCCGTACAGCTCCTGCGCTGTACCCAGAATGCTGCGTGTCTTGTCAAACGCATCAATGGAGCCAGTGACCTCCAGAGATCCCACCACCATGTCAACCAGGTTGTTGACCAGAACAGGTGTATTAGGACTGTCTTGAATAAGCTGCTTGCCTACATCAACAAGTTTTGATTTTTCAACGGTGCCAGACACACTGAGAATGGGTTGGGTCAATCCCGGATAGAGAAGGCAATATGCACTTACGAGCAGAGCAATGCCTGCGACAATCTTCATGTTCAAGGTTGTTCTACGCTTGGTCAGTCGTGGATGTCAGTGGATGTTGCCGGTGACCGCGAGTCAGCAGTCAGCGAGTCGTCCACTTTACGCAAAAACCACATACCAGCTAAAAACAGCACCAGTATAGATAACAAACCGATGCGTGAGTTCCCGGTTGTGGCCGCCACGATACCTACCAGCAATGGCCCGAGAACCGCCGCAGCCTTGCCCAGCATGTTAAGGAAGCCAAAGTACTCACCGTTCTTGCCTGCAGGAATAAGTTGCCCGAACAGCGATCGACTCAATGACTGAACACCGCCTTGAACTAGACCGAGCGCTACAGCCAAAGCGTAAAATTCCAGACTGGAGGTCATGAAGGCGGCGCAGGTGGTCGCTATGACATAGGCCCATAGACCGATCCATAATCCTGATTTTGCACCGTAACGTTGACCAATCCGACCAAAAATCAGCGTTGCCGGAAATCCAATGAATTGCACCAGCAATAACGCGATGATGAGACTGTCTGCTGGCAGGCCTATAGCCATGCCGTAATCTACAGCCATGCGGATGATTGTCGCAACTCCATCTATATACAGCCAGTATGCAAGCAGGAACATCCACAGGTTACGCTGTCCGCGGATCTCCCTGAGGGTTGCCAGCAGTTTATTCAGCTCCCGGCGCACAGAGAAACCACCGGTGCCAGTAGCACTTTGTTCTTTCACGCCAAGCAGCAGAGGCAGCATGAAAACGAGCCACCAGATTGCAACGCTTAGAAAGGAGTAACGTACCGCTTCTGCAGCGTCAGCAAGGCCAAAATACTCAGGTTTCAGCGTCATGGCCACATTGATCAGAAATAGCACGCCGCCTCCCAGGTAGCCCAGGGAGTACCCAAGTGCCGAGAGTCGATGGAAGTCTGCCGGTTGCGTCAACGACGGCAGCATGGCGTCATAAAAAACATTGGCACCTGA
>CAYGSW010000491.1:0-838 GCA_964352535.1 uncultured Granulosicoccaceae bacterium | reverse complement strand
GCCCACGGCCAGGCCCCCGCATTGACCAGAAAGAAGCCAGCGGTGCAAACGATTCCCAGCAGGGCGAAGCCTGCCAGCATGCGCTTGTGAATTCCGCCAGAATCAGCCAATGCACCGAGCAGAGGTGCCATCAGAAGGATGATGAGGCTGGCTGCAGAATTGCCCAGACCTAACCAGAAAGTACTGATTGTGGCCTCGGTCCCCTGACTCCAGTACTGCTTGAAGAACAAGGGAAAAAAGCCTGCCATGACGGTTGTGGCAAATGCAGAATTTGCCCAGTCGTATAACGCCCACGAAAATTGCGAGCGTTTAGGGTTTTGGCGCATGGAGAGGTGGCCAGAGCGAAAGATCAGGCCACCTATACTACTTGGGTTTAGCGGATTGCGCGGGTCCAGCGTGACAATACGGCGGAGACATCATGACTTTTTTCAGCAGCCTCACCGGCGAGCAGTGATTGGGTGATGGCAGCAAACGGACCAGGCTCTGGAAGCGTCTTCGGTTTTGGTGCCTCTGGGATGGCTTGGGCCATTTCGATGCCCAGGCGTGCCTGCAGTATCATCTCGTGGGTGACGGGTTCTGAAGATTCCATGCGTTCAAGCAGCGCAGCGTATGTCAGTTCATCCTCAGAAAATTTGACGTCGCGTACAGTGTCAGTAATGGGGTAGTCAACTGGGGCTTGCATGATCAATCGTCCATCAAGTGTAGTGCAATGTTCTACCTTTGTACCCTATCTTTATGACTTACGGATTATATGAGGCGGAAAAATTTGTTTGTGATCTTCATTCCGCGTACTCATTCTCACTTGGCAAAGAATGATGCACACTAAGCCCAACAAGCC
>CAYGSW010000490.1:0-2512 GCA_964352535.1 uncultured Granulosicoccaceae bacterium | reverse complement strand
ATTCTTCCGGAAGGCTGGCCCCCGCATCCCCTTTTCCTGTAGCGAATCGAAGCTCACTCGGAAATACAGTCTGTATTCCGCCGGGCTGCGATCAGCTCGTTCGCAGAATCCGCTACAGAAAAAGGGCCTGGTGAAAGAATCAGGCGGGGCGGCCTTCCGCGTTTCATGAAAAGTCCAGGTTAAGGAATATGCGCGTAGCCGATTGACTTCTACTGCGCAGGTTCACAGGCTTCTCTATACTTGAGTGCATACCTGGCTGATACCGGGAATGCAAGCAGACTATACACACCAACAAAGCATGGCCAAGCCATACCCAAGAGGGGTCTGCCAATGACAGACAATAGTCACAATCCAGCCATCGAGGGAGACAAGCTCTCAGGTGTCTGCGCCTCGGAATTGATGACGACTAATCTGATCACTGTCAATACAGATATGACAATACGCACGGCTGCACAGCTCATGCATTTGCACCGCATATCCTGCTTGCCTGTCGTCAACGGCAGACAACTGGTTGGTTTGTTGACCGAGGCAGACTTTGTCGGGCGCGTTGTAGCCGAAAATCACAACGTCGATGCTCCCGTTCATCAAGTGATGACAACGCAGCCGTTTGCGGTTAAGCCTGAACAGACTGTGCTGGATGTACTAACACTGATGACGCGCCATCGCATTGCGCACATGCCAGTGTGCGCAAACAATGACCGGGAGTTGCTGGGGATTGTTACGCAAACCGACCTTGTTCGCCATCAGATAGCGACGTCTGTCTTCATTGTCGGTGACATTGCCAGAGCACCGTCAAGTCGCGTAATTGCACAGGCTGTATCAGATCTTCCTCGTCTTTTGGTCAGTCTATTGAACAACGGTAACAGTGCTTACGAAACCGGGCGAATCATCAGTTCCATTACAGGTGCTGTGACCAGACGTTTGCTGGAACTGGCTGAAGAGACACTAGGCAAAGCGCCAATACCGTATGTCTGGCTAGCCTGCGGCTCACAAGGCAGGCAGGAACAGACTGGGGCCACCGATCAAGACAACGCACTGATACTGGCCGATACGTATGATGAAGCACTTCACTCGACGTACTTTGAAAAGCTTAGCCACTTTGTCTGTGATGGTCTGGATGAATGCGGTTATGTGTATTGCCCGGGCGACATGATGGCGAGCAACCCGCGATGGCGACAACCGGTGTCGGTCTGGCATGACTATTTCACTCAGTGGGTATCCAGACCGGGGAACGAGGCGCAGATGCTGGCAAGCGTTATGTTTGATCTGCGAGCCATTGCAGGTGATTTATCCCTGTACGAACCCCTGCGTGATACAACGCTGGCCATCGCAAAATCCAATAGCCTGTTCGTTGCACACATGAGCACCAACTGTCTCAAGCATACCCCTTCGTTGGGCTGGTTTGGCAGCATAAAAACGCGCAAAGATGGTACAGAGCGAGGCAAGATAGATTTAAAGCATGACGCACTTGTGCCAATTGTTGATCTGGCCAGGCTCCATGCGCTCTCTTCCGGTATACCAGCAGTAAACACGATAGAGCGGTTGAACACGATGAGCCACTCCAGTGTCATCAGTCCGTCAGGGCGTGTAAACTTGAGCAACGCTTTCGAGTCCATGAGCCTGTTGCGCTTATCTCATCAGGCCTCACAGATTAAACGATCCATAGCACCAGACAACCTGATAGATCCAACAATGCTCACCTCACTGCAGCGAGATCAATTGCGTCGCTCACTCAAAATCATTAAAGATATTCAGGCCGCCATAAATAACCGCGTAGCAGCAGTCAGCCGATGATCGTTCAGTTCATATCAGCTATCGCACTGGCCATTTTAGCGCTGCTTTTCTGCTGGGCAATATTTCGTACGTTTAAAAAACCGATGCCCAAACATCTGTATCCGATTGTGGCGGCAGTAAGTGTCATTGCCTACGGTATTTACAGTGAATACACATGGGCAGATCGCACAATCGCACAACTTCCCGACACTATCAAAGTTGTCCATGAGCTCGCCGGCACCAGCATATTCTCACCTTGGTCATTTGTGATCGCACGCACCGATCGCTTGTCAATGATCGACAAAGCCACCATCCGACGCAATGACGATTTACCAGATCATGTCATGACAGAGCTTTTGCTCATGCAACGCTTTGCACCGGTGATTCGAGTACCACAACTGGTTGACTGCACAGGCCAGCGCAGAACGGATGTCACAGGCAATGCTACCTTCGATGAGAGCGGTTTACCCAACAATGCACAATGGGAGCATCTTGACAGCGACCACCCTCTTCTACGTGTGTTGTGTAACCAACCTGTATAGCGCTGGCGCCTCCCGACTCACTATCAGGTCATTCTATTTTACAGGTTCCAACACATTGTTGGTCCGTCAACCTGATAGTGTCGATAACAGACATTATCAGGTTGACGGATCCTAGGAGGCTGTCCGAGAATAACGATCGATACCGAAGGCGGCCCCGCGAGAGTGTGAGATTTTTAGTCAGATTTTCTCGTCAATTG
>CAYGSW010000489.1:0-2535 GCA_964352535.1 uncultured Granulosicoccaceae bacterium | reverse complement strand
TGGCTTACCTATAAGAGCACCAGCAGCACGCTCAGCTTCATCGATTTTTTCCCATCCGTGAAATGCAATGGGATTGAGGGTTCGCTTTCTCAGCGCATGAAGAAACTGATCCCGACGACGATTAGGACGACTCGGTTGTGTCTTTGCGTCAAAACTCGCAAAGTCTGACAGCAGCGATTCGGCGGTTTGCATAGCACACGCGCGGTTAGTACCGATTACTCCCTGCGGACCACGTTTAATCCATCCACAAACGTATAGCCCGGGAACAGCGGCTCCGTGCAGGCTACTACAAACACGCCCATCCCGATGCGGTACGGTGGCTGAATACGAATCGAAGGGGACCCCGGGTACAGGGTTTCCTCGATACCCAACACTGTTGATCAGAAGTCCAGCTTCTATGTGTTCTTCTTCAATCGCTGTGGAAAAAACCGCCTGAGCAATATCAGTGCTACGAGAATTGTTTTTTGCGAACACCACTCTCTCTATCCGCTCCTGCCCTTCAAGTCTGTGCGGCGAAAGAAAGAAGCGAAAGTGTATACGTTTGCGTTTCTGCGTTACCAAAGGCTCACGTGACGAGAAACTTTCTAAAATTTCCATGTTTTTATTCGATGTTGCTGGTACGTCGTCACCCACCTCGATAAAGTTCATCTCAGATGCGACATCGCAAGAGCGTACGAGCGGATCAGCTTGCTCAAGTTCGCCAAACTCACGCAGCTCGCGGGCTGTAAATTTTGCATGGACCGGTGCACGTCGTCCTACCAGATGAATGTCTCGTATCTTGCTCTGAGCTAATGCATCGAGCGCATGCTCACAGATATCGCTGCTTCTCAGCTCATCTACCCCTTTAGCCAAGACCCTGCATACATCCAGAGCTACATTACCCTGACCTACGATCACGGCTGTTGTATGCGAGAAGTCGAAAGACAAGTCCACTCGGTCCGGATGACCGTTGTACCAACCCACGAAATCTGACGCTGAATGAATGCCCATTAGGCCCTCACCAGCAACACCCAGCGTTTTACCCTTACTAGCTCCTGTAGCGATAATCACTGCATCGTAAGCCTCCTGAAGCTCGCCGATATCGATATCTTTCCCGATTTCGATATTGCCTACAAAGGTAAAATTTGGATCCTTGGCTATCTTGTCAAATACGCCAGTCACTGACTTCAGCTTCTGATGATCAGGGGCAACGCCATAACGCACCAGACCAAATGGTGTTGGCAGTCGTTCAAACATGTCAACGCGAATTGTCAGATCAGATTTTAATAGAGCCTCCGCTGCGTAAAACCCAGCGGGGCCACTACCCACAATTGCGACGTCGAAATGCATCTACACATCCTCCGAACAAAACGAATCGACGTTTATTAAATTCAATATCCAAGCTCGTAAAGCAAAACTACCCAACTGGCCTGCGCGAGTTGAAGACTCTTCACAGGTGGAAATTGCAATCATGCGTCGATGTGTTGTATTGAACTGAGTCATCTCGAATGTTCTTGAATAGGCGACTGAGTCTGTTTACTATCTAGACGCTACATAGAGCATCAGTGCAGTCGATTCTGTCGAAAAAAATGCTTTGGTGTCTTTACTAAACTGCATAACATCGCCAGCAGAGAATGTGCTTACCGCTCCATCACCATCAGTTACAGTTATCTCACCTTCCATCACGTACTTGAATTCATCAAAGCTGTAGTCGTATGGAAAAGGCTCGCCACTGTTCATACGAAAAAGCCCGAAAGTTAACGGCGTACCTCCAGAGGTTGCTGTCGCCACGTCCACACCTTCAGCGTTGGCATTCGGCTCCTCCATTGCGGTCAGAGCTATTTTTGCTACAGCCTCGAACTTTTTTACCTTCATATTTGTTTCCGTCGGGTTGTTTCAGAAGAAGCCTCAGGCAGAATTGTATGAACCATTGCGTCGTGTTCTTCATGAGGACCGATAACAGATAAACATTGCAATGATTTGGAGAAAAGTGCCAATTAGCGAACACGGCATAGTGCCAAGGCCGTGTCATTGACCTTGGCGCACAGATGTATAACGCCTATATGACGTTTATATGATCAGTGTACTCACCGCGTACACTACGAGTAAATTTGTTGAAATGAACGTGAGCCGATCAAGAAACAATAGGTTAGATAGCTATTGCTAATACTTTACGCACCATTATGAAGCCCGAATGAAAAACGAGCACCTGTTTAGTGCTTGAAAAGTGGGCTTAGATCTTTCTTGAATGAGCCAATTTCAATTGAAAAATAGAGCGCTGATACAGTGAAATTAATTGATGTTTATTTTGCAGCGGTGCGTTGCAATTACTGCATCACGATACTCTGGGTGAGGGGTTCTCTAATTAACTCCTGAATCCGTTGCTTAAGATCGCTTGATGATTCGATATACCCTGTCATGGTGGCGTATTCGCGGTAATCCGCAGAGCGTATAATTTCACCTTGGAGGTGAGCGGTGCGACAGTTTATTATCGTCTAGGGCAAGCAAATCAGTTTTGGCGATCTGATTGATGATCTTGGCGAACCTTCCATCACC
>CAYGSW010000488.1:0-2537 GCA_964352535.1 uncultured Granulosicoccaceae bacterium | reverse complement strand
TATTATGCTTGTGCGCCTTTGGTGTTGAAGAACACTCTGTAGCCTTTAAGACCATTGGTCAGATCAACATCGACCGGCACCAGGCCCTCTGCTGTTGCACTGCCCGCTCCGAACCACCCCATGGTCAACTCGTTGCTGTTGGTTTGTAACAGCCTCACGACCCGTTTCATACCGTGCTTGCTGTCCAGCAGAGAGACATTAACCTCATGCCCGGCCGCTTTAAGTGATTCGGTGACCAGCTCTTGAAAGTATGGTGTGCTTTCAGCAAAACCGGGCAGTGTGATGTTCATATCATCAGCGATAGCCGATGTATTGTGCAAAGAGGCTAGCCCTGTTATGGCAGCCAATGCTAGGTGACGAAGTTTCATGTGATGATATCTCTTGTTGAAAAAGGGCCGGAGTCTGGCCATGGGACCAAAGCCGCAAGGCATGCCTGCAACTTCGAGTGCTTGCACGATGCTTTTGTATCATTGCTAAACTTGGTATCGGCCTAGCAGTTCACGTAGCTGTTCAGACATCTTTTCGAGAGCCACCGATGATTTCTGCGCTTGTTCGGCTCCAGTCAATGCCTGTTGTGTGGCATCCGCCACCGCACTGATGCTGATTGCGATGTCTTGACTGCCAAGTGCGGTGTCACTCACAGTGCGAGAGATTTCAGTGGTGGCGCTAGCCTGCTCATCGACAGCTGTTGAGATGGTTTCCTGCAGCTCATTGATATGATCAATAATCTGACTGATACTGCCAATCGATCCACTGACACTTTGGCTGTCGGACTGTATGGCGGCAACGCGTTGACCGATCTCCTCAGTGGCTCTGGCGGTTTCCTTGGCGAGCTCTTTAACTTCATTGGCTACAACCGCAAAGCCTCTGCCAGCATCACCGGCGCGCGCTGCTTCAATAGTCGCATTGAGCGCCAACAGGTTGGTCTGCTCGGCTATCGATGTGATGACCTTGATGACGTTGCCTATTCCTTCTGATGAAGAGGAGAGCTGTTGCACCAGTGCGTTTGTCTCAGTGGTTATGGTGGAAGCTTCGGCAGCAACCTTGGTTGCTTGTTGCGTGTTGTCGGCAATCCCCCGGACGGTAACAGTCATTTCGTGAACAGCGGCAGCCATTGTATCCACACCGGAGCGAATGTCTTCGGCAGAGTCGGAGACGCGGGCAGCCTGAGTCGTGTTTTCTCGCGCGTTGGCCGTCATCAGTTCGCTGGTAGAAATAAGGCTCGCCGACTCTCCACTGAGTGTGTCGGCACTGCATCCGATGGCCCGAAGGTTCTCGGCAAAAATGGCGAACAAGTGTTCCAGCCGCTGGCCAATCCGACCAATGGCGTCATCGCCTTTCACTGTGATTACGCGACAAAGGTCTCCATCTGCGACAGCATCAACTGTCTTCAGGAGTTCGTCAGCTCTGCTCTGCAATTGCATGGCAAGCTGGCGCTCGCGTTCGCTGGCCTCCAGTTGCTCATCGTGATATTTCTTTTCGGCGTCGCGGTGCTCTTGTTCAATGCGGCGCTTCTCTTCCTCTTGCTGCTGACGCGCCTCCAGAGCGCGCTCCCTTTGTTGTTGTAAACGTTGCTTTTCTATCGCGGTATCTCTAAACACTTCCAGTGCCTTCGCCAGTAAACCTACCTCACTTGTAGATTGCACGTTGAGAGCAACATCCAGCTGCCCTTGGCTGAGTTTTTCAGCAGACTCGGTCAGTCCGGTCAACGGTTGGATTAGAACAAATCGCAATATAAAGAACATACTTGCTGTGAGGACGAGAGTAAGAAATGCTGTCTGAGCGACAGATTTTTTATAGTAGCCATACAACTGAGCGTTCATCTGATGGGTACTAACAGCGACTTCTAATGAGCCGATAACCTCTTCGTCGTAAGTCACATTGACACGCAAAACACGCAGGCTATCACTCTCTTCAACCTGATTCTCACCTTCAAAGTCGACAATCTGGCCCGAAGAGTCACGTCCCAGTCCAATGAACGGTACATCATCGTTTTCAAAAAGCCGCATCGAGAACACGCGCTCATCCAGTAACTCGGCCTGTATAGACTTGGTGCCCTGTTCTCTATTGACATCCCACAAGGCCGAAGCCAACGCTTGTGATGAGCGCTGACTGACTCGGTCCAGCAGCACATCCAGTTCGGTGCTCAGAGTGCGGCGCATTTCCAAAGTGCCATACAGGCCGAAACCACTCATAACAAGTGCGGCCAGAATCATCAGAATTAGGCAAGTCCTGAATTGAATGCGTTGGTACCAAAAAATTTCGGGACGTGTTCTCATGTTTATGGCATCTCGAGCGTGTGGCACCCTTAGCAGCTTCAGAGCACTAATACGAATGTTAATTCAGGTTATCGCCCTGCATTCTGTTTTCTAAAGGCGTACCGAGATCGCACATAACCCTTGGAGCACGTCAAACGAATGCAACGCGGGTGGGGACGCGCCTGATCGCTCCCTTCGGGCGACTTTGGCAGCCGCTGCTTCCTACTTTATGAGCTGGACGGACCACTAGTAGTCCGTCAACCCGAAATATTAGGATTC
>CAYGSW010000487.1:0-2572 GCA_964352535.1 uncultured Granulosicoccaceae bacterium | reverse complement strand
ACGAAGCGCCAGGTTCTCGATCGCCAGGTCGCGGCGACTTCGGAAGAACGACGACGCGGCGCGCAGGAGCAACTGCAGGATCTCGAGCATGGCCGGGATTCCGCCCCCGCCCAGGTCCTCGTGTGCCGGTTTCGTGCCACGAAGTCGCGGACTCAGATTCCGCTCGCTTCCCTCATCGCACCGCCGCGCGATGAAAACACGGGAAGACAGCGCCTTCCGTGCCCGCCCATGTCTGGCGAACGGGCGTTTTGTCCGGATCTCCATGCCAATAGGCAGGCCGACCCTCGCTTACCGGGTTGCCATGTAACGCAGTTACAGCTAACCTGGAGACGTGATCGTCTCCTTCGCCGACCGCCTCACCGAGTCCCTGTTCGAGGGCGGCAACGCAAAGCTGATCAAGCGCATCCCGCCCGGGATTCGCCGCGTGGCCCGTCGCAAGCTGGACCTCCTCAACGCCGCGGTTGAGCTCCGAGACCTCCGGTCGCCTCCCGGCAACCGCCTGGAGGCACTGCGTGGCGACTTGGCCGGCCTGCACTCTATCCGCATTAACGACCAGTGGCGGCTGGTCTTTCGATGGACGCGGTCCGGTCCGGCGGACGTTGCCATTACCGACTACCATTAGAAGCCATGATCCCGAAGAATCGCGTTCCGGTGCACCCGGGTGAGGTACTGCTCGAGGAGTATCTCGTCCCCCTGGGCGTAACCCAGGTCGAGCTCGCCGAGCACATCGGTGTTCCTATCCAGCGTGTCAATGAGATCGTACGCGGTCGGCGCGGCGTTAGCCCGGAGACAGCCTGGCTGCTCGCTGGAGCCTTCGACACGACACCCGAGTTCTGGACCAATCTCCAAGTCCAACACGACCTGGCACTGAAGCGACCGCGCCGCAAGGTGCGACGCATCCGCCGGGCGGGTTAGCGGTTACCGCAGACGCAGAGTGAACCAGAGCCCACAGGGCGCGCATTGCCGCTTTGGCGCCAGAAAGTCACGGGCACCTTTTCCGCTCGTCTCCACCGACGCCTCGTCGCCTGATGAAAGACAGAGGAAGACAACGGCCTTTGTGTCCTTCGATGTCCGCCAAAGGGACACGAACGGACGTGCCTTCCGTTTCGTACGTCAGCTTCCCACGCTGAATGTCGTGGGTTCGAGTCCCACCACTCGACCCACATAACCTTCTTGATGGAAAAGGTTTACGGTGGCGGGAGACGGTGCGCCGAGGGTGAAGCGTCAGGCGTGTGCCGACTTGGTGCCAGGTAGTCGTCGACGTGGCACGGCTGGGAAACTCGCAGCCCAAGCCCCTTGACGGCGGAACCCGGTGCCGACAACGGTGAAGATCGTCGTCGACGCCGACCTTGCGCGGTTCTGGAGAGGTGGATTGATAAGCGGAGCACGGCCTTCACACGGCCCGGCCTCTAGTCGGATTCGACCTCTACTAGCACGCGACCATTCTGAGTAACGGCTGAGAAGCACTTCTCCTCCACGCCCGAGGCTCGGACAGTCAACGAGTAGTTCTCCTCCGCACCGGAATCGAAGTAATCACAATAGGCGTAGAGCCTGACTCTGCTGAACTCGACGATGAAATCTAGCCTGGGGCCGAGCGCAACGCCAACAACTCGCCTTCCCACCAACGCAGCAATTCCCGTTCCGAGCTCACCCCCGACCGCGCTCGAACTCGAGGAGTCACACAAGACGCTGCCCCCCGACTCAAGTCGCCATGAGGCAGACCAAATGCAAAGGGACCACTCACCCAGATTCCGCTGCACCTCAGGGTCCAGCGTCGGATTGTCGACCAGTAGGCCACGCTTACGCTTCCCTCCGAACTCAAGGCAAACACTGGATCCGCTTGCTCCCCCGCCGCCCACGACCCCCCAACACAGCTCTCCAACGAGGCCAGTCATCGCTGCTTCTAGGTCTTCGAACTCGCTCATGGCTCTCCACAACGGCCAGATTCACGGCCGGAAGCTCTACGGCTCAGACGATGATCTATGCGGCAGGCGTTCACTCCTCTTGTTCTCTTTCAGCTCCTGGGTAGGCCTTTCGATTCGGCGTAGGTCGTTACTCCGCCTGCGCGCTCTCCAACGTTGCGAGGGTCGTCAGCTCGACTCCGTCGCGCACGTAGCGCACCTCGACCACGTTCCCCGGCTTGTAGACGGTCAAGGCGTAGACGAGGCCGTGGATGTCCTCGATGGCGACGTCGCCGATTTGGACGAGGATGTCGCCCTTGAGGAGACCTGCCTTCTCGGCCGGACCGCCGGGCGAGGTGCCGTCGAGCTGCAGGCCCTGCACGTCGGCGCCGTAGGCCGGGATGCTGCCGAAGCGCGAGCGCCAGCTGCCGGAGCGCCCCGAACCGGAGTCGCCCGCTTCGTCGACTTCGGCCACCTCGACGAACGGGAGGCTCGGCTCGGACTGGGCGCGGCGCAGGAGCAGGCGCGCAAGCTCGGTGACGCGGCGCGCCCCGTCGGCCTCGAAGCGCTCGACGTCGTCGCTCGGGCGGTGGTAGTCGGAGTGCACGCCGCTAAAGAAGTGCAGCGCCGGCTTCGACTGCGTGATGAAGCTCTGGTGGTCGCTGCCGCCC
>CAYGSW010000486.1:0-2611 GCA_964352535.1 uncultured Granulosicoccaceae bacterium | reverse complement strand
AACACAGACAGGCCCGCTGAATCCTAATATTTCGGGTTGACGGACTACTAGTGAGTCATTCCGTAAATCACGTAGTTAACTCCCAGACGATACGCTGTGGCGGTGTACAGAGCGCTGTACTCCTCCATATCCGCATGCTCCCAGGCATCACCCAAATCCATGTTCCAATTGATAATGGCCATGACCCGGCCATCATCATCCAGCACACCCCGCCAGCGAGGTTGTTGGCGTGAGGTATTGCTCTCGTTAACCGCCGCGGTTTTCATGATAGGCAATTCCCAGGTTTCTCCCGGATTGAGGCAAAGCGCTCGTAGTCCCGGAATCTGTATGAATTCGTCAATGGCGAAATGCACATTGAAAATCTCATGCGTAGGCGGAATATCCACAATGTCTCTATCCGGAAACACCTGCCCCATCCAGCCCTCAAACTCTGACCACTGGTAGGAGCCATGAAAATCATCCACCAGTAAAAACCCGCCGCGCAGCAGATACTCGCGCAGATTGTCCGCTTCATTCTGACTGAATGAGGCAAAGCCAGCCTCCACGACATACAGCATAGGATAGTCATAGATACGCGGGTCTGTTAGTGCAATGGACTGACTCTCGCTGTTGGTGTCCACCCGCGTCAGGCGTTTCATGGCCGCAATGAAATGCGGCTCTGACTCGGAACAGTCCGCCTGCCAGTGCGGATAGCCGATGCGATCACCCAGATTTTCAATAGCAATCTGGTTGTCATTGAACATCAAGCGTGAGAACGTGAATTCCTGCTCGGCGGGTGATGTGAGCGCCATCGGACAATCAGGTCGCTGCGGTGTCGTGCAGATGGCAAGCTCAGCCTGCGCAGCTCCCGCTGCAAACAGGCAAACCAATGCTGCCGCGCCGCTGCGCACCTTGTGGGACAAGTGCCTGGCCTTTCTATATGTATCTGTTGACAATGTTTTCAAGCTTCTCTTGCGCTCCTGAGCGTGGCCTCGGATTAACATCATTTTGCAAGACATGGATCGCTATGTCATCAAGTCCAAGCGTACCAGTTAACATTTGCCTGGCTTGTTGGTCATTCCAACCCCTGTAACGTTCTTTCAAAGGTACGGATAACGCGCCATCTTCGACCATTTTCGCCGCCGCCCGAAGGCCTTGCGCGCAACAATCCATACCTCCTATATGGGCAATCAGGAGATCCTCCGGGTCAATGGACTGACGCCGTAGTTTTGCATCAAAGTTGGTGCCACCCGTGGTAAACCCGCCAGCTTGCAGCACCTGGTAATACGCCAGCGCCATTTCCGGCACGTTATTCGGGAACTGATCAGTATCCCAGCCGGACTGGTAGTCGTTTCGATTCATGTCAATTGAGCCGAAAATGCCCAGTGCATTGGCTAGCGCCAGCTCGTGTTCGAAACTGTGGCCGGCCAGAATCGCATGCCCCTGCTCCACATTGACACGTACCTCGTTTTCCAATCCGTAGCGTTTAAGAAATCCGTAGACTGTGGCCACGTCAAAATCATACTGATGCTTGGTGGGCTCCTGGGGTTTGGGTTCGATGAGGATAGCGCCCTTGAAACCAATCTTGTGCTTGTACTCGACGACCAGATTCAGAAAACGTCCCATCTGATCGAGCTCACGACCCAGGTCAGTGTTGAGCAAGGTCTCGTAACCTTCGCGACCGCCCCACAGCACATAGTTCTCACCACCGAGTTTGTGCGTGGCATCCAGGCAGGTTTTCACCGTGGCCGCGGCAAAAGCGAAAACATCAGGATCAGGATTCGTGGCGGCACCTCCCATGTAGCGTCGATGGGAAAACATGTTGGCCGTGCCCCAAAGCAACTTGATGCCCGTTGCGTCCATCTTGTTGCCCAGGTAGTCCACCATGGCTTCCAGATTCGCAGTGTTCTGCGCGAACGAATCACCCTCGGGGCGAATGTCTGCATCGTGCCAGCAATAGTAGGGAGCGCCAAGCGCCGTGAACATCTCGAAGGCAACATCGGCCTTGAGCTTTGCATCGTCCAGCGTATTACCGAACCAGGGTCGCTCAAACGTCTGCCCGCCAAACGGATCGTTTCCAGGCCAGACAAAGCTGTGCCAATAGCACACGGCGAAGCGCAGATGATCTTCCATGCGCTTACCCAGTACCAGCTCATCAGGCTGATAGTGGCGAAACGCCAATGGATCGGTGCTGTCGGGGCCTGCGTAGGCGATACGATCGATCGAACCGAAAAAGCCTGTGCTCATGAGAGGGGTCCTCTTAAATTTGATGGCCTCAAGTTGTTAACCTGAGCCTGTGATCAAGCGCAGGCATCAGCCGGTGCGCGTTCGAAACTGCATTTGAATCTGAATGTGTCGTCGAACCAGAGAACAGATCCATTCGAAAAACAGACCCATCCGTTGTCAGTTCAACTAATCAAGCATGGCACCTGGTCCGGGTGTAGCTCCCGGTGGACACTTGCCCAATATGATCATGCCCAGCACTTCATCGCGACTGACGGCGCTGACAGGTGCCGTACCAACCATCTGACCGTTTTTCATGACAGCAACGTGATCAGCCAGCTCGAAGACATCCTCGATATCGTGACTGATGAGAAAAATACTGATGCCATCCGCCTTGAGCTGTTTGATC
>CAYGSW010000485.1:0-2726 GCA_964352535.1 uncultured Granulosicoccaceae bacterium | reverse complement strand
CCATTGGCCAGTGCATTATCGACATCCAGCGTTACTGTCACGCGTCCCTCGATGTCCAGCGTCAGATCTCCCGTTGGCAGGACGCCCCCGATAATCGGAGGCACTGGCGCAGATCCGACAGTTACCACCGCCGACCTGGAACCTGTGAGACCTTCACTATCCGTCGCCAAAAGCTCAATGGTGGCAGTACCGGGCGACAGCGCCTGCAAACTCAAGGTACTGCGGCTAAGCGATGCTGCAACGCTTGAGCTGTTACTGTTGGATTCCAGACTCAGAGTCACAGACTCTGGCGCCTCATCCTGAACACTGATGGCCAACTGGACGTTTTGCCCAACCTGAAGTGTTTGTGCCGCGATTGAAGCGATCGAAGGACGCTGATTTACGTTAACTTCTGATACCTCAACGTCAAAGCTGGTTGTGTCGAAAGCACCTTGCGCATCCGTTGCACGCACTGTCACCGTTGCATCGCCTTCACCTTCGGCATCCAGTACAATAGCGCCGTTACCTTGTGTGCTCACGCTGACAACGTCTTCGTCTCCACTGCTGACACTGAGTACTACGCCTGGCTCATCGTCCGTCACGGACACACTTACCGTTCTGGATGCACCAACATCCAGCGAGACGTCACTGATGCTGGCTATCTCGGGAGGGCTGTTGGGTGGATCGGCTCGGGTGATATTCCTGACGCCACAGTTCCAGAACAACGGGCCAGCCACAGCACTGGGACTTGACCCGGTATTCTGCGCTGCACAGAACCGCAGGCTTATGCTGTCACTCGTTAGCGGGAAGCTGGTTGAATCTGTCGTGTCGTTTGAGACAATTGTGGGATCACCAGAGGATCCTGTCCTGCGATACCCCCAACGGTACCTGCTGCCCGACATCCTTCCGCTCATGGATAGATTGGCGGTAGTTGCATTGTTGGCTGGCTCATTGGACAGCACGGACATTGACGTGCTTTTGGTTATGGATGTGTGGCAACCGCTGCATGTGGCTCCGATGTCGCCACCACCGTTAACGTAAGCTTCGGTTGCGGTTTCAAATCGTGATGGATTTGCCAAGGCGACACTAGCGACACCGATCAGTGCAAAAAGAGTCAGACCGCTGAGAAAACGAGCTATTTTTCCAGCACTTTGCTCTGCGCGGTTGACGATAGGAACGTTCAAAATCGATGGGTTGACATTGATTTCCCTTTTCGTACGTCTCATCAAATCGTTACACGAGCTCATTGTCATCAGTTCCCTGTCAGCACGCAAACGAAAACCCATCGCTTTTGTAATGCTTCCCCACTGATTTTTAGCACATCGACAGTGCGAGGACCACCTGCTGTTGATCGAATTATCTGCCTGCGTTGCCGGGAAAATGAAGTCATTCTCTTGAAACTGTCCAGTAAGTTTCTGAAAAGTAAAATGTTGCATAGCGTATCTGTTCTATTTATTAAAATGCGTGGCACATCGCTTCCTAGACTAATGGTCAGGGGCTGAATCAGATGCCGGAGATCATTGTCCAAACAAACTGCGATTCACTCTCTGGAGAAACCGGTTGGTTGCCGGGTACAGTTTCACCTGATAGATAACGAAAATTGTTTTCATGAATTTCCGACTCATTAAGTACCTGCTGCAATGCCGAATCATCAGGCATCACAACACCAACACCTGAATAGATTCCCCACCACATCATCAGCGAAGCTGCAATCATCAGCACATAACCCAGTGCATCAAATAGTTGGCCTATTCGCTGGAAAACCTGTTGTATTGATGACATCATTTCCCTGTTCCTCACTTGTCTTAATCATTATCATTGCTGGCTTGATCGAGGATCAATGAGTAGAGTGTATTGAGTGACATCCTGAATTTATGTGAGTATTACCACACCAGATGTGGTTAATTGCACCTTTGAGATTCTTCAAAATCAGCGTTTTCAGACCAATCCGCCTGATCGTACTGTGTATAGCGGTGTGCGTTATGGTGAATGGGTGTGCCAATCCGCAACAAGATCGCTATGCTGAAGCTCTGGCCTCCCTGGAATTGGAAGAGCAGCGGCTTATCAATCAAGCTCGTATTGATCGTCAGAGCGCATTGGCAGACCAGGGTGAAATAGCAACTGGTACTGGCAACGCACCGAACAGGAACAATGAAAATACGCTGCCAGACATCCCGTCAGGCGCGCTATCAGGCATGCCATCAGACACAACCAGAACAGTCACACAGAAGCCGGCGAGTATCGCGTCACAGATTTCCACAGCCCCTGACAACCTCACACAAAAAACTAACTGGTGGATTGAAAGATCAGTGGATCCGAACACTGGCGCGCCTGTGTGCCTGGTTGTCAGTCAGGCCCTGAGCGCACAATCACAGCAAGACAACGTCCGTTCACAACTGGTTCTGACAGACAAGGCCCTGTATCTTCGCGCCTCCGTCCCTATTGACAGAAACGCTCAGCAGGCAAGCATACGGGTCGATACCCAACTCCCCATCGCTCTGGAACAACACCTCAGTGAATCCATCGCAGTGCTATCCACTAACTACACTGCAGTGCTTACCCAGCTGTTGACGGGATCGTTTGCTAACGCGAGCGCAGTGTATGACGATGGCAGTGATGTACCCAATCTTCAGATTCAGGAATTCACTCTGGAAGGGTTTATCCGCGCCTATGCACAAATTGACAACTGTTAAGACTAGTAGTCCGTCAACCCGAAATATTAGGATTCAGCGGGCCTGTCTGTGTTC
>CAYGSW010000484.1:0-2771 GCA_964352535.1 uncultured Granulosicoccaceae bacterium | reverse complement strand
TTGCAGGAAGAAGGTCTCACCGTTTTTACTGCATGGCATATACAACGCGAGTTCGCCATCGACTACCAGATACAGGTTCTGGCTTTCGCGACCTGCCTCGAACAAGGTGGCACCTTCAGCGAGTGTGCTGAAGGTGATATGCGGGATCAGCGTTGACCATAGCGTGTCATCGATGGCCAGCAATAAGGGCAGCTTTTTTAATGCTTTTACCGCGCGGGTATCAGTCAACACAGTATCTGCTGAGCGGAGAAGGCATCAGAACGTATGGCTTTGCAGAACTTGCCGCTGCGTGCACGAATGTCGCTTACACCATATTCCATGGAAAGCCGAAAACCGAACTTTGTGAGAAAGCGCTCGTATTGATCATCCCCGAAGCTATCGGTAGCCCGGATGTTACCTTGATCATCGGCAGCTAGTGTAATGGCTGCCAGTGGCACAGGGGCAGGTCCTGCAAGTACATCGCACGCACTGGCAGGGTCGTACACACTGCGTTCCGAGCAGCAGCTGATAATGCCATCGCGTGTGTGCTTTTTCCCGTTCGAATCATAAAAACTGATGGGCTCGTTGCGATAGGCGATATGGCTGATAGGTTTGGCAGGATGCGACATTTTGTGGGAGCAGATAGCCGAGAACGCTACCACTGACTGATCACTGCCCAGTCCGCCTGGCCAGCTGTCACGCGCTGTTGAAGAGCGCTTCAGACGCACAAGAAAGCACGGAGTTGTGACATACGGGTAACCGAAGACATAGGCAATTCCACGCTCCAAGGACTGCAAGGTCACCGGACTGTCATCGTCATACACAAGCTGGCTTTCAGGGTAGGGCGTGTGCAATGTCGATGCACGTGTGTGTGCACTCAAATGCAGACTGGCAGCGCTTGCCACAAGCCCACCACACAGCCGGCTGAATTCGCGTCTTTCCAAAAGTCACCTCCGTCGGTCGCCTCCTCAGTATACTGGCTGAACGGAGTTTCGACATCAGAGCTGTTGAGGTCGACGGGTGACAGCAGCGATAAGAAACACATCATAATGCTGTAATATCATCCATATAATATCGTTTGCACTACGAGTGACATCGTGCAAGTGTTCGCGCATCAGCTGCATCGGTGGTGCAAGTCTGCATAGACAGGCATTTGGGACGCTCGTTTTACTATCTTGTTTAACTGGAGGAGTACATGAAGAAATTTGCTTTAGCGACCATCGCGTCTGCGGTGCTGTCGGGAGTTGCCGCGCCCGCCATGGCTGCCACTGAGGTTCAGTTCTGGCACGCATTTACCGGCCGCCTTGGCGAGTTGGTGGCCGAGCAGGTCGAGACGTTCAACAGCAGCCAGTCTGACTACACGGTTGTTGCATCGCACAAAGGCAACTACTCTGAAACACTCAATGCGGGTATTGCTGCGTTTCGTGCTGATGAGCAACCCCATTTGCTGATGGTGTTTGAGGTAGGTACCGCCACCATGATGGGCGCAACGGGCGCCATCAAGCCGGTTTATGAGGTCATGGCAGAAGCTGAAGCTGACTTTGACCCGGACGCCTACATCGGATCTGTCAAGGGCTACTACACGTCAACTGACGGGCAGATGCTGTCACTGCCGTTCAACTCATCTACTCCTGTACTCTGGGTAAACAATGATGCTCTGCAGGCTGCAGGCATTGATGAGGGTGTTGATCTGTCAACGTGGCAGAAAGTGGGGGAGGTGCTGGATACACTCAAGGCCTCTGGTAACGATTGCCCACTGACCACAGCGTGGCAGAGCTGGATCCATCTGGAAAACCTATCGGCGTATCACAACATACCGTTTGCTACGAAAGACAATGGCTTTGCCGGCACGGATACAGAGCTGAGCTTCAATGGCCCTGTACAGGTTCAGCACATCGAGACAATGGGTAACTGGGCGAAAGATGGAAAGTTCATCTACAAGGGACGTCGCAATGAAGGTGGTGCTGATTTTCGCGGCGGCACTTGCGCTCTTTTCACTGAATCGTCTGCAGGTTATGCGGGAATAAGTTCGGAGGCGCAGTTCGATTTTGGTGTGAGGCCGCTGCCTTATTGGGAGGGTGTAGACGGTGCACCGCAAAACACCATTATCGGTGGCGCATCACTCTGGGTCATGGCAGGTCATGAGTCGGATGAATACAAAGGTGTTGCTGAATTTCTCAACTTCATTTCATCAACCGACATTCAGGCCAAGTGGCATCAGGACACAGGCTATCTGCCCATTACGATTGCTGCTGGTGAAAAAACCAAAGCCGACGGTTTTTACGATGCCAATCCGGGTACCGACATTGCGGGTATCCAGATGACTGCCAAAGAACCTACGGTAAACTCGAAGGGTTTGCGGCTTGGATCGTTCGATCAGATTCGCGGCATCATCGATGAGGAGCTGGAAGCGGTATGGTCTGGTGACAAGGATGCGCAGGCTGCATTGGACAGTGCTGTTGAGCGCGGCAATCAGCTGCTGCGCCGCTTTGAGCGAGCCAGTAAGTAGTCTCGTCAAAACCGGACTATTCATCATGAATAGTCCGTGTACGGTCCTGTGAGACTGACAAGCTGTACTGACAAAGCGTCAACGCCAATCTGCAAAATCATACTGTAGATAGATTTTTTTACCGTTTTCTATTGTCTGACGATCGGCTGCAAGCGAGGCACAAGCATGGAAAAACGAGTGACGTTCAACGGCTGGCTTCTGCCGTTTTGCTTGATCTTTCCACAGATATTGATTTCGACCGTTTTCTTCTTTTACCCCGCAGGGCAAGCCGTCTGGCAATCCC
>CAYGSW010000483.1:0-2774 GCA_964352535.1 uncultured Granulosicoccaceae bacterium | reverse complement strand
TTCTTGGAGAGACGGTTATTTCTCTACACTCGGACGGTGATCGCATCATTGCAGCTCTGGATTTGTTATTCGCCTGATTCTGAAGGTGCGTTTCGGGCTGTTGTCGGCCAAAGGCGGTTGCAGTCCATGTAACTCTCGCAACAAATATGTGATTAGTAAGTGATGGATTCTGAATCAATTCTTGAATGTTGGTTTGTGGACTACTGCAATCCAACTGAAAAGGAATTGCGTCATTGGATGGAAGATCCAGACGCGTTTGAAGCGATGCAAGACTGGGATTTGGTTGTTGGTACCTGTAGTAATTTGCACGCTCTAGCTCGACTTGCTAATAACGATGGACCACAACGATATTCTATCGTTCATTATCTTCATGTTGCGACAGCTGATGCATTCAGACATATGCGCAACACTATAAAAGAGGCTATAGAACTTGTACCCGACGATGCTTTTGAGGATGTTTTGGAGTGGCGGTCAAATGCTGAATACTTGCTGGAAAATCCGAAAACGTTTCAAGACAAGTTCTGGCTTGATTATAGGTACAATCGACGATCGTAACTTAGACTAGTTACGCTTGAATGACAGCAATGGGCACTCCGTAGGATGTCAGCTGATAATGTGGACAACGGCTGCACAGGAGACTCAATTACCCGTCAAATAGGGTAGTCTGGATAGCGACCAATAGGCGTCATAGCGAGAAATCAAAGGAACAGCAGCTTTTGCGCGAAACGCACTATAATTCCAATGGTGAACAGTTCGCTCGTCATCTGTCCACTTTTGCATAAACTTTGCCGAAAAGCGACCGATAACTGAGTTATTGCTAATTGATAGCATATATGCTATCAATGCGACATGGTTAACACGGTGGTCATTGATACAAATGTGTTTGTCTCTGCCTTGTTAAAAGCGGGGACAGCACCGAGACAGATTTTGCGGTTGTGCTTGTCAGAAGAGCTCAAACCGCTCATGGGGAATGCCCTGTTGGCGGAGTTTGAAGAGCTGATGCAGCGCGAGAGGCTCTTTCAAAACGGGCCTCTTTCAGCGCAGGAGCGGCAGGACTTTCTAAACGCTTTTCTGAGTCAGTGTGATTGGGTTAGCGTGTACTTTTTATGGCGACCTAATTTGCGAGATGAAGCTGATAATCACTTGCTAGAGCTTGCAATAGCAGGAGGAGCGACGCACATCATCACTGGAAATACGAAAGATTTCAGAGGGGCAGCGCTGCGATTTCCGCAGATCAGGATCGTCACGCCAAGCCAGTTTTTAAAACCTGTTAGGGGGAGTTGAAATGGGAACGCTGACAATACGAATACCGGACGATAAGCACGCTCGGCTTAAGACGCTTGCTCACTCTCGTGGACTCAGTCTCAATAAATTGTTTGAAGAATTTTCAACGCAAGCGATCGCTGAATCCGATGCTTACACGCGGTTCCAAGCCTATGCGGCTCAGGGTGACTCAAAACGGGGTTTGGAGCTGCTTGATAAGCTCGATGGGCACTTTTCAGAGTAGACAAATGCGTCCAAAAGGTGAACACTTTACCGAGCAAAGTGTTCACCATTTTGTCCTCGATAGCAGACAGTCGCTGAAAGCTGGACTACGACCAAATTGGGCACCGACCTGCCAGTCAATGTGTGGCAGGCAGGTGGCTCAGAAACTACCCTCCTGCCAAGAGTTGTCATAGCAACTGCAAGCTGTAGCAGGGGTAATGTGATGTTCGACAACGAAAAAGATTCCCGCGGGAGTCCACTTTTAGAGCGGCATTATCCTGAGGATACCTGTGTATCCTGCGCAGAGTCTGCGCAACGTCGTGTTTACTCCTATCAGGCTGCCGGTTTTCAAGAACAGCCTGCAAGTCCTGAACAGGCAATGCACTTGGCAACAGCGGAGCCACCGATGAGTATCGCGCAGATGTTGCCTAGTACTACCGCAACATACTACCGAAACAACAAATCAATTTCACTACGCATGGCATCAGACTGTCTTTTGCGACTGGTTCGTTGAAGATCAAGGGCTGCTGTAATTGATGCTATCTGTGATTTGAGTTGTTGAAGCTCTGTGACTTGTGTTGTTTCTGTGCTTGGCGTTGTTGTGGACGACACAACTACGTCAGTTTGCTTGTTATCAGCTCTGGCAATTTGTAATTCAAGGTTTTCTCGATACCCGGTTGGTGCGTTGAATAACGGGCTCGTGTCTTCCGCGCTTGCCAGTAGAAGCCGGGCTTCATCGTAATTCTGACTGGATGCAGCGTCACGGCTTCTGGCCAGTAGGCGTTGTGCATCATCAAGGCGGATTTTGGCATCTTGTACGTCAAACAGGGTTTGATCATCGAGCCTTTCACTGTTGGTCTGGCGAGTGAGCTGGTAGAACTCGCGAATGGCTGTTAGTGTTTTGGGGCCTGATATACCATCAGGAATTCCTACATCAAATCCCAGTGATGAGAGTCCGCTCTGGACGTTCCAGATCAGTTCGCGCATGGCTAACTGAGCAGCGTCTGGTTTGGCGGGTTCAGCTGGTTCGTTGGGTATAACCTTGGGGATTGGTGTTGGGCTTTGTGGCGCTTGCTACGGGCTGGCGGGATTGTCCATATCTCAGCATTTTTGTGATACAGTCATAAACATATGTCCAACTGACGAATATCTACTCGTGAGTCATGTCATTTTTTCAATAAGCATAGACCAGTTTTCCAATTTTAAAAAATAACTCAGTGGGTACTCTCCCTTTTCGAGCGTAGAACAAGACGCATCCGCTTTTCAATGTTGGCCACGATGGCGCAATG
>CAYGSW010000482.1:0-2777 GCA_964352535.1 uncultured Granulosicoccaceae bacterium | reverse complement strand
ATGTTTCTGGCGGGTGCTGTTCCGGGATTGCTGATGGGTTTTGCCATGATGATTACCACCTACATCATCGCAAGGCGTCGTGGATTTCCAAAACAAGCGTGGCTGGGTGTCACTGAGATTATCAAATCGTTCTTTGGAGCTTTCTGGGCACTGGCCATGACGCTCATTATCGTCTACGGCTTACTCAGTGGTATTGCAACACCAACAGAGACGGCGGTTGTTGCCAGTGTTTACGCGTTTGTCGTTGGTGCCTTTGTCTATAGGGAACTGCCGATAAGCGAAGTACCCAGAATTATCGTGGACAGCGCAATTTCCTCGGCAGGCATACTGGCGCTGGTAGGGTTTGCTAATGTGTTCGGGTGGATACTGGTGTCAGAACGTATCCCGCTACTAATCGCAGATGCCGTGCTTTCGATTACGGACAATAAATTTGCTGTAATTCTGATGATCAATGTTCTGTTGTTGATCATTGGCATGTTCATGGAAACGATTGCAGCATTAATCATTCTTTTCGTACCGTTACTGACGCTTGCACAGGCCGTAGGGATTGAACCACTTCATTTTGCAACGTTTGCTGTTTTGAACCTGATGATTGGGCTGACAACACCGCCGTTGGGCGTGTGTTTGTTTGTGTGTGCCAATATTGCCAAACAACCGCTGATACCGGTGGTCAAGGCTATTGTTCCGTTTCTGGTCACCAATATCATTGTGTTGTTGCTGGTATCGTATATACCTGCAATAGCCACGTGGTTGCCTTCGGTGTTAATGCCTTAGTAGATTGCCCGAGAATAGCTATTCAGGCAAGACCGCAAGTCGTTCGTCCAAACAGCCTCTATGATGAAGGTTCTGTATTCATTGACAGCTTCTGTGCATCCGGTATAGCACTCGTCGCCTGATGAATCGTCAGTTGTGGAAACGGTATCGTCCAGCCTTTCTTGTTTGAAACCGACACACAGGACTGCTGCAATAGTCTTTGCAATTTGTAGTAATCACCGGCTTTCTTACTGGTGAATGTGGCGAACAGGATGAAATCCAGCGAGGAGGAGTTGGCTGTGGTCAGTTCCACCATGAGTGATTTCAGATCCTTTTCATAGCCTTCTTGTAGAAGTACCTCGCGCACTTCTTTCTCCAGTGCCTCGGGTATTTCAGTCAGGCTGATCGCTTGTAGTGCATAGTCGAAACCGAAGGTTACGGAAACACCGAATGTCTTATCTCGTGAGAGGTTAATAAGGTTTATCGAGTAGAAGTCTGAGGTGTTGTAGGTCATGGACATGCCCCCACGAATGGATATCTCAACCAGATCTGGCGTTTGATGCCTGATCTGGCCAAGAATGCCATCAGGCAGCATCACGTAGTCACCTTTGTTGCTGGGAAACCACAAATTGTTTTTGACAGGGCGTGAGACAAGGGTGGAAATGGTATCCAGTGGCAATCGAATGACACCATCCAGTGCCGGGTTACGCAGCACTGAATGTAGATTAAGTGACATCACTTGCCACGGTAGACCGTTGTAGACCACACGCTCGTCCTCACGAACCGAGCCGAGATTCAGCAACAGCCTGGCTTCTCTCACATAACGGGGCAGGAACTGGCGGAAGCTGAGTACGGCGCCAAAAATCAACAGAATGGCCAGTGCAAGTAGCAGCAGGTCTTCGCGAATATACAGTACTACCACTACGACCAGCAGTGTGACGAGAGTGGTCAGTAAGTAATAGCTATATTCCAGAAGGCGAAACCAGGTTTTGTTGCGTCGCAGCTCCTTGGTTGTAAACCGGGTTGTGTAAATCCACCATAGAAGTCGCATTAACCCCCAGGCCATGACAGCGGATGCAAATGCAACAACAAGAGTAAGGCCTCGTCCCAACAGGAATACACGGGTGGCTGGCCAGACGCCATCAAAAAACGACACCTGATCGGCTGTTAGTCGTTCAAGTTGCGACTGACTGACGAGCTGCTCTTGCCTTAGCTGTTCTTTCTCGTCCTCCCATTTTTCGATCAAGGCGGATAGCCTTGTTCTGGCGGCCTCATCCAGATCATCTCTGACAGTGATGCTTTGCAGCTCTGTTAGAGCCTCTTCGGCGACTTCCAGTCTGGAGCTGGTAACAAAGATGGTGTCGCGAAGCTCAGCCAATTGTCGTGGACGTTCAGTTACTGATTTTAGCGAGTCCACCAGCGGGTCGAGAATGTCGATCATGTCTTGACGCCAGTCAGTCGGTGCTTCGTCTTCTGCGTTCAATACACTGACATCGGTACTACCCAGTGCTACGATCTCGAAGGTGGAGTTCAGCCTTGCAATATCCCTGTTCAGGTTGGTCAGCGTTTTACGCTCCTGTGTCATGGCATCCTCGTCTGCACCTTCAAGAAGCTGCAGGAGCTCGTCTCGTTGTGCTGTTTTGCTCGACAACAAGCGGGATATCTCCTCAAGTCGTATGACTTGAAGGTTGGTTTCTTCAGTGTTTGCTGCATCCGCCGAGGCGGTATCGGCCTGAGTCTGATCTTGGGCAAGCGTAAGGCCAGCGAAGACCAAGAGCAGAAAAGTGACAACAAAGGTGCAGGATCGCATGGGATTCAGTCTAGGATCGGGATCCCGCATTATCCACACTTTTAACCAGGTGGTAGACTTCAACACGGTAATCGAGTGGCACGATGGGTAATACAGCTTCGGCAAGTCATCATCCAATAGCACAGTGAATAGACGGTCAGTTAACGACTCAAAGAGGCGCTAGGAGGCTGTCCGAGAATAACGATCGAGGCGAGGGTGTGAGATTTTGAGTCAG
>CAYGSW010000481.1:0-2779 GCA_964352535.1 uncultured Granulosicoccaceae bacterium | reverse complement strand
CTCGGCCGATCAGCTTATTCTCGGACAGCCTCCTAGATGCACGGGATGCGTTAGCATTATCGATACAAAAGACTGAGGGTTCATCAAACGTGTCTGGCTCCAACACAATAAAGACGTTTCATCGCAACCAGTGGCACGATGGCAACGTGCCTGTCATGGGATCAGCGGATCACGGCACCTGGTTAGGTACTTTAGTGTTCGATGGTGCGCGCCAGTTTGAAGGCGTCTCGCCGGATCTGGAAGCCCACTGTGATCGTGTCAATCGATCTGCTTCTAGTCTGGGAATGGTCCCTACCATGAGCGTGGACAATCTTGTGACGTGTGTGAACGAAGGTTTATCTCAGTTCGATAAGGATGCTGCTGTGTATATCCGCCCGATGTACTGGTCGACAGGATATGGTGAAGGCTTTATCAGCGCCGATCCTGAATCCACGGATTTTTGCCTGTGTCTCCAGCAGATACCCATGCCTGATAGCCATGCCAGTGCCCGTCTGACTACCACAAGGTTTCACCGCCCGACGCTTGAGGTTGCCACTGTCAATGCAAAGGCTGCCTGTCTTTACCCGAACAATGCGCGTATGATCCGCGAGGCCTACGCCAAGGGCTTTACCAATGCGCTGGTGTGCGATGCATTGGGTAATGTGGCAGAGTCGGCCACAAGCAACGTGTTTATGGTGCGCGACGGTGAAGCGTACACCCCAATACCCAATGGCTCGTTTCTGGACGGGATAACGCGGCAGCGTATTATCAGCCTGCTTCGTTCATCAGGTGTAAAAGTGCACGAAACCACCCTGGGGTATGATGATTTTCACGCAGCAGATGAAGTCTTTCTTACCGGCAACCTGGCTAAAGTAACGCCAGTAACAGCGTTTGATTCCACCGAATACGCCATAGGTAGTGTGGCGATGAAAGCACGCAAAGCGTACATGGATTGGGCTAGATCATGAAGATGCATCCGTTGGGTCGCAGTCAGACTCAGGTCAGTGAGATATGCCTTGGCAGCATGACCTGGGGCACTCAGAACACGTACGCAGAGGCGGCCGAGCAGATCGCTTGTGCGCTTGATCACGGGGTCAATTTCATTGATACCGCTGAAATGTATCCAACGACACCACTGACTGAAAAGACATTGGGCGATACAGAGGCCATCATCGGGCAATGGTTTGCACAAAGCGGTCGACGTGATGAGGTTGTTCTGGCAACCAAGGTCACCGGCAATGGTCGTGCCTGGATCTATGGAGGCCATGACATCACGGCAGAAAAAATCCGCGTGTCGATTGACCGCAGTCTTGAACGTCTGCAAACGGATTACATCGATCTCTACCAGCTGCACTGGCCGAATCGTGGCAGCTATCACTTCCGGAAGAACTGGACATTTGATGCCACAGCTCAGGACACCGTAAAAGTTAAAGACAACATTCATGAAGTGCTTACTGAACTGGATACGCAGATCAAGGCCGGGAAAGTTCGCCACATTGGGTTGTCCAACGAGAGTTGCTGGGGCACGGCGCAGTTTCTTTCAATTGCCGAGTCGAATAATCTGCCTCGCGTGGTGAGCATCCAGAACGAGTACAACTTGCTGAATCGCCTGTACGATCTGGATCTTGCAGAGCTGTCTCATCACGAGGATGTCGGGCTGCTGGCGTTTTCGCCGCTGGCCGCTGGCATGCTCTCTGGCAAGTATGTGCAAGGCGCCATCCCGACAGGCTCGCGCAGATCCATGAACGAGAATCTGGGTGGGCGCTACTGTGCATCCAGCGTGCCTGTGTGTGAAAAATACGTCAATCTGGCGCGTGAGCATGGTGTGGATCCCTCGCAGTTGGCATTAGCGTTCTGCTTGTCAAGACCGTTCATGGCCAGCGTCATCATCGGCGCCACGACCATGAAGCAACTCGAGACAAATCTGGCCGCTGTCGATCTGATGCTTGGCGATGAGTTGAAAGAAGGTATTCAAGCCATCTATCGAGAGCATCCCGTGCCGATGTAGTTTCGTTTTCCAATACCCTCGTGCAACAAAACGCCGTTTGAAACTTTTTCAAGCGTTTGAAGGCTCTCGGGTTCCATCGTTCCACGCACTCAAGGACGTTCCATCATGACACTCTGGATTCCACTGGGTGCTGCCATTGTCGTTGGTTTGGCTTTTTCACAGCAGCCGGTGATTAATGCAGCTGTGTCCCGTGTTGTAGGTTCACCGATTAGCGCAGCGGCTGTCTCGGTATTTGTCACGTTTGTCTGCCTTCTCATCCTGTTGCCGTTTACCGGCGGCTCGTTGCGTCCTGCAACCTTGATGACATTGCCTTGGTGGTCTGTGCTCGGTGGTGTTATCGGCGTATTCATCGTGGCAGGCGGTGCAGCGCTGGCACCCATAACCGGCGCTGCATTGTTTTTCGTGTGTGTGATGGCCGGGCAATTGTTAGGTGCATCCATAGCGGATCACATTGGTGCTTTTGGTTTGCCGCAGCGCAGCATAAGTTTTACGCGGGTTGCCGGTTTAGCACTGGTTATGATCGGCGCTGTGCTCGTGCATCGAGGGTAGGAGACTGGCAGGAGTGAAACGTTGCTCAATCAGTGACTTCAGGGGTGGGAACAGCGGTTCTGGTAAGGCGTTCCAATCAAACCAGTGCCATGCCTCACAACGATCAGGCTCGCAGTTCTGGGGATTGCCGCTGAACTGGTCTTCAGCAGACTCGACAAACAGCGTGATGTACTGCCGTGATTCCTGAACGAAGTAGTCGTCGGTAAATCCTGCATGACTGATGGTAGTAACCCGCATTGCAGT
>CAYGSW010000480.1:0-2781 GCA_964352535.1 uncultured Granulosicoccaceae bacterium | reverse complement strand
GATAATAACTGACTCACCCGCGCCTCTCGCTCAGCCGTGCTAACGCCCACAGATTTTTCACGTCTGATGATACGCTGTTCTGTTTCCAGGCCCTGGATACGTTTGCGACAATCATCCAGACTGGCAGGCACGGCATGCTGACTGATGGCCACACGAGCTGCAGCCGTGTCGAGCAAACTGACTGACTTATCCGGTAGTTGTCTTGCCGGTATATAGCGATGAGATAGCTTGACGGATGCTTCCAGCGCTTCATCAAGAATCTGAACCTGATGATGCTTCTCCATGGTAGAGGCCACACCACGCATCATCAACACCGCCTTCTCTTCACCGGGCTCGTCTATTTTTACCACTTGAAAACGACGCGTTAACGCCGGATCTTTTTCGATATGCTTCTTGTATTCGGCCCACGTTGTGGCGGCCACTGTGCGAAGCTCGCCACGCGCCAGGGCCGGTTTCAACAAATTGGCGGCATCTCCTGTACCTGCAGCTCCACCAGCACCGATCAAGGTATGTGCTTCATCGATGAACAGAATGATGGGTTGTTCTGAGGCCTGCACTTCCTCTATGACCTGGCGCAGACGATTTTCAAATTCACCTTTCATGCTGGCGCCTGCCTGCAACAAACCGATATCCAGTGACAATAGCTGCACATCGGACAATGCTGGCGGGACATCACCACGCGCTATACGTTGTGCAAAGCCTTCGACAACGGCTGTTTTGCCAACACCTGCTTCTCCCGTGAGGATTGGATTGTTCTGCCGACGGCGCATCAGAATATCAACCATCTGACGTATCTCCTCATCGCGCCCGACGATAGGGTCCATACCAACCCTGGCAGCTGCCTCTGTCATATTCTGACAGTATTTGGCCAAGGCTTCCTGCTTGCCCATTTGCGCAGGCGCCATGGCACCACTGGCCTCACCGGGTGCTGCACCGCCTCCTATCGAGTAACCGTCCTTGGTGCCCATCTTCTGTTCGGGTGAACCAGACACAATAGTGTCAAAGTCATCAATCAGCTGTTCAAGCTTTATGGCGTTGAAACTGTTCGAGATACCATGCAGACGATTACGCAGGTTCGTGGTCTTGAGTATTCCGACAATCAGATGGCCCGTGCGTACACGACTATCTCCGAACAGCAGTGTTGAATACACCCAGCCGCGCTCAACCGCATCGGATATATCTTCACTGAAATCGGATATGGAGGATGCACCGGTGCGCAGCATCTCCAGCGCATTGGTGATATCGCGGGAAACCACTGAAGCGTCGATATCGAAATGACGCAGAATATGATGAACATCGCTATCCTGTTGATGAACGATCTGATCTATCCAGTGAACGAGCTCTACGTAGGGATTACCACGTAGCTTGCACACCTTGGTTGCGCTTTCAATAGACTTGTAACCAATCTCATTCAACTTGCCAAATAGATTGGCTCTACTGATTTCTGACATATCGTTCTCCTTGAAATTAGCACTCGCCGGTTCATCCATATACTGCGCGTACCCGCGGCACGTCCAGACGTATTCCCCAGAAAAGCGTTAAACCCCAGCGTGGATCGTCGATCAAGGCAAGAGCCCTGAACCTTATCTGCAAGCATCACAAGCTCGACATCCCAGTCCCACTCATCGCCGACGTAATTCTTCATCAATTCAGATAGCTCACGAGCGCGACGCCCGCCGGGTTTGAAGGAAACACAGGCATCCCAGGACAAGGGCCCAAGTACCACAGTAAACTTGTGCCCTACGCTCCATGCACGCCTGCCCAGATACGTCGACACACCCAACTGAGCTGTGCCTGCACGCCTGCCGATCATTGTCTGCGCACTCTCGGGCAGTGTTAGCCAGTCGCCCGTGAATTCATCAACCGATACCGGCACACAAAAGTACTGTCCAATGAGCGCTACTATGCCGTCGGGCGATTTGACCTGACTTCCCAACCATCCAGCCTGAAAAAACTTAAGGTAATCCGGAATACTGTCGCGCTGTTTTGCAGCTCTGGGCAGATATCCACCTAATGCGGCGATCATGCTCTCCATGGCATTGTCATTTTGTCGATCAAGATTGATGGCCGGGTCAAATTCGGCAATTGCCCGATAGAAAAGACTCAGCATTCGATGATTGAACATATCGACAAATTCGGCAAACGCCGGATCCTGATGATGACGTGTGCGTTGTTGTGCATACTCGGTCAGATGTAATGGCAACGCTCCATTGGTACCCAGCAAACCCAGGAACGTACAAAACAGGCGGTATTTGTGCGGGCCTTTATCTGGCATCATTGAATCAAGTGCCCGTCCCTGAAAACTTGTTGAAGCCTTCTGAGACAGTCGTACGATGTCTTCCGCAGGCCTTACACCACAGCCCTGTCGTGGTTTGTCTTTATGATGGCATTCCATTGCTCGCAAACAACTGATGAAATCGAATTCATCGATTGAATCATTGAGTCTTTCAATGAATGAGCTCACAACGATTGCCGTGTTCCCAGCCGAACAGGCCAGCGCTCGATTTCACTACGCTGAATACTGCTCAGGACCGTTTCAGTAAATGAATTGACACTGGCATAGCGTGCGAAAAAGCGCTCCAGTACTGACCCGAGAAGATAAGCACCCGTGCCCTCGAATGCGGCCTCATCCACCTTCACATCAATCTCAAGACCGTGTGCGATTTCGATATGGCTACGATGTCGTCGCTGTCTGACGACAGCCTGAGAACTCAATCCGACAATGCCTTCCAACTGACGCATGTCCGTATCGCGCCGATCGTCAATGTACAACTCCAGCAC
>CAYGSW010000479.1:0-2782 GCA_964352535.1 uncultured Granulosicoccaceae bacterium | reverse complement strand
GGATGTCTTGCCAGTGGTCTTGCCAGTGGTCTTGCCAGTGGTCGTGCTCGTGACGGCTGGCTCGTCCGGCGCGGGTAGCGTCTTGCGCGAGTTGTCAGAGGCAAGCTGCATGAGGTGACGCGTCTGCTTCCATCGCAACAGATAGCCCCCCAATGCGCCACTGGCGGCAGTGATTGTCAATAATCCTAACGTCATCAGCTGAACAAAGAGCAGCCCCACACCGGCTACGGTCACCAGTGTAAACGCTGCACCCACTTTCATATTGGCACGTCGGCTGGCTCGACGCTCGGCCTTGATCATGTCCTGATGTGTCTGGCGTACCAGCTGTTCGCGCTCATAGCCTGCGCGTTCAATGATCTTGGCCTGATCAGCACTGGCTCGCTGCATCAAGTCCGAGCGGTTTCGCTCGAGTGTCTGTGTCAGTTTTTCGCGTTCCTCGAAGTGCTTCTCCACCAGTCTGGTGTGAGCCCGTTGAGTTTCCATACGGCTGATGGCCGAGAACCACAACGCGATGACACTCGAAACCACCACGGCAGGCAGAGCAACGTTGGTGAGCAATTGCGTTAGTGTGCTGTCACGATTCACCCACAAAAGGGAGAGCGTGACAACTTGAACCAGTAGGATGCCTGGCAGGTATCTGATCATGGCAGTATGGGATTAGGAGTCAAGGCGCTTACACCGCGCGCTGCCTCGTATATTACACCAACCCCTGACCCGTCCCGCTCACACGACGACACAGCAGTTGCGTAAACTACGACCATGACACTGGATGCCTATCTGTTGACCCGTCAATGGCGTGATACGCGTCACGGCGTGGAACTGTGCTTCTGGGCCAGCAGCTCTCAAGGTGCTGTCAAGGTAGTGATCGAAGCCCAGCAAGCCGTCTGCTTTATCGAGCGTTCGGAAAGCGTGTCACTACCGGCAGGCGTCCAGCGCATTCCACGTAAGCTGTCTCTGTTGCACCACGGCCCGGTAGATGCGTTGTACTTTCCCCAGCAAAAACAGCTACAGCAATTGCGCCAAACCGATGTAGCCCTGTGCGAATCGGATATCAAGCCAGCTGATCGATACCTGATGGAACGTTTCATACGGGCAGCTTTCACCATTACCGGTAAGGTTCAATCGCGCAAGGGCTACTCTCTGGTAGTCAACCCGAAGCTTGCACCATGCAACTACCAGCCCGAGCTGAAAACAGTCTCCATTGATATCGAAACACGAGGCCATACCCGCCAGCTGTATTCCATAGCTGCCGCCACCATGGCCGGTGGTGTCCAACAGGATGCGAACATGGATCACGCTGACAACGTTGTTTTCATGATCGGCCCTGGTGATTCACTGGAGCGTGAAGGCTATACGCTGATCTTCTGCCCGTCCGAAGCCGAGCTTCTCAATCGGTTTTTTGACTGGGTACAAATCGCTGATCCGGATGTTCTGACTGGCTGGGCTGTGGTGAACTTCGATCTGAACTTCATCGACAACAAATGCCGCGCGCTGGGGATTGCGTTTCGGTTGGGCCGCGCCAATGAGATCGCCGCTGTACTGCAACCGGGCAATCCGGGTTCACCGCGCATTGCGCGTGTCCCTGGCCGTGCCGTGCTTGATGGCATTGATCAGCTCAAGGCCGGTTTCTGGAATTTCGACAGCTTCTCTCTGGACAACGTCTCGCACGAATTGCTGGGTAACGGCAAGCTGATTACTTCCGAGCAGGACAAGGTTGCCACCATCAACCATCTGTTCCAGAACGACAAACCGAATCTGGCCGATTACAATATTCGCGATTGCACGCTGGTCAACGAGATCTTTGCAAAAGCCAGTCTGCTGCCGTTCGCTATCCAGCGCGCCAACCTCACCGGACTGGCACTGGACAGGCTCGGCGGCTCAGTGGCAGCTTTTGACAATCTGTACCTGCCCAGACTGCATCGCAAGGGCTTTGTAGCGCCTGATGTGCGTTCGCACGCCGATGACACGGGGAGTCCCGGTGGGTATGTGATGGATTCAAAGCCGGGTCTGTATCGAAACGTTCTGGTTCTGGACTTCAAAAGCCTGTATCCCAGCATTATCCGCACTTTCTTTATCGATCCGCTGGGCCTGGCAACACCTGATGAGAATGCGGTGCCAGGGTTTGTCGATGCATGGTTCTCACGTGAGCAACACATCTTGCCAGAGCTGATCGAGTCGCTTTGGGCGGCCCGCGATCAGGCGAAACAGGATGCCAATGCACCTTTGTCCCAAGCTATCAAGATCATCATGAACTCGTTCTATGGTGTACTGGGAACCACCGGTTGTCGTTTTTACTCACAACAGTTGGCTTCAAGCATCACGCGTCGTGGCCATGAAATCATTTTGCAATCACGTGACTGGATAGAATCACAGGGCTTTGATGTCATCTACGGAGACACAGATTCGGTGTTTGTCTGGCTGGGGGAGAACTCCGTTGATGCAGACAGTCATGCAGTTGGCGTTACCCTGATGCAAGGTCTGAACAGCTGGTGGGACAATGAGCTGCAAACACGCTACCAGATTGAGTCGCATCTTGAGGTGGAATACGAGACGCACTACCTGCGTTTTTTCATGCCGACAATCCGCGGTATGAGCACCGGCAGCAAGAAACGCTACGCTGGGCTCAGTGCGCAGCAGTGCGGCAACGATATACTGCCCTCTCTCAAAAAGGCCAAACTGGTGATCAAAGGGCTGGAGGCGGCACGCACCGACTGGACTCCTCTGGCCAGAACGTTTCAGCGCGAGTTGTTTCTGCGTATTTTCAACAATGAACCGTTTGAGG
>CAYGSW010000478.1:0-2786 GCA_964352535.1 uncultured Granulosicoccaceae bacterium | reverse complement strand
TGTTCTATTCGCCGAGATTTACGCGGAAATCTGGCCGAAATATCGCGCTTTCGCTTGATCAGCTTATTCTCGGACAAGCTCCTAGCACGTCAAACGAATGCAACGCGTGTGGGGACGTGCCTGATCGCTCTGTATCCTACTTTATGAGCTGGACGGACCACTAGTGGTACCGTGCGCATGGATCGAGCGCTGGTGCTGGAAAACATCTCTGGGCGGATCACTTGCTGTAATCCCCCACTTTATGGTACTACTCTGCGCCAGCGGCAGGAAACAGGTCGCATCATGCTTATCACAAGGAGACACGATGAACCGCACTTTCGGTAACACGCTACTTGCCACCGCCCTGACATTAGCTGTGGGATCTGTGATCGCACAGGACGAGCTACCTTACGGCCTGAAAGCCGGTAAGCCGTATGCGGGAACCACCCTCAATATCATGTCGGTCGTTACGCCCCAGTTCGATGGTCTCATGTTGCGCGATAGTGAGTTCACTGAACTCACAGGGATTGAAACTGACTGGACGTTCATTCCATTCGGATCGCTCCAGGACAAATTATCCACCGAAGGTATTGCCGCGACGGGTGAATTCGATTTGGTCAACTACCTTGATAGCTGGGGTCCGACCAACGCTTACTGGTTACGTTCAATAGATGATCTGATGGAAGCAGACGGTATTTCAATGGACAGATACCCTCCAGCATTTGCCAAATCTGCCCAGTATGAAGGTGAGACCAAGGGCTTTCCTCTACGTGCGCATGCACAGCTGATGTTCTATCGAAAGGATCTCATCGACACACCGCCAACGAGCTGGGCCGAGGTCATTGAAATTGGCAAAAGCCTGAAGGAGACAAACCCCGATATTGCACCACTTGCACTTTATTACAACAACGACGGTAACCGACAGAATCTGTTTGTGTGGCTTAACTTCTTATGGGCAGCGGGTGCCGATGTATTTGATGATGAAGGCAGACCAGCGTGGGCTAGCGAAGAAGGGTTAAAAGCCACCGAAGATTACATTGCGCTGCACACGGTAGAAAAGATCACTAACGAGGCTTCTCTATCGTTTGTCGAAGCTGACGCACGACAATCCTTCGTGCAGGGCAAAAGCGCCATGACACCTCAGTGGTGGTGGGCTTATTCCTCAATGTCCAATCCTGAGCAATCCACACTCACTGCTGATCAGGTCGGCTTTACCGGTATGCCAACCTATGAAGGTGAGACCGTCACTTACGCCATCTCCATGCCGTTCTCGATCTCCACCTATTCCAAACAGCAGGAGGCTGCATGGGAGTTTCTGAAGTGGCTGTCAAACCCGGATCTAGAAAAACGCAATGCAACTGAGCGCGAAGTGGCCGGTGAGAGCATTGTCAATAACGTGGTAACGCACATAGCCAACCTGACAGATCCAGAAGTCAATGCAGCAAACGCTGGCATTCAGGACGCCGCTTATGCATCACTCGCTGAGTCTGACATCATGCCGCAGATCCCCGAGTGGCCTGAGGTGGGCGATCTTCTGTCTTCTGCCATCGCTGAAGCGGCCGGTGGTGGCGATGTCCGAGAGCTGATGACAGCGGCTGCTGATCAGGCAACCAAGGTATTGAAACGATCGGGGCGTATCGATTAAGCACGCCTGCTGTTAATCCGGAGTGGGCGAGCGTATTGCCGTGGATGATCCTGTCGGGTTATCTGAGGACTAAGCATGCGTGACCATACTCTCAAGTACCTGTTGGTAGCCCCGGCCGTTTTAGTGGTCGGGGCTACTGCTGTGTGGCCTTTGTTCGAGTCGTTCAGACTGTCGATGCGTGCAGGTCGACTTTCACGACCAGATTTCCCACAGGCTTTTGTGGGCGCTGAGCAGTATCAGTGGGCCTTTCTGGAAGAGCCCGCTTTCTGGAATTCGGTGGGTGTCACCGCGGCTTTTACGATAGTCACTGTTGTACTGACTACCGCACTTGCATTAATGTTCGCCTTGTTGTTGGCGCCGGGGGGTAGGTTTCGATCGGGGGTGCAAGCCCTGTTAATCTTGCCATTTGCCATGAGTCCTGCGCTCATTGGTGTATCGTTCAGATTCATGTTCAACCCCGAATTCGGTCTGTTCGATGCGGTACTGTCAAATGCATTACCGTTCACTGCCAATATCAACTGGCTTGCTGATCCCGGCTTTGCGTTCTGGGTGGTGGTTATCGCCGACGTTTGGGGCTGGATTCCATTTCTAACGTTAGTGCTGATTGGCGGGCTTGCCTCTATTCCCAGAGAGACAATTGAAGCTGCACAAATAGACGGTGCGTCTGGTTGGCGTGTGTTTCGTGATGTCACGGTGCCACAGTTGTTGCCGGTGCTTGCCGTGGTCGTGATCCTGAAGGCCATATTCAGTCTCAAGACGTTCGATCTGGTATTCATGCTAACCAACGGCGGGCCGGGCAATTCCACACAGACGCTTTCGCACTATGTCTATGTCAATGGATTCAAGTATGCTGAATTTGGCTATGCCTCTGCGGTTGCCTGGTTGATGGTCATCCCGATGCTGGTGCTAACCTACTTCTACGCCCGTTTTGTGTTTGATAGACGATGAGCGCTCGTAACCGGCGCCGATTGATAGCGGCACTTCAAAATCTTGCCATCGTGGGCTTTATTCTTGTGATGCTTGTACCTATCGCCTGGATCGTGCTGGCCGCCTTCAAGCAGCATGTGGATGTGTACCAACTCAAATTGCTATTTACACCAACGCTTGAAAACTTCGGACGCGTGTTCGATGAACCCTACGATTTAGGACAAAAGTTGTTCAA
>CAYGSW010000477.1:1125-2803 GCA_964352535.1 uncultured Granulosicoccaceae bacterium | reverse complement strand
GGCGGCGGCTGGTGAACTCTGAATCCTAATATTTCGGGTTGACGGACTACTAGTCCTTTTCGTCGATCCAGGTCATCTGAATAGCTTCCAGAATTCCTTCATTGGACTTCTCGGGATCATCGTCAAATCCTTCAATAGCCAGAACCCAGGCATGCAGATCGGTGAAACGCACATATTGTGGATCGACGTCCGGATGGGCTTCATCCAGCTCAATGGCAATCTCTCGAATATCTGACCACTTCATTAGTGCGGAGCCTCTGAAACCATGTTGATGGTGTATTTGGGTATTTCCACTATCAAATTTTCGGTGCCAATAATGGCCTGACAGCTCAATCGGGAATCAGGGTCCAGACCCCAGGCTTTATCCAGGTAATCTTCTTCAAGCTCATCAGCTTCATCCATGCTCTCCAGCCCTGTACGTATGTGTACATGACAGGTGGTACAGGCGCAGGATTTTTCGCAGGCGTGCTCTATGTGTACTCCGTTACGCAACATCGCGTCGCAAACGGAAATACCCGGGTCGGTTTCGAATACAGCCCCCTCGGGGCAGATCTCATGGTGAGGCATGATCGTGATGGTGGGCATGGCGCCAGTAACTCCACGTTAATAACTGAATGTGTTTATCGGATTTGTATACAGGGATACGAGCGTCTTGAGTAACGTGGTCACGATGTCAACGAATTTCAGCTCGGTGTATCCGCATTTTTTTCAGAACGGTTCCAGGCAGATGAATCAATTTTATCAATCTCCTGCCCTGACATCATTCTTTGTACGCTTGCGTTCATTCGGCGCTCCACGAACAGACTACTGCCTAGTTCGAGCGCCTCGATGGATTTCTTGATGGCGTCGCGATCATCAGACTGCTGGCAGGCACGTAACGCATCAATAAGTTCGTCTATGTCTTTTCGCTCATCGTCAGAAAGATGTTCATCGCCGTCAGCCTCCAGAGCACTGTCAATCGCCTCCAGAACTCGCGACGCTTCAACTCGTTGTTCCTGCAACAGACGTTTCTGCATGTCATCGCTGGCATGCTCCATGGATTCGCGCAACATTTTTTCGATTTCACCATCCGTTAATCCGTAGGAAGGCTTCACGTCAACACTTGCGACCACACCGCTTTCCTTTTCCAGGGCACTGACTGTCAGAAGCCCGTCAGCATCCACTTGAAATAACACCTGTATGCGCGACGCACCCGCAGCCTTTGGTGGAAAGCCATGGAGCTCGAAACGCGCCAGAGAGCGACAGTCTTCAACCAACTCACGCTCACCCTGTAATACGTGAACTGCCATCGACACCTGCCCATCTTTGTAAGTTGTGAATTCCTGGCCACGAGTGATGGGTATAGTGGTGTTTCGCGGAATAAGCTTTTCTACCAGAGCGCCCATGATCTCCAGGCCGAGAGAAAGCGGTGTGACATCTAGCAGCAGCAGATCATTGTCTGGTTTGTTACCGGCGAGAATGTCAGCCTGGATAGCAGCACCAATTGCCACTACCTCGTCGGGATTAATCGAGGTGAGCACCGGTTTGTCGAAAAACTGACTGACAGACTCCTGCACAAGAGGAACACGCGTTGAACCCCCGACCATAACCACGGCGCGAACGTCTGATTTATCCACGTCGGCATCGCGCAGTACCTGCCTGCAAGGCTTCAGTGTACGCGCAACAAACGGTTCTATGA
>CAYGSW010000477.1:0-1115 GCA_964352535.1 uncultured Granulosicoccaceae bacterium | reverse complement strand
CTACCAAGCTCGCCTGCAAATGAGTGACTGTCATTGTAAGTCCATTCTACTGCCACTCTATCGCTGTGGCTCAAGGCTTCTTTCAACGTCTGTGCATAACGTTTTGCGTCAGAGCTGGCCTGAGCATCATCGAGCTTACTGATACCTGCTTTGTCGAGTAGCCACGCGACAACGGCGTTATCGATATCGTCGCCACCCAGGGACGTATCGCCCGCTGTTGCGAGCACTTCGAATATGCCGCGTTGCATTCTCAGTAACGATATGTCGAAGGTACCGCCCCCCAGATCATAAATGGCAACAATGCCTTCTTCGTCATTATCCAGACCGTAGGCAACAGCGGCGGCTGTCGGTTCATTGATCAACCTCAGCACTTCCAGACCTGCCAATGTAGCCGCGTCTTTGGTGGCCTGACGCTGTGCATCATCGAAGTAGGCGGGCACCGTAATGACAGCGCCCACAAGATCACCACCCAGTGATTGCTCGGCCGTGTCTCGCAACTGGGCTAATATGGCCGCAGAAACATCAACAGCCGTCTTGTTACCGGCACTGGTAACGAACGCAGGTAGCGAACCTGACGTAACATCGAATGTGTAATGATCGGACAACCAGGAATCGCCTAAATCTGTTTGCCCCTTGCCCATCAATCGTTTGGCTGAACGAATAACGCTGCTGGTGTCACCCGCAAGTGAATCAGCGTGCCTACCGACAACTGGCTGCGCATCTGGTCCATAACTGACCACGGAGGGTACGGAACGGAAACCCTCAGCATCAGCAAGCACATCCGCAACACCACTGCGAACGCTGGCAACCAGAGAATTTGTGGTGCCAAGATCAATGCCCACAGCGAGCCGATGTTGGTGAGGTGCTTGTGATTGTCCGGGTTCGGCTATTTGCAGCAGCGCCACGCTTTTGATTCCCTAGTGTTCAATAGTTAAGTCTAACAGGCTGACAAGAGAGCGCCGGCTTCTGCAAGCATGTCAGTCAACAACCCTCCTAAAAACGACCTGTGCTAGGAGCTTGTCCGAGAATAAGCTGATCGTACCGAAGGCGGCCCCCCGACAGCGCGATATTTTGGCGGGGCTGCCTCCAGTCAGATTTCCGCGTAAATCTCGGCG
>CAYGSW010000476.1:0-2843 GCA_964352535.1 uncultured Granulosicoccaceae bacterium | reverse complement strand
GACAGCCTCCTAGCATGCGTTTCCGAGTGTGAGAGTACTGGTCTGGATTATTCAAGACATCACAGGGACGCCGGGTTCCCAACGTTTGGCGCTTCTTTTTCCTGCGGCGAATCGAAGCTCAGTCCGAAGGAATAGCCTGTGGACCATGCAAGCAAAACGTAATTGCTTCGCCAGTAAAATAGAACCATTTCAGTGATGCTGTAATGGCCGCTTGATATTGACTATCTGTAGAGACTCTGACATGACGCACGCAACGACACTTGACTGCATATCGCCGATAGACGGCACGGTGTACGCCAGCAGGCCTGTGATGTCAGATAGTGATGCACTGGCTTGTATTATTCGAGCTCGCAAGGCGCAAGTCAGCTGGGCTGCCAGATCACTGGCTGAGCGGATATCGCTGGTTCAGCGGGGCATTGAAATTCTGGGTGACCAGACCAATACCATTGTTCCCCAGTTGGCTTGGCAAATGGGTCGGCCAGTGCGCTACGGCGGAGAGTATGGCGGGGTGCTGGAACGTTCAAGTCGTATGGCAGAGCTTGCCGAGGAATCCCTTGCACCGCTGGTCATCGAGTCCAGTGAGGCCTTCGAAAGACGCATTGAACGTCAACCACAGGGTGTGGTTTTGGTTGTTGCGCCCTGGAACTATCCCTACATGACGGCCGTTAACACGGTGGTGCCCGCATTGATCGCTGGTAATGCAGTGCTGCTCAAACACGCCACGCAGACATTGCTGGTGGGCGAGCAGCTGGCCAATGCTTTTCATGAGGCAGGGGTGCCTGACGATGTTTTCCAGAATGTTTTTCTCAGCCATGCACTCACCAGCGATTTGATCAGCAAGCGCTCATTCGGTTTCGTTAACTTCACAGGCTCTGTTGCCGGTGGTCGTGCGATGGAGCGGGCCGCGGCCGGTACATTTACCCAGCTGGGTCTGGAGCTGGGTGGCAAAGACCCCGGGTATGTGATGGAAGATGCCAGTCTTGACGCCGCTGTTGACACCTTGATCGACGGTGCGATGTTCAACTCGGGCCAGTGTTGCTGTGGCATAGAGCGCATCTACGTTGTGGAGTCGCTGTTTGATGAGTTTGTCAGTAAAGCTGTGGCGGTCGTCTCGGACTACAAACTGGGCAATCCACTGGATAATGATGTGACCTTGGGCCCTATGGCACACGCACGCTTTGCTGCGCACGTGCGCACCCAGACTCAGGAAGCGGTAGACGCTGGTGCAAAGGCGCTGATTGATGCCTCGTTGTTTCCTGAAGATGATGGTGGTGCGTATCTGATGCCACAAATTCTGATAGACGTTGATCATGAAATGAGCATTATGCGTGAGGAGTCTTTCGGTCCGGTTGTTGGCATAATGAAGGTGCGGGATGACGCCGAGGCGTTGCACTTAATGAACGATAGTCACTACGGCCTCACGGCATCGTTGTGGACACAGGACATTGAACGGGCAGCGATGCTGGGTAGGCGTATCGACACGGGTACGGTGTTCATGAACCGATGTGATTACCTCGATCCATCACTGTGCTGGACGGGTTGCAAGGACACGGGTCGTGGTGCCGGTTTGTCAACGCTTGGTTACCATAGCGTGACACGACCAAAATCCTTCCACTTGAAAAAATAGATCGTCAACGGACCATTAGCTATGCAACTCACCGGTAACTGGCATTACCCGACACCCATGCGTTTTGGAGCCGGGCGCATCAGCGAAATCGTTGATGCCTGCAACAGCGTTGGTATCAAACGTCCACTGTTTGTTACTGATCGCGGTTTGAAAGATCTGCAGATTACACAGGCAGCTCTCGACTTGCTGGAAGCGGGTGGACTGGGCCGTGCCCTGTTCGCAGACGTGGATATGAATCCAACGGGTGAGAATGTGGATGCAGGCCTTGCGGTCTACCGCGAAGGTGGGCATGACGGTGTTGTAGCCTTTGGCGGAGGCTCGGCTCTTGATCTGGGTAAAACGCTTGCTTTCATGTCCGGGCAAAACCGACCCGTGTGGGACTTCGAGGATGTTGACGACTGGTGGACACGCGCTGACACCTCAGGCATTGATCCGATTGTGGCGGTTCCCACGACGGCAGGCACAGGCTCTGAAGTGGGTCGTGCGAGTGTCATCACCAACAGCGATACGCACGAGAAAAAAATAATTTTCCATCCGCGTATCTTGCCTGCTCTGGTTATTTGCGATCCCGAGCTAAGCGTTGGAATGCCTGCTGCCATTACGGCAGGTACGGGGATGGATGCATTTGCACACTGTCTGGAGGCATTCTGCTCGCCTCACTACCATCCAATGAGTCAGGGCATAGCACTGGAGGGCATGCGGCTTGTCAATGAATACCTGCCTGTGGCATTTGAGAATGGCGCAGATATTGAAGCGCGCAGTCACATGATGAGTGCGGCCGCTATGGGAGCCACAGCGTTCCAGAAAGGTCTGGGGGCCATTCACGCGTTGTCACATCCTATCGGTGCGGTGTTCAATACGCATCACGGCACCACCAATGCGGTAGTCATGCAGCGAGTGCTGGAATTCAATCGTGTCGCAGTGCAAAGCAGACTGGCCAGGGCAGCTGATTATCTGGGCATTAAAGGTGGGTTTGACGGATTTCATGCACGTGTGGGGGAATTGAATCGCCTGTTCTCGATTCCCGCGAATCTTACCCAGCTGGGAGTCGTCAATCCTGATCTTGATCTGCTGACTGCCAGCGCACTCGCCGATCCAAGCACCGGCGGTAATCCTGTGGTCATGACCGCTGAAAACACCCGCGAATTGCTGGAGGCGTGCCTCTAGTAGTCCGTCAACCCGAAATATTAGGATTCAGCGGGCCTGTCTGTGTTCG
>CAYGSW010000475.1:0-2858 GCA_964352535.1 uncultured Granulosicoccaceae bacterium | reverse complement strand
AACACAGACAGGCCCGCTGAATCCTAATATTTCGGGTTGACGGACTACTAGCATCGAGAATAGGCTTTACAACGTCATCCTTCTCGTTAATAGTCTGCGTTTTCGAATGGCTGACAGGATAAGCGCGTGGGTTTACAGCTCGGATTGGACACTGGTGGTACGTATACCGATGCGGTGCTTGTTGACGACGCGCGCAACATTTTGCGCTGTGCCAAATCCTTAACCACTCATTCGGATCTGATACAGGGACTTCGCGGTGCGGTGGCACAGACTGTTGCTGGATACGATCCGGAAGATATCGATCTGGTGTGTTTATCGACAACGCTGGCGACCAACGCGCTGGTCGAGGGGCGGGGCAGACGAGTTGCGCTGATTCTGGTGGGGTTTAGCGAGTCGTTACTCAAGCGGGCCAATCTGATTCAGGCACTTGCCGATGACCCCATGCTTATGACAGCGGGCGGACACAAGGCGAATGGACAGGTTCAGCAAGCTGTTGATCTCAACAACATCCGCGATTTCGTTAATCAAGTGAATGCTGAGGTAGATGCGTACGCGATTTCTGCCGTATTCGCAGTGCGTAATCCTCAGCATGAAATTCAGATCCAGTCTCTCGTCACATCGATGACTGGTAAGCCGGTCACGTGTGGTCATCACTTGAGTTCTGGTCTGGACGCACCCCGCCGGGCACTCACCGCTTTGCTTAACGCGCGGCTGATCCCGATGCTATCGTTGTTGCTTGATGCTGCCGCGAATCTGCTTGATGAACAAGCTATCAACGCACCCTTGATGGTTGTAAAGGGTGATGGTTCTCTTATCAGCGAGACCATGGCACGCCAATATCCGGTAGAAACCATCCTCAGTGGTCCTGCAGCAAGTGTTGTTGGCGCCATGTTCTTGTGCGCTGACGATGAGCTACTGGTGTCAGATATGGGAGGTACGACGACAGACATTGCACTGATTACAAACGGCAAGCCACGTCTGAGCGCTGATGGGGCGACAGTGGGTGGCTGGCGAACAATGGTCAAAGCCATTGATGTACGCACCTACGGACTTGGCGGCGACAGCGCAGTGTTGTACGAGCGTGAGACACGCAAGTTGTCGATTGGACCGAACCGTGTTGTTCCATTGAGTCTGCTAGTGCATCAGCATCCTGAATGTCTGGCAGAGCTGCAAGCGCAGCTTGCTTTGCCCCTCAGTACCACCCACTGCGCACAGTTTATCATGACTCATGTCTCGACTCCTGACAACTTGTCCTATCAGCAACAGGAGCTTTTTGATCAACTCGCCAAGGGTCCTGTTGCCCTGCAGAGGCTGTTCAAGGATCAGACACTCGAACGTGCCCTGCATCGACTTGAGCAGCGCGGTGTCGTTATGCGAGCAGGTTTCACACCCACCGATGCGAGTCATTTACTGGGCTTGCAGACAAGCTGGTCAGCCCAGGCAGCAAAGCTGGGAGCGCAGTTGCTGATGCGCTACAGCCGGGATAATCTGGGTGCGAGCTACGACAATGAGCTTCAGTTTGCCGAGGCTGTCACTCGTCAGGTTTCACAGTTGACATCGCTGGCGCTGGTGGATGCACTCAGCGGTACATCTGGTGAACGCTTGACTGATTCGCAAAGGACACTGATTGAACGGAGCTTTCGCATCACAGACGCTGTTCCCTTTTCACTGGTGCCACGGTTGAGCATTTCGGTGGTGGGACTGGGCGCGCCAGTGGCAGGCTATTACCCCGCAATGGCGACGTTTCTGGGGACACGATTGCATGTGCCAGAATTCGGACATGTTGCCAACGCACTTGGCGCTGTTGTGGGCACGATACGTCAGGAGCACGTCATCGTTATCAACCCTGCGGGTGGAAAACGGGTCTGTGTGTTATTTCCAGAGGGGCCTGTTGAATACGCAGACCTTGAGCAAGGGGTGGAGGCTGCGATTGAGACAGCAACAGCACTTGTCATGGAAAAAGCACGGTTGGCGGGTGCATCAGACTTTGCTGTGGACATCGAACGCGTTGATAACGTTGTGAATAATGGTGACCAGCAAGTATTGTTTGAGAGCCGGATAACGGCCATTGCTGCGGGTAGACCCACGCTGTAATGGGGTTTACGCCAGAGCTCAGCAACGCGTTGATCGATTCGATCTATTAGACGCAAGGAGTTTTTCCAGTTCAGTGGTTGAACAGGCATGTAAGAAGCTTATATTGCACGCAATCAAGCCGATATAGGCTTATATATGTTTTTTCATTCACAAATAAACGAGGAAAACGTCATGTCATTGTCAGTCGCAAAACAACTGCAATCCTATCCCGCTCTTGAAGAGATGGGTATCAAGAATGCTCAGGAGATCTCGGGATATTCGTTGCGCCCCGATGGCGCTGCTAAGGATTTACTGAAGATTCGCTACAAACGCGCCAAGGGCTCTTTTTTGCCACACAGCCGTACCTATAAGTTTGGCCGATCACTGCGCACAGTTATCGCTGATGGCGGCACTGCCCGCATGGAGCACACCTACGAGATTTCTCCGTTCTTGCTCAAGGCAGTCGCCGAGCTTGATTCACTGGTTGCAAATCAGAAATCAGTATCAGCCAAGGTTGAGTCACGCGTCGGTGACGAGCGGGTCGCCGAACTGCTCAAGGAATTTAACGATCTTGAAACAATGGTCAGTGCGCATGTCTCCATGACCGATGCAGCAGCCGTGGCGGCACGTTTTGCCCGTATGAGGGCTCAGATCGCAGCGCTGTAAAAAACCTCATCCACCCGACAGTTGCAGCTTGCTGGCGGGTGGTTTAAAAGGTGAGGAGATGCATCTAGTAGTCCGTCAACCCGAAATATTAGGTTTCAGCGAGCCTGTCTGTGTTCGTG
>CAYGSW010000474.1:0-2886 GCA_964352535.1 uncultured Granulosicoccaceae bacterium | reverse complement strand
GTGCCAGTAAAGCCGGTGGTAGGCGAGTAGGTAAATGAACCATCCTCATTCAGAATCAGGGTGCCGCTGCTGACATCGTTAACCAGCAGTGCGCTTAGCGTATCGTCATCGGTATCAGTATCGTTTGCCAGTACACCAAAAGCGGCGGCGATTTCGATCGGTTGACCAGCAATCACATTGAAGATGTTGAAGGCGTCGTCATTAGCGACCGGCAAGCTGTTGTCACCGGGTCCTGGGTTTTGCGCTTCATCTACGATGGTTTGCAGTTCTATTTCGCTGTACGCTAGCTGCAGTATGCGCACATCATCAATAGTGCCATCAAAATTTCGACTGCCACCACCCGGTTGTGAGCCAACGGCTACCGGGACACTGTTGTCCTGATCCACCGGGCCACTCAATGCCACACTGCCAACTTCCTGCGCATTCAGGTAAAGCTTAAGTGTTGACCGATCATAGACCAGTGCGGCGTGATACCAGACATCGGTAGCCAGTGAGCCTGAATCAGCAATCAGTGTCGTGGTCACACCGTTCACTCGGATTCTTGCTCGCAACAATGTCTCACTACCTGATCGAATGGTGCTCAACATGAATATGTGGTTGTTGGCCGCAGTGCCTGAGGCCTTGGAGACAATGCGCGGATCACGAGCACTACCTGGGAACGAATCAGCCTTGAACCAGGATGCGACTGTCAAACCAGGCCCATTAACATCCAGCGCCCCCAAATCCACAGAATCATTGGCATCGAACGCCAGAGATCCGGCTGATGAATCAGGAGATTCTTCTACGTACGTAGCACCACTGATTAACCCATTATTGCCATTGACGCTGCTATCGAGTGCAATGCTGGGATCCTGATCATCATCGAATTCAAGATGCACCAGAAAGTCTGTGTCTGCCCCCGGCGGGCCAACAACGGTAATCGTTACATCTACCACCGCCGACTGTGTCTCGCCGTCGGTTATGAAATAACTGAAAGTCTCGACACCACCCGTGCCGACAACTGGTAAATAGGTGAACGAGCCATCCTCGTTCAAAGTCAATGCACCGTTGGCTACATCCTGCACCAGGACGGCCGTGATAGTGCCGGGGCCTGTATCGTTGGCCAGTACACCAGTCTGAGCATCAACAGTCAGTGTCGTATCGTGACTGGTCTGGTAGGAATCAGCGACAACAACGAGTAACGGAATGTTCGGGTCTGCCTCCACAGTTAAAGTTACCACGGCTGGTTCCACTGAGCTGGCTGTACCATCGTTGGCAACATACGTAAACGTATCAGTGCCAGTAAAGCCGGTGGTAGGCGAGTAGGTAAATGAACCATCCTCATTCAGAACCAGGGTGCCGCTGCTGACATCGTTAACCAGCAGAGCACTGAGCGTATCGCCGTTTGCATCGGTATCGTTTGCTAAAACACCCGTCGCTTCACCTACTGAAAATGCGTTATCGGCAACGAGCTGATAAGTGTCGTTTACAGCCAACGGGGCCACTGGGCCCGCCGCGGCTGGACCTCGTAACACAATCATAGGGCCTGGCTTTTCGATAAACTCACCAAACCCTCTGTTATATTTGTAAGTCAGTAAATTAGTGCCCCCTTGAAAATATGAAATCGGCACATCCCTGACCGACAACTTCCAGTCATCCTCATCATCCTCGAAAGAAGCGATATCGGGGTTATTATTGATGGATAGAAAAGGACGTTCCCAGTAAGAAGCTACTATGATTGCTTCGTCATAAATACTTAAATCCTGTGGAAGAGTTATCTCTCTATCAAGCGTGTCTGGAAAAAGACCGTTGTGATGCAGAATCCCATCCTCAAAATCAGGGATAGTGAAGGTCTGAACGTTAGTAGTCTGTCTCCTGAGTTCAAACTCGGCGGTGGCACCACCAGCAGAATCCTTTACATCCCGATTCAAGCTGAGCACTCTAACTTTAAACCTGACACCAGATTGTGCTGGTATGTAAGGGATATCCCAATCAATGGAATATATTCCGGCACCACTCACTCTAACGGTACCGATGTGATCGATAGTTCCATCAGTTCCGTCAGGATTCGACATCCTTCCGCCTGGATACCAGTTGTTGCGGCCGCGATTGTGCCAATCACGAGTCAGCCCATCATTGTCCTCATCGTAGCCATCGTAGAATGCATGGAATTCTAGAAACCTTGCATCACCTGACGCAAAGGCTGTCAGGGTCAACTTGTCGTTGTCGATTGAGAGCACGCCATTCGATGAAAGATCAGACACCGTATTGTTGTCGTCTTCAATCGATACCAGAAAAGCATCTGGCGCTTCTCTCGGAACAGCCGAGCTGTTAATGAGTGGGTTGGATGTGGTGTAGTAAATGCGAATCGCAATATCGTGTACATGATATGGCGGTCCTTGTCGCCATAAGTTCAAAACGTTGGTGCCAGTGACCAGTTCACTCAATGGGATATCGCCTACATAGGGAGTGCGGCTCCATTCCTCGCCAACATCCGGCTGGCGCGTGATTCCTCCATTCAAATTAAAACGAATGGCAGAATTTACACGTCCGCGCCAGATATCCAAATAGACTTCGGCTCTTACCGCGTTGGAGAAATCATCATCAATGTCAAAGAACATTTGGCAGGGAGAGTCAGCCCCACTGAGTGGCTCTATAAAAAATACAGGCCTCTGTGACGTACCATTGCAACGATCGACTCCAGTGAACCAATCGTGGCTTACCCAATACTCTTTGTAAGTAACTTCTGTGTCGCTGTCATAGACCCCGTCGCCTGGAACAAATGGGTCGTTCGCTAATGCCTTCGCCGGTATAAAAAAAAGACTTGCCAGACATACAAAGAAAAGGCTGAGCACTATGTCTTGCCATAAAAGGTTTCGTTGGTGGTGTGTTTCGTTAAAAAAACTT
>CAYGSW010000473.1:0-2943 GCA_964352535.1 uncultured Granulosicoccaceae bacterium | reverse complement strand
CTTGGTCTGGAAGTAGAGCTGGATGACCCTGCGCTTGTTACTGACTATGGTGTGGACGATGAAGGAAATCCTATTGTTGTTCTCGGTGAATACAGCGATATTGATGGCGAAGTGTTTGTTGACGGGGCAAGTTTGACCGACGTTCAGCAAGGATACATCGGCAACTGTTACCTGATGGCTGCAGTTGCAAGTATCGCAGAACATAACCCAGAGTTTCTGGAGCAACTGATTACCGATAACGGCAACGGAACTTACACGGTACATTTCCAAGGAGAGCTAGGAGACGTTACCATTGATGATGATTTCCCGGTATACGTTGGAACAGACAACACGCTTTATTCCGAAACCAATACTGGTGGAAGTGATCCAGAGCTGTGGGTAGCGATAATAGAAAAAGCCTACGCTCAAGCAAATGGTGGTTATCAGGAAACTGTTGGTGGGTGGGCCCACGTAGCACTTGCAGAAATTACAGGCCAGTCATCTTTCACCACTGGCGTACCTTCATCATTCACACCAGAGCAACTACAACAAGCACTAGCCAACGATCAAAGTGTGACGGCTAGCTCCCTGACCACAGAGCAAGCCAAAAAAGCTGATCTTGGAACCGGAATTATCAGTAACCATGCTTATGTGGTCACCGAAGTTCGGCAAAATGCTGCCGGTGAATGGGAGGTTGTTGTGTACAACCCATGGGGTTCAGACAGTGCCACTGGGGATGGTAGCAGCGACGGCTTTACAGTTCTCAGCCTGGAAGAATTCAACAGCAACTTTCGCAATGTGGCCATCATGGATGATCCAATAGCACTGGCGGCGTAAACTGAAATTTCCGAAAAATAGTGTACGCTCGGCGGTGTCAATGGAAGAGAGCCAAAGAAAGCCATGATAAGTACTCACATGATTAGTACTCAATGGATTAAGAATATACAAAAATCAGCCGGCAACCTTGTTTTTGTCCTTCCGATACTGTTGTTACTGCCAGCGTGCAGTAGTTCTACTGAGTCATCCGCTATGCAAGACACGACAGAAAACTCCGCCGAAATCATTGATCCTGAGTCCATACTCAGTTCTCTCGCCTTTAGCTCGGCCTCTGATCAAGCGTCGTATCAGTGCTTGCTGTCAGCCACAACTGAGGCCGCCATTGGTGATGGAATGCAAGCCTATCCTGTCAGGTGGGAGGACGACCCAACTCGTGTGCGAGGCTCCTTTCAAACCTGGTGCGTAGTCCCTGGTAGTGGTGCACAAGCTGAGACAGATCGGGCTAGCTGCGCAAGCCGCTCTGCTGCCTCGCTGCAGTCACCAGGTGCTCGTGCCATTACTGTGTTCACCAGGCACTTGTCATCCGACAATGCGGTGAACACCATCGGTTACTCTTATAAAAAAATACCTGAAGCAGGAACTCCAGGCTGGTCAATTTCCTACCGGAAATCCACCAGTGCTAATTTCCCCGGCGAAAACATGCTGCTCATCAGGTTCGCTCAGTTTGATGGCACACAAATGACAGGGTTAGAGGGTCAGATACAGCACCCCTACATTTATTCCGATACTGATATTGGTTTGGTGGAATCAGTGAGTACGGATCGCTCAGTAAACCAGTATCTTGCTGACTATCAAGACACGTCTGTTCAATTCAAAGCCTCAGTTGATGAATACCTTGCTGCGATTCTACCGACGATTGAGGAAGCTATCCGTTCTAGATCAGGTTTGTCAGAAGCTGACAGGGCGTCGGCACTTGAGAGAGCTAATACCGAGATCAGCCAGACAAGGGCGTTTTTTGAACAATACGGGGACGAGTTGCATCCTTTGATCAGGGACCAGGCCACGCACGTTGAATGTGAAGCGCAATAACACCTAAGCCCGTTAGATCAACGGCTCCAACCCTTGCACCTTCGCTCGATCACGAACGGGCGACCAGCTGCATGGCACCAGTCAATGTCCAGAAAGTTATGGCGGTGTTGAAAGCTTCATAGCTGCTCGGACAGACTATGAAAAATAAGGCTTTCTCTTCAGTCAATGGCTTGGGAATAAGCAATAATCACTTGTTTATAGTATCTCAGAAATCGCGGAACGAGCGCTGTAATGAGGTTGATGGTGATTGAAATTAGTAGCCTGATTATGGCTGGTATGAGGTTTAGTCTGCCACTCGATCACCTTTTAAGCTCAGTATCTGATGTGCTTGTATTACTCTGAATTATTGCAATCTTGCAATGTTAGGGCTTCCCCCAATATTTAAAAGTTTCGCTGTCTGCTAGCGTGAGAAGTGCGTCCAATTTACAGTTTTGGAGACTTCACATGCAGTTTGGAAATCAGTCCGTATCGGGCGCGACGTGGCAGAAATCCACTGCGAAAGCTGAAGCATCGCGACAGAACGAAAGCGCCAGTCAGTCCTTTCGTGAAAGCATTCGTTTCAGCGCAGAGTCCCCGCACGAATTTCATCAGTTAATGTCCACCGCCTTTGGTTCTAACTACGACAGGAGAGCTGCAGAGAGCTTTCGTCAAAGAGCGCTGGAGAACGATTTTGGCTGGATTCCAGACGTCAAGTACGCTTCAACTGCTGATCTTGGTGGAGCTGCCGGCGCTTTTCACGCCGATTCCAATACCATTTTTATTAATGAGTCCCTGCGTGGTACTGCTACCGAGCAGGATGTATTCACAGAAGAGGTGGGCCACTACCTCGATACACAGGTGAATGCAACAGATTCGGCTGGTGATGAAGGAGCGATATTCAACCACACGCTCAAAGGCGAAACGCTGAGCACAGAGTCAATTACTCGGCTGAGAAGTGAGAACGATCACGGTACGATCACCATCGACGGAAAAGTGCTGGACGTTGAATTTCGACATGATGCAGGCGGCCCAGGCGGGCACTCCATGTCTACTTCGGGATGGTCACCCACATCCACATCCACAAAAAAAACCACAAAGACAACAACATCAAAAACTCCA
>CAYGSW010000472.1:0-2949 GCA_964352535.1 uncultured Granulosicoccaceae bacterium | reverse complement strand
CAGTAGCACCTGCATGGTAGTGATGTTCCATAGCCGTCCCACTACCAGATAGCCAGCAAAGAAGATACCGGCGATGATGAATAGAATGTCACCAAACCAGGCACCGACCATCGACAAGGCAGACGCGTCAGCAGCAGCCAGACAGGTACCGGCAAAAATAAGGACAACACCAACAAGCTGCCATCGGTGTGCACTGTCATTTAGCCATATCCACGAAATCAACAACGTGATGGCAGGCAAGGCACCGTTCATGAATATGCCTCCGTGCGCAGCTGGTGCAAATTCGAAACCAAAAAAAACCGCCAGTATGTACTGTGGACCCAGCAGAAAACTGACCACGGCGATGCGCTTGAAAGACAGGGTGCGCCACGGCTTGAAATACAGTACCAATGGTAATGAGACTATGGCAGAAACACCATAACGCAGCGCCGCATGATCATAGGGCGTAAGCGCAGACTGAGCACCGGTGCGACTGGCCACAAGCCAGGTAGCCCAGATGAGAGTCACTGTGAACGCTGCCGCGCAACCGAGAAACGCATGCCGATCGGGTGTTGATGTCATTAAAATTTTTTTTAGGGGCCTGTCAGCTTAGCCAGAGACGTCCATACGGACTTAATTGAATATGACCGTCATCAACCACAAGCTGGTGTTGTTCAAGTTCATCAAATAGCCGTAAGGAGGCGACGTCAGGCAAGTCATCCACTTTTACGAGCTGCATTTGTTCGGTGAAATTGTAAAGCCCGACCAGACTGCCAACCGGGTGGCGGTTAATGTTGGAAAATACATGCGCATGCTTCAGATCAACGATATCAGTGTCATAACGGGCACTGAGTTGTTGTGTGCGACGCCTGGCTTGTGTGATGGCCCGCACGCCACTGAACAACCGCGCCTCTATGGTTCCGGGCTCGTTGCGCCGCTCAGCCAGTGACCAGTTCATGGCGGGACGGTGCACCCAACGGCTGTCGCCAGCATGCTCCGGTACCGTTGTATAACCATGGTCATTGAGCAGACCCAGCTCATCCCCCATATAGAGAAGCGGCATACCGCCAAAACCACAAATGAGCGCATGCCCAAGCAGAATCCGCTCAATGGCAAGAAACATATAATGCTCATTGCCTTCTTCACGCGCTTTTTCCAGCCCGGCAAGACTGGCAAGACTCCCATTGATGCGCCGATCACCCGTTACCAGATTATGCTGAAACACCACCCCGCGTGCAAAGCTACCGGGAAACTCACCAACATAGAAATCCGAAAGAAAGCGTCGATGAGCAAAACCATCCAGCTCTACGGCGGTGGCATCATCGTCCGCAATGGCCCAGCCAATATCGTCATGGCAACGCAGATAGGTCGCCCAGGCAATGGAGTTGGGTGTTCGCGGAAATTCTGCCAGGGCGTGTGTCATGAGTCGCGTGTCGCGGCTTGCTAAAGCGCTCCAGTACTGCACCATTAGGGAATTGTGGTAGGCAATATTGGAGACCTTTCCATGATGTCGCCCTACCCCGAAATACCGTATCAGATCATCAGGCGCCACAATGGCTTCTGCCTTATGCGCTACCGCCGGTGTGGCTATACGAGAACAGGTGCGAAGCGCTTGCATCAGATCAAAGACTTCCTCCTGATTCTGGCAATCAGTCCCAAGGCGCTTCCACATGAACGCCACCGCATCCAGACGAAACACCTCAACACCCAGGTTGGACAGCTGGAACATGACATCCACAATTTCCAGAAAAATTTCTGGGTTAGACCAGTTCAGATCCCATTGAAAATGGTTGAACGTCGTCCAGACCCACTTGCCACTCTCTTTATTAAAGGTGAAGTTGCCAGGTGCAAAATCGGGAAACACCTCGGGCAGCGTCTGCTCAAAAGCGTCCGGCAGAACCCTATCATCAAACATATAGAAGTAGTTCTGGTAATGCTCATCACCGGCTTTGGCAGCTTCTGCCCATTGGTGCTCACTGGCACAGTGGTTAAGGACCAGATCAATACACGGCGACATATTGTGGCTGCGCAAGTCCGTACACACCTGTTGCAGATCAGCGTTTGTACCTAACGATTTGTCGACAGTGCCATAGTCAATTACGGCGTAACCTCCATCATCCTCACCTTCACGTGACTGCATGACTTTCATCAGATGGATATAATTGGCTCCCAACTCCTGCAGATAGTCTATGTGGTCACTTACCCCCGTCAGTTTGCCTGCAAACTGTTCTACATAGAAAACGTAACCCATCATGTTTTCATGCTGAAACCAGTCAGGTTGCAAGTCGCGCTTCATGTCCAGAAGCTTGAGCGCGTCTGGCCTGTTTACAAATGCCCTTGCCATACTCTCAATCAGCCTCTGGACAAACTCGTTGAAGTCCTTGCGATGGCCGTATACCGGGGCAAGCCCGTCGTGCAGATTCTGGAACCAGCGCTGCAGCCGCAATCGGAACAGCTGATGATCTCGCTCGGGTAGCGCATCCAGAATATCGTCCAAACACTGCGAACATTCGTTCAAACACAGTCTGGCTTCAGAACTGAACTGATACTCGCTCAACGGCGGCAGAAATAGATCAGGTGTTTTATCGGGCATCATCCGCTGGAATAGATCTGAAGTCAGTGGCGCAGGGCTAGCTAGTTTGCCACACCCCAAGCGCTATCGATTGCCTGAAACAGCCTGCTTTAAATAAAAAATATTGCAGTCGTCGAAAAAGATCGATGAATGCTCATACCACCCGGGCAGCTCTGCTGATACCCGACAAGCGTGTGCCAACTCGAAACGCCTCAAGCACTTCCCCTCGGTGAAACATTATGTCTTATCTACTCTGAAGCGCCTACTGTGTAGCGCAGCATTCCCTCACAGGCTCAATGCGTCACGCGTATCTAGGAGGCTGTCCGAGAATAACGATCGAGGAGAGAGTGTGAGATTTTTAGTCAGATTTTCTCGTCAATTGAGGTGAATAGTTGTTC
>CAYGSW010000471.1:0-2964 GCA_964352535.1 uncultured Granulosicoccaceae bacterium | reverse complement strand
CCGATATCGCCTGCGAACGCCGCCTTGAATAGCGGCTTTTGAGTGGCTCTGAATGGACGTTTTATATGTTCCACTACACTAGATATTGCCCTAAGCAGTTGCAACTAGACAAGCAATTCTCCATTTATCCAGCGTTGTGTCAGCTGATCAGCCGGACGATCGAAAAATGTCTGTCGATCGGTATGCTCTACGATATGGCCTTTGTGCATGAGAAGCACACGATCAGCCATGCGTTTCACCTGCCCTTGATCATGACTGATAAGCACAACATTCAGCCCTCCATCAACGGCCAGCCGCAGTTGTTTTTCGATAACCAGAGTGGATGCAGGATCAACATTTGCAGTGGGTTCATCCAGAAAGAGAATATCGGGTTTTAGCAACAGCGCGCGTGCCAGTACCAGCCTTTGCTGCTCACCACCCGACAGGCGGTGGGCCGGTACATTGCTGATATCGGCAAGCCCCGACCGCTCAAGAGCATCCTCGCTGATACGCACGCTATCCTGTCGATCGTGCCCACAATATCGTAGTGCATAGATAAGGTTAGCCTGAGCACTGCGGCGCAACAGTACCGGTTTCTGCAGCATCAAGCCGACTCGGTGTCTGCGTGTGGCATCTGGGCTGCGCCCTGCCCACTCCACTCGCCCACTGTCAGGTACCAGCAAATTGCACAAGGCCCTGACCAGCACAGACTTGCCGGCCCCGTTGGGACCCACAATCACGGTACAACAGGCCGGTGCATCATCAAGCCTGCCAAATTCAACGAATGAGACGCTCAGTAGCTCTCGACCGGCACGACTAAGTCGAAGATCATGCGCACTGACAGGACAAACCGTGTCACTGGAAACATCCACCGAAGCAGCTGTGTTCATCATTCAGGCCATCGACGAAGCTGCGGTGCGTGTTCGCACTGATGCCCCCAGAAGCAGCACAAGGGTATTGACGACAAGAGCTATGCCAACCAGCACAATACCCAGACCCAATGCCAGAGCAAGATTGCCCTTTGATGTCTCCAGTGCTATCGCGGTGGTCATCACTCGTGTCACATGATTGATGTTTCCGCCCACAATGATCACTGCACCCACCTCGGCGATTGCGCGACCAAAACCTGCCAGAAATGCCGTTAGCAAACCGTGTCTACCTTCCCAGAGCAGTGTCTTTAATCTGCCATAGGTGCCCACACCCAACAGGCTTAATTGATCGTGATACTCATCATTGAGGACAGTGAGCGTCTGGCGTGTGAGGGCTATGAGAATGGGCGTAACCAGAATGCTCTGGGCAATGATCATGGCGGTGGGTGTGTACAACAACTGCAGCGGCCCCAGGGCACCCGCGTTTGACAGCAACAGATAGACCACCAGCCCGACAACGACGGGTGGCAATCCCATCAAGGTACTGGTGAGCGCTATGAGCACACCGCGCAGACGGGATTTCGTAACCGCCAGCCATGCTCCTAACGGCATGCCAATCAACGCCCCGATCAATACAGCAGACAGGCTCACCTGCAGCGATAAGAGAATGATCTCTCGCAGTGCCCCATCGAACTCCACGACCAGCGTCACGGCCTCGCGCAATGCATCGCTGAAACTCTGCATGATTTATTTTTTATGCAAGCTCATGGTAGTCAGGTATTGCCACTGAGCCACAGCCCGAAAACCACAATCTCACACCACACATAAATCCACAGGGCCAGACTCACGAACACAGCCCCTGCGCCCATATCCTTGGCTCGTCCGGATAATTCGTGATAGTCCGTGCCGATGCGATCGACCACCGCCTCGACAGCGCTGTTCAGCAACTCAACCAGCAACACAAGCACGGTGACCAGCACAAGAATGACACGCTCTGTGGGCGCAATATCCAGGCTCAGGGCAAGCGGTATGAAAATCACCGCAAGAAATAGTTCCTGTCTGAATGCCGCTTCATGCCTGGCTGCTGCGACAAGACCTTTAAACGCGTAAACTCCTGCCAAGCGCAGTCGTTTCAGGCCAGTGTTTTTTTGCATGTGATGAGAGTCAAGGGAGGAAAACAAAAGACGATCCAACGCGGTGCATGGTCGCCAACAGGTAGATCTATTGTATTAGTAATACTGCTGGCTGCAAGCTTACCCTTACGCGCAGGACAAGCTCCCCTGTTGGCTGCCGCATCCAGTCTGCGTAGTTTGTGGCCAGAACTTGTCGAAAACTACACAAAAGACACAGGACAGAAGGCACCCAGAGTCAGTTTTGCCTCCTCTGGTCTACTCAGCACACAGATTATCAACGGTGCACCGTTCGAGCTGTTTCTCTCAGCAGATCGGCAGAGTATCGAACGACTTCCGGCAGCGCTACTGACCTCCATCCCGCAGGTGTATGCCACCGGAGAATTGCACCTGGTGGTAGCGGCAAACAGTCCGTTGAGTGACACTCTGTCGTTGGAGACTCTGGCCACTGGACTGCAGGATAGGGAGAACCCATTGCGCGTTGCGATTCCCAATCCTGCCCATGCTCCCTACGGACGGGCCGCAAAGGCAGCGCTCGAATCAGCTGGAATGTGGCCAGTAGCCGCACAACAATTATTAGCCGCTGAAAACGCTGCGCAAACCCTACAGTTTGTTCTGAGTGGCGCTGTTGATATCGCTATCGTGCCGCAATCACTGGTCTACGCCTACCATGAGGGTATTGTTTCGCTTGCCCTGCCGCAAGCGACTTATCAACCCGTGGAACACACGATCGTGAGCCTGAAAAGTGCAGACGCAGATGCCCGGGCATTTCTGCAATGGATGCTGGGCGAACGGGCTCGAACGGTACTGGAAGCCGCTGGGCTGAGCACGCCCTCTGACGATGCGGACACAGGTGCGGTCACAGAAAACTAGTGGTCCGGCTAGCTCATAAAGTAGGATGCAGCGGCTTTGGCAGCCGTTGCAACAAGAAGACTTTGCGAAGGCGTCGCTTGCGCACTTCGAGCAAAGACAACGCGGGTGCAGCG
>CAYGSW010000470.1:0-2999 GCA_964352535.1 uncultured Granulosicoccaceae bacterium | reverse complement strand
GGACGCAGACAGGCCCGCTGAATCCTAATATTTCGGGTTGACGGACTACTAGTGTAGTGCAGGTGCCCTGGCAACCTATGACAAACGGCAGCGTACACTGCATGATTTGTCAGAGATTGGTGCAGTCAGGGCAATGGTTGTTTAAATACACGATCCGAGTTGTCCTGTTTGTCGAAACCTAAAATCACGCACATCCAAGGCGCTGGAACAATTCGACTCCGTCGATTTTCGGCTTGCAGACATAACCACGACTAGAGGACGTCAGCTTCAGGAAAAGCATCAAGCTGAGAAAATTACCCTGCTGTTGTTCGACGAAAAGGGAAAGCACTTGCAGACAGTGGTGGGGCTACAAAGTGTAGAAGAGCTGTCTGATTTGTTCGAAGGTGTCTTCGGTTCTGAAACATGATTTATTGGCAGGCTGAGTCTGGTTTCTCTGAACCAGTTATTCAGCCTGCCAATGATTGGATCACCGTTGAGCTTTTAGTCTTGTCTGCTAAAAGCCTTGCCTAACAAGAGAACGGCCACTGATAACAAGACGACGTCTTTGAGCAGGAATTGTCCAGGTACGACCGATAATGCCGGAAACCCACCCAGACTTGCTTCCCAGCCAGGCGCTGTAAACAGATAGCTGAGTGTCACGGTGAAGGTGGCGACAGCTGCCAGAGCGCCAGCGATTGCAGCCGCGCGATATTTAATCCCTGCAAGCAAAGTAAATGCAGTGATAATTTCAATGGTACCGACTAGATTCGATGCGCCCTGCAGACTCAAGACGTCGTAAAGCCATGCTGTTAGTGGGCTGGATGCAACGAGCCCTTCAATGGCACCAGCCTCATACGCGGTGAATTTCATGGCACCAATCCAGAGCAATACAAGTGCTGTCGAACCAACTATGGCATGGTCGCCAACGCGTGTCAGAGTCTGTCCCAGTGGTGTGCTGGCGGCGTTATGAGTTGTTGGGTTTGCTTCGAAATGTTGTGTAGTTGCGTGCATTAGATCAGTCTCTTTGAGGGTTAGGGTTAGGAACTACGGGTTATATTGGTGGCGTGTTTTGGACTATCGAATCGCTATGCACTGGCCGCGGAGGGCAAGCTGATAAGCTCATCGAGAATTCCGTTAGCATCGGCCGCTGCCAAATCGTCGCTGCCACCAATGTGGCGATTGTTGATAAAGACTTGCGGCACCGTTCGACGACCACTACGATCTTGCATTTCCTGCTGAAGTGCTGAGCTGCTTGAGATCTCGATCTCTCGGTAACTCAAGCCCTTGGAATCGAGCAAGGTTTTCGCGTTACGGCAAAATGGGCAGTAGCTTTTTGTGTAAATCTCGATATTGTTCATGATGGAAGCCTCGTTGGTGGGTGGGTGTTGCGTTTCAGTTGGATAATATTAAGGTCTCATTTGCTCTCAAACAGTATCTGATAGTCGATCATTGATATACTGATCGTCTAATATTTTGTCTTTGCGGGAGACTATTGTGTTTTCTGATGTGCTTAGCGATGTGCTTCGTGCCTTGCGGGTAACGGGCACGGTGTATTTCTGTGACCAGTTGGCTGCGCCGTGGGACAAAACGTACCCTGCAAACGATGTAGCCAGCTTCCATCAGATTCGGCGCGGTGGCTGCTCGCTGGTTTCAGGGGATACGGTGGAGCACTTGGGTCCGGGAGACTTGGTTTTTTTGGCGCCGGGGCGGGAGCACGTTCTTCGTAGTGATCTATCTGCGCAGGCATCAATCGACATACCCGCAAATACGCTACTGATGTGCGGCTACTGCAAGTTTGACAATACCCTGACAACACCGTTGTCAGCATTGTTTCCCGACATCGTCGTGATCCGGGACGAGCAGATGCAATCGCTGGGTTCGCTAAAATCAATCCTTGATTATTTAAGCCGCGAGTACCTGTCCATGCGGCCAGGCACTGAAATAGTTGTGAACCGTCTCACCGAAGTCCTTATTGTTGAGCTTATTCGGATGAACTTTGGGCGTAACGATGACGCCCCCTTGATCAAGGCATTGTCAGATAAATACATCGGCAACGCGCTACAGCTTATTCATCAGAAGCCGGAAGAACAATGGGCTCTCGACTCTTTAGCAACACAAGTGGGTTTATCACGTGCAGGCTTTGCAAAGCGATTTAAAGATCTGACGGGGCAACCGATGTTCGAGTACCTGACTCAACTGCGAATACAGCTTGCCTGTCAGCTACTGAGCGACACAGAACTGCCGTTGTACGATGTTGCCAGTAGGGTAGGGTATGAATCAGATCTTGCGTTTACACGAACGTTCAAGAAGCGCCTTGGGCAGACGCCTACGGCGTATCGTAAGCAGGCTAAGACTGACTAACAAGATACATGGACTACACCACTGTAAAATATCTGCACATTGCGGCTGTATGCCTATCCATTACCGGGTTTGTATTCCGATTCGCAGGCTTGCAAACGGGCGCGCGATGGGTGAGTGGTAAATTAGCGCGCACGGCACCACATGCTAACGACACCGTGTTGTTGTTATCGGCGGTGATGCTACTTTATCTTTCCGGGATGAATCCGCTTTCACATCCCTGGCTTGCTGCAAAGATAACCGCACTGCTGATTTATATCGCAGTTGGCATGATCGCTTTAAAGCTTTCTCGTCCTCGTCGTGTACGGTTTGTTGGTGGCGTTCTTGCAGTGGTCGCATTCAGTTACATAGTGACAGTTGCTATTACAAAACATCCGGCTGGGTGGTTTGCCATAGTGGTATGAGTCAGGTAGCTGAGAGTGTGGCGGCAAGGGATATAACAATTGGCCGAAAGCTATCTAAAAATACGCCGTAGAGAAACCAGAATCACTACCTTGACCATCAGGATTCGTACTCAGTAACAACGGCTGACGAGTACATAAGTCATTTTGGCAATGCTTGCATTCCACGCGATGATTCCATTCGGGGGTCTGCTCAGATTAAACCCTAGTGTTGCATAAAATTTCGAGTCCAGAAGCTTATAGAGCTGTATATAAGTACCG
>CAYGSW010000469.1:0-3002 GCA_964352535.1 uncultured Granulosicoccaceae bacterium | reverse complement strand
CAGCGTACCAATAAGGGTTAAAACAACAATGCGTTGGGAAGGATTCTGGAATTAAATGATCAGTGATTCTGGAAAGTGATCAGTGATTCTGGCTAACAACCAAGGGTGATCACTTAAAACCAGAATCGCTGATCAGATAGAACCATATTGTGTGATTACTTTATTTCAGATTGAGTGATCAGATTGGGCCAGAATACGCAGCTGCTGTCACCGCTCTATCGCGTATCTGAGTCGCGATTTTTTTCTCATTGAGAGTGAGCGTTGGTGTTATCGGCTTCGGCATGGCTCGATGGGGAGTGAAATAGTGCCTCAAGGCTCTGTGTCCATGCGAGCACAAATCTGCGCACCTTACACCCGCTCTCTCTACCAACTTAAGTCGTCAACCTGAAGGGCCTTAACAAAGAACTGCGTTAACGCATCATCTTCGTACAGCACCACAAGGTCGGCAGCCGGGTCCGTTAACTCATCACTTACCTTCGCATTCTCTTGCCAGCATCCATCAAACTTGACCACCACCTGCTTGGCGTGCCGTGTGAATAGTTCAACGACAGGTTGGTGGTCGAGATCAGCGGCCTGACAGTAATCGTCATCTCCACTGCATTTTGTGACGAGTTGCTATAAACTCTTCCGCGGCGTGCTGCGCAGCGCGTCATCGAGGCTGGCACGCTCGTCTGCATCCTTTCGGGAGACAGTGTTCTACGCCGTACAGACATATGGAGCTATAACGACATTGGAAAACGTAACAGAATTACCCAACCCAGAAAGCTTGCAAAGTCCTGCTGGCAATCCGTCCACCGTCTGCCGATGGAAGCGAGTTTCGAGCTGCCTGGGTGGGGTACTGGCGCTGACCATCGCAGTCAGCCAACCGATTGATGCTCAGGATTCGGTCAGGGACGACGATTCGTACGTCGGACCCGTCGCCACTGCCAGTGCACAGTACCGTGGCGTTACAACGATAGACACCTTGGTCAAGGGTAAAGTTCAGGCCGAGGCCTGGACCAACCAGCAGATCACGCTCTTCGCTCCTACGGGACGCGTTCCTGATTCCACCGCTCGACGCTGGTCAGAGTGGTATCGACAGGTCGATGAGCTGTATCAAAAAATCTCCAACATGTCCGACTTCGATCAAGTGTATCGGCGCAACGATGGCGTCAACTTCGGGCCGGGCAAGAAGGTCGTGGGATTCTGGGAAAGCTGTGGCGCAGGTTGCGGCAACAAGACTCAGGCAGAGGCAGCCCCCGGATTCCTCGCTGACATGCTTGACAATCCCGACAATCCACTCGAGCGAGGACACTGGATAATCTACTATGAGATGGCCCGAGGGGGTCGTTCCGAACCGTTTTACGGCAGGGCTACCTGGCCAACGAACACGGTGCTCATGCCCCATCTAATGGCAGGCATTGCGTTTCACCACTTCGGCGGCGACGATGCGTTACGCGTCGGTATACCGGGCGACCTTTTGAAGGGCCTCGAATTGTGGGAGGAGCTCGGTTACGAGTGGACGACGTGGTTTGCCGCTAGCGACAGGCAACAGATCGACGGCGCACCCTCATCACACGGTCTGATGGCCGCAATGCTGTATCACGTACTCATGGAGACCGATCTGGATGTCATCGCGCGCATCATCGACGAGATGACGGCCAAGCCGTTGGCAAGCACCGCCAAGCAGGCCATGTGCGATTTCCAGGCGTCGATCAGCTCGCAGACCGGCACTCGCTTCGTCGCTCGCATGCAGGGCCCGTGGGGCTTGCCTGACGACTGCGACGGTGTGCCGATTGCCGGAGACGGTGCGCCCATTGCGCGAGCGGACACCTTCGCCGTGGATCTCGGCGCTCCTTGGGAGGTCATCGGCAACGTGCTCGCCAACGACAGCGGCGAGGGCCTGCGAGTGCGAGGCTTCCACGGGTTCGTCGATGGCAGTTACGTGGCGCTGGGAGAGGACGGCGCGGTTCGTATGTCGCAGCGCGGCCGGTTCGACGATCTCGCGCCTGGAACGAGCCGCACCCTCTCTGTGCCCTACCAGGCCACCGATAGCAAAGGTGCCCAGGCATCAGCGGTGATGAGATTCGTAGTAACAAATAACAGAGACAACGGCGTCACCACGGTTCAAGACGATTCCTTCTCAGTGAATCTAGGCGCTCCCTGGGAAGTCATCGGCAACGTGCTCGCCAACGACAGCGGCGAGGGCTTACGAGTGCGTGGCTTCCACGGGTTCGTCGATGGCAGTTACGTAGCCGTGTCGGATGACGGTGCGCTGCGCATGTCGCAGCGTGGCATGTTCGACGACCTCGCACCCGGTGCGAGCCGAACACTGACGATGAACATCGACGTTCTTGATCCCAACGACACTGTGTACCCCTCACGCCTGGACATGGTGGTGACCAACAGGCGATAGCAAGACAAATGGCGGGGCGGGGTTGCGAAAGCGCAGCCCCCTGTTGGAGCAAACCTTCATCGCGCAGTATCTTGAGGCTGCGGCTAGCAGTCAATGTATCGAGCTCGAGTCGCAGGCTGGGTTGCCTCTGCCGTCCGCCCACACCACCGTGGGTACGGGACCGTACACGAGAGCAACTTCACCTACCTGTTGTTCCGCAAATCGACGATCCGTTTTGAAGGATCTCTACCATAGCAAGCTGCGACCCTGCGGATAATACAGCGTAGTCCTTCTAAGTAGTGCATGAACCAACGGCAGTAAGGACGCTGTCGTGCAAAAGACTAACCTGCAGTCAGTGTGAAAAAGTTACCATCAGATAGCGTGATCACTCTTAGGCAGCAGGGACGCTGTTATAAGACAACGCGGGTGCAGCGGCTGCCAAAGTCGCCCGAAGGGAGCGCTCAGGCGCGTCCCCACCCGCGTTGCATTCGTTTGACGTGCGCAAGCGACGCCTGAACGAATGCGCCTTGTTGGGAATACCCCTGATCGCTCTGCATCCTACTTTATGAGCTGGACGGACTACTAGTGAGAACAACAACAAGATAGCCTGCTTAGACAATGACTATCG
>CAYGSW010000468.1:0-3023 GCA_964352535.1 uncultured Granulosicoccaceae bacterium | reverse complement strand
ACATTGACGGTTGAGACAACACCGGGCATCGGTGCACCCACCTGGTTAGGGTTGCCAGGTTCTGCCTTGGAGCGAACTGCAGACGCGCTTGCGCCATGTAGTCTGTCGGGTACCGCTACGGAGCGAGGCTGACCGTTCAGTTCAAAAAAGACACGTTTCATGCCTTTGTCATTGACGTCACCGACCGCCAGACAGCGAATTACTAGTGTCTTGCCTTTTTCTATTTCAACAAACACTTCGTCACTGGTTTTCATGCCATAAAAATAGACTAGTGTTGATAGCGCGCTGGTCGGCCCATAAAGATCATGGGCGGCGGCAAAGTCTGTGAAGACTTTGGGATACATATTGAAAGAGGCGACTTCCTGTTCGCTGACGTCACGTCCAATTGTTGAGGCAAGCTCGCTCTTGATAGCAGACAGATCGGCAGGAGGCATGACAGCGCTTGCTCGTTCAGAAAGTCCTGATTCTCCTTTGAGCACCTTGTTTCGAATACCTTCAGGAAAGCCTCCGGGTGTTTGGCTCAGCTCTCCGCGCATCATGGCAACAACCGATTCCGGGAACGAAATATCCTTCTCGGGGTTCTCTACATCCGCGATACTCAAGTCCTGACTGATCATCATGAGTGCCATATCGCCAACAACCTTGGAGGACGGTGTGACTTTCACGATATCGCCGAACATCTGGTTCACATCACTGTAGGCTTTAGCCACTTCATGCCAGCGCGAATCAAGGCCCATTGAACGTGCCTGTTCTTTAAGGTTAGTAAATTGGCCTCCTGGCATCTCGTGCAAATACACTTCGGAAGCAGGGCCTTTCAGATCACTTTCGAAGGCTGCGTACTGGTTACGAACAGCTTCCCAATAGAACGAAATCTGTTCGATGGTTTCCCGGCTCAGGCCTGAGTCACGGGGTGTACCGCGCATGGCTGCAACCAGAGAACCCAGGCACGGTTGTGAGGTGAGGCCCGACAATGCATCCATGGCACCATCAACCGCATCAACACCTGCATCTACTGCCGCCAATGTAGTGGCCGCTGATATACCTGATGTGTCGTGAGTGTGGAAGTGTGTAGGCAGGCCTATCTCGTTACGCAGTTCCTTGAACAGTACTGATGCAGCTGCAGGCTTCATCAGGCCACCCATGTCTTTTATGCAGAGAATGTGCGCACCGGCTTTTTCAAGCTCCTTGGCAAGGTCGATATAGTATTTGAGGTTGTACTTGCTGCGCGCAGGATCCAGCATGTCGCCGGTATAGCAAATAGAGGCTTCGCACAGTTTGTCCTCAGCCAGAATGGCATCCATGGACACACGCATGTTATCTACCCAGTTGAAGCAGTCAAATACGCGAAACAGATCAACGCCTGAATTTGCAGCCTGCTTGATGAAGTGCGTGACGACATTGTCAGGATAGTTGGTATAGCCAACACCGTTGGCGCCGCGGATGAGCATCTGCAGAAGAATGTTGGGCACGCGTTCGCGAATCATCTCCAATCGCTCCCATGGGTCTTCAGTCAAGAAACGCATACTGACATCAAAGGTAGCCCCACCCCAGCATTCCAGCGACAACAGCTCCGGCAAACCTTTGGCGTACGATTCGCAGATGTTGACAATATCATGGGTGCGCATACGCGTTGCTAATAACGACTGATGAGAGTCGCGCATGGTGGTATCTGTAACAAGCACGTGCGGGGTGTCACGAAGCCACTGGCCAAACTTCGCCGGGCCCAGTTCATCAAGACGGTTTTTAGTCCCCGGTTGTATGTCACCTTCGAACCATGGTGCATGTGGTTTTAGCGCATCAGCCCGTGGTTTTGGACGATCGCGTGTTTCGGGATGGCCGTTGACGGTGACATCGGCAATGTAGGTCAGTAGCTTGGTTGCACGGTCTTTACGCTGTACCTGTTCGAACAACGCAGGCGTTGTGTCGATAAACTGCGTGGTGTAGCTGTTGTCACGAAAACTCTCATGGCCAATAATGTTTTCGAGGAAGGTAAGATTGGTGGCCACACCCCGAATACGAAATTCGCGAAGCGCACGATCCATACGCTTGATGACCTCATCAGAAGAGGGCGCCCAGGCCGTCACCTTTTCCAGCAAAGGGTCGTAAAACGGATTGATGACCGCTCCGGAATAGGCAGTACCGCCGTCGAGTCGGATGCCAAAACCTGACGCGCCACGGTAGGCTGTAATGCGCCCGTAGTCGGGTACAAAATTGTGTTCAGGGTCTTCGGTGGTTATGCGGCATTGCATGGCATGCCCGTTGAGATGGATGTCCTTTTGCGCAGGCACCCCTGATTCCGGAGTGCCTATGGCATGGCCCTCTATCAGATGAATCTGCGCCTTGATGATATCGATACCGGTTACCTCTTCGGTAACGGTATGTTCGACCTGCACGCGCGGATTCACCTCGATGAAGTAGAACGATCCGGTGTCCATATCCATGAGAAATTCAACCGTGCCTGCACCCAGATAGCGAGTGGCGTTGGCAATCTTCAACGCATAGCCGCTGAGCTCTTCACGTTGTTGTGCATTAAGATAAGGAGCGGGTGCGCGTTCAACCACTTTCTGGTTACGACGCTGAACGGTGCAGTCTCGTTCAAACAAGTGAACCGCATTGCCGTGTGCATCGCCGAGAATCTGCGCCTCGACGTGGCGCGCACGCTCAACCAGCTTTTCCAGGTAGATCTCATCCTTGCCAAAGGCTGCCTGAGCCTCTCGTCGAGCTTCATTGGCTTGATTTTCCAGATCCTCTTCACTGCGGATGGTACGCATGCCGCGGCCACCACCACCCCAGGAAGCTTTGAGCATGATGGGGTACCCTATCTCGGCAGCCATCTTCTTTATGGTGGGCAAGTCTTCAGGCAAGGGCTCGGTGGCGGGCACCACCGGCACACCAGCTTCGATGGCCAGGTTGCGAGCAGCTACCTTGTTGCCAAGGCGGCGCATGGTGTCAGCTTTGGGACCAATGAAGATGATGCCTGCCGCATCGCAAGCGTCTACAAATTCAGGACTTTCGGACAGGAG
>CAYGSW010000467.1:0-3031 GCA_964352535.1 uncultured Granulosicoccaceae bacterium | reverse complement strand
GGCGGCGGCTGGTGAACTCTGAATCCTAATATTTCGGGTTGACGGACTACTAGGCTGGCAGAGGAATAACGCCATCATCCACCGCTTTGAGAAAATTGAGCGTCATGCGAGCCGTGGCGCCCCAGAGAATTTCGCCATCGAAAGGCTCGTACACGATGATAGGGTGTCGCCGGGCACTTTGCGGATCCATATTCTGTCGGGCCCGGAAAGTGAAATTATTGCGATCTCGCAACCAGTCCAGAGGGATTAGAAAAGCACGTGCAACCTCTGAAACCTGCAGATTGAGGTTCGTTGGCCATTCAACGATCCCCACCACTGGTGTTACTTCGTAGTTGCTGACGGTGATATAGGCGTCTATGCTGCCGACCACTTTAATGCTCGAATCCGCTATGCCTATCTCTTCACGGGTCTCGCGAAGGGCCGCAGCCACGGGACTGGCATCGTCTTCTTCTATGCGTCCGCCGGGGAAAGCTACCTGACCGCTGTGCCGGTCCCGTTCATTGTGTGCCCGCCGAATGAACAGGATCTGCCAATGGCCTTCATCACGCACCAGCGGTATGAGGACAGCTGCGTGGCGTACTGCCTTGACCGCCGGTGTGTCGGCGTTTTTGTGCAGGGCAGTATCTTCGGGAAAGTCGACCTGTGTCAGTTTGTCATGCATGGTTTAAGTATAGTGTCCGCATGCGGTACATCGTTCATTATTCTTTACCGATCGGGTGATGTGCTGATCGGCTGAGGCCGGTACAGATCGTCTTCAGCCATTTTGTCGTTTGCTTTAAGTCAACCCATTGAGAAAAATCACAATCCATGCACGTTGATATGTCCTCGCTATCCGCGGTGGAGGCCTACGCCACCATGACCCAGACCATTGTGCCAAGACCCGTTGCGTGGATTTTGACCGGGAATGACACAGGTGATTACAATCTGGCGCCGTATTCCTATTTCAATGCTGTCAGCAGTGCGCCGCCCATGGTCATGTTTTCAGTCGGCATGCAATCTGACGGATCCATCAAAGATACGCGTCACAACCTGGAGGCTCGCGGTGAGTGTGTCATACAGATTGCTCATCGAGAGATGGCGCATAGCCTGACAGCTTCGGCTGCCACCCTGCCACGCAATACGTCGGAGGTCAGTGCACTCGATCTGGCGACCGCCCCAATGCCCGGCAGTGATCTACCTCGCCTGGCCGATTGCCGGATTGCCTATGCTGCTACATTGCGTGATACAAAAAAAATCGGTTATCAATGGCTCGGGTTTCTTGAACTGACCAGCCTGTATCTTGAGGACGATGTCGTTGGCAGTGACGCCAAAGGGCGCTTGAAAGTGCTTGCCGACAAGGTGGACCCGCTGAGCAGGCTTGGTGGTGGAGAATATCTGCTGGCCGGCGATGTCATCTCTATCAAACGCCCCGCCTGACATGGTCTTATGCAGCAGGAATCGCAAATGACCTTGACTCGATCGCAACGACTGGTTGCAACACTGGTTGTTATAGCGCTGCTGGTCTGGATTTGGACGCTATTGCCCGTGAGCGACTGGATAGAGCAATTACGCTTGTGGATAGTATCGTTGGGCTGGCTTGGTGTCGCCGCGTTTGTCGTCTTGTATATCGTCATGACCGTAGTGCTGGGGCCGGTGTCCGGACTGACACTCATGGCAGGACTTGCATACGGCGCCTGGGGATTCCCTCTGGTCATACTCTCAGCAACATCGGCTGCGGCATGCGCCTTCCTGCTGGGTCGTTATGTAGCCCATGAGCGAGTTAATCGCTGGATTCAGGGTAAGCCCAAGCTAACCGCCTTGAGCCGTGCGGTGACTGAGGAAGGATGGCGCGTTGTAGGGCTGATGCGTCTGAGTCCCATCATCCCTTATGGCATGCAAAACTATCTGTTCTCCGTGACCAATGTCGGCTTTATGCCGTACGTTCTTGCAACGCTTTTGGGCATCATGCCAGCCACCGCGCTCTATGTATACATCGGGTCACTGGGTCAGGCCATCGGTACAGCCAGTGTGTTGCAGTGGTTACTGGTTGTGGTTGGACTGGTTGTCACAGCGCTGGTAGCTTGGGTGATTGGCAAACGCGCAACTCAGGCATTGCAACAGGAAACAACATTGGACGGTAAGGAGAAGGCAGACACATGACGAGCGCTTCAACGCTAAAGCGTTATCTGGAATCAGCCACTACCATTGCCGTAGTGGGGTTGTCGGACAAAGTGTATCGACCCAGCTACTTTGTGGGTAAGTACCTGCTTGATCATGGTTATCGCGTGATACCTGTCAATCCCGCGATCAAGGAGGTTCTCGGGCAGAAAAGCTATGGCTCGCTGGCAGATATTCCCGATAAGGTAGACATGGTTGACTGTTTTCGGCGCTCTGAACAAATGGTAGAGCTGGCCGAACAGGCCGTTGATATTAAAGCGGGCTGTTTGTGGATGCAATTGGGGGTTAAGAATGATCAGGCGCGACAGCTTGCAGAAGAGGCTGGGCTGGATGTCGTCATGAATCGCTGCACCAAGATAGAACATGCCAGATTATTCGGCGGTCTGAACTGGGCTGGCGTCAATACCGGCATCATCAGTGCGAGGCGTCCGCAGAAAATCAATCTGTAGCGCGCACGTACACCGCTGCGCCTGACGATAAACCAACAACATCAAAACAACAGAGCCGCAACTATGGCCGATCGCGATTATGCTCCCGAAACACTGTGCCTGCATGCAGGTCAGATCCCGGATCCACTGACTGGCTCCAGGGCGCCGCCAATCTATCAGACCAGCTCTTACGTGTTTGACAGCGCCGATCATGCGGCAAGCCTGTTCAATCTGGAGACGTTTGGCAATGTGTATTCCAGATTATCGAATCCCACCAATGCGGTGCTGGAGGAGAGAGTGGCGGCGCTTGAGGGTGGCCGTGCGGCGCTGGCAGTCGCCTCGGGCATGTCGGCTCAAACCATTGCAACCCTGACACTCTGCAAGGCGGGCGATGAGATTGTTACGGCCAGCACGCTGTACGGGGGTAGCTATTCGCTGCTCGACGA
>CAYGSW010000466.1:0-3049 GCA_964352535.1 uncultured Granulosicoccaceae bacterium | reverse complement strand
CTAGTAGGAGGCTGTCCGGGCATAACGATCGAGGCCGAAGGCGGCCCCGCGAGGGCGTGAGATTTTGAGTCAGATTTTCGTGTCAATTGAGGTGAATAGTTGTTCCATTCGCCAAAATTTAAGCGGAAATCTGGCAAAAATAACGCGCTCTCGGCCGATCAGCTTATTCTCGGACAGCCTCCTAGTGACTATTTCAGGACCGGAAGATGTCTGAACACGATTACTCTGGCGCCAGCTGCCAACTCACCGTTGAGGTCTTGCAGCAGGCCATGCTCAACGATGAGCTGATGCTGTACTACCAGCCCAAGGTCAGCTTGTTGAGCGGTGATATTGTGGGCGCTGAGGCGCTTGTGCGATGGTCAGACGGCGTTAATGGCATCGTCTCACCCAGCGAATTTCTGCCGTTGGCCGAAAGTAGCGGCCTGTTGCACGATCTAACCTTACGCCTGCTCGACCAGGTAATTGATGCCAGCTCACTGTTGCCAAAGCATGAGCCTGCTCTATCTCTGGCCATTAACGTTGCACCGGATGATCTGGCATCCAATGCAATCAGTCAGCGAATCGGACGTGCGTTGGACGAGAAGCGGATTAGTGCATCGGATCTACAAGTCGAGATCACCGAGAGTGCCGTCATGGGTAATGTAGACAAAGTCTACGATGATCTTGTGAAGCTCAAGGCGCGGGGTATAAAGATACTCATGGATGATTTTGGCACCGGTTATTCATCAATTGATCGTCTCAGCCAGCTGCCCTTCGATGCGCTCAAGCTGGACCAGGGTGTTGTAAAGCGTATGGGGTCATCACAACAGAATCTGGATGTTGTCCGATCTGCTATTTCTATGGCGCGCGAACTGGGTATGACGTCCGTGGCAGAAGGTGTCGAAACCGCTGAGGTTTATAATTTTCTTATTGCACACGGCTGCGAGGAGGCGCAGGGCTTTTTCATAGCACGCCCGATGTCACTCAACGATTTCTGTACATTCATCGATCAGGATCACCAGTTCGAAGGATCACAAATGGGTCGCGTGCATCAGGCGACATTGAATCTGTTACGGTTTCGTAAGAGTTTGCTGGACGCAGCCTTTTGTCGGCGTATTGGTGATGGTGCAACACTCCAATCTCTGTCCGATCCGACACTCTCGGCACGCGTTGCCGAATCGCGACTGGGCCTCTGGTATTTCGGAATCGGTCAGGCGTTGTCTGCACATAGTGAATTTACGGACATCGAATCACCCTTGCGCACCATGCATGACAGCGGTGTTGAATTTCTTGAGTTACTGGCAAAGGAGGCACCGGCCGAGCACCTGGATGTGGCACTGGCGAAAGTTGATCAGCAGGTTGACCGCCTCCTGGCCTTGTTTCACGCCTTGGAGCGTCATTTGTTGATTCAGGAATCCGGAAGCTTGCGCGACAGGTACTGATCAGACTGCAGGCGATATATCAGAGGCAGTCGTATTATCGAAATACGCTGGCAAATACACTTACTCTTCGTTTTCCCAGGGTGGACGTGGCGTAAATTTGCCGACCATGAAGTCGGTGAAAACACGCACCTTGTTGCTCAGGTGTCTTCGGTGTGGGTAAACCAGTTGTATGCTGGACGTATCTGCTGAGTGTTCCTGAAGTAATGGAACAGCCGCGCCACTTTTCAGTGATGGTTGCACCACGTAAGTAGCCAGTCGGGCGATGCCGATACCGGCCTTGACGGCTTCATGCAGGGCTGATGCACTGTTGGTGTGAAAGTTCCCTTTCACCCGCTGAACCCGGATGCCATCGGCGGTAGAGAACTCCCAATCGTTGAAATGACTGATTGACGAGTGAGTCAGGCAGTTGTGATTGAGCAACTCTTCCGGAGTGCGCGGTGTGCCATGTTTGGCGAGGTAGTCCGGTGATGCACAGATAACCCGCTTGTTGACAGCTAGACGTCGTGCAACCAGCGACTCATCGGTGAGCCCATCGCTCATGAGTATGGCCACATCGACACTTTCGCCGACCAGATCGACTTCACGTTCGCTCAGTTCCAGCTCGACACGTAATTCGGGATACGCTGCCATGAATTCAGGCATCAACTTGATCATCTGCAAACGCGCAAAAGCCGATACTGACGTGACGCGCAACGTACCACTGACCCGATCGTGCAAGGCCATCACAGCATCCTCTGCCTGCCTGATCTCATCGAGTATGGCCCCGCAACGATCATTGAATGCATGACCTTCTGCTGTCATGCTTAATTTGCGGGTTGTTCTTTGAAACAGTCTGGCTCCCAGCCTGTCTTCAAGCCGGGTGATCAGCTTGCTGACGGCCGATGGGGTGAGGTCCAGTTCGCGCGCTGCGGCTGAAAAACTGCCCATGTCTGCAGCCTTCGAGAACACCAACATTTCTGTGTATTTATCCATGTCTATCTATGCCCTTGGTTCACGACTGCTGGCGTCAATCATATCATTGTACCGTCTAAAAGAGGTAATAAGTTGGTACTCCGCAGTAGCATACTAAACAAACTCCACACATATGAAACTAGAGCACACTCTGGACCCACAAAAAACCGTCGATGGGTATGTCGCACAGGCAAAACACTTACGCAATCAAACACTCATAAGACTCCTAAAACGCTGTTTTCGCTTGCCAATGAACCTTGTCAGAAGGCTTACTGTATCGTTACGTTAAACAAAGAAAATAAAGCATCACGCACTCGCAAAGACAGTTTGAGGTCAGTATTTCTGACGGGTGTGCCACTGTGGAGCTTTCCGGTCTTTGTAATGAATGAGCTATGCTACGCGCGGCGGCTATTGTGTGTCGCGCACCCTCCAGCCATTCTGGCGGGTAGAGCTTATATTCGGTAAAACCTGAACACAACTTGCCTTGACTGCGTGTGTACCGCTACTTTGAATCACTCATAGATCCGCTACGAGAGCAATCTGCCGAGCAGCCTCCACAAGGTACTCTGGCGTTTTTCTGGTTCTTCCTCTATCCCATTCGCGGTGTGCTAACCGTGACGCTTTTGCTTGCCGGTGTCGCCGCCATCAGCGAACTGTACGTTTATATTTATCTAGGG
>CAYGSW010000465.1:248-3067 GCA_964352535.1 uncultured Granulosicoccaceae bacterium | reverse complement strand
CTCTTCACTATCCAGCGCCGATTCCCCTGCCTGTAGATCAGTGGCCAAAAAGATATGAACACTTTGACTGGCATAGCCATACGCCTGAAAGAATTTACCCAGCTTGAGCATCTGCTTAGCACGTAAACCTGTCTCCTCCTGTAGCTCCACCGTCGCCACCTGCTCAGGCGTAGACTCCGGATCAAGCTCTAAAGAGCCTTGTGGGAATTCCCAGTATCGACCATCTACGGGATAACGGTATTGCTGAACCAGATGAAACTTCACGCCGTCATATGGAATGATGAGTGAGAAATCGGGCTTCTCAACCACACCATAAAGACCGTGATCCCCATTGGGCCTGCGTACACGATCTTCTCGTACGGTCATCCAGCGGTTTTTGTAAACCACCTTGGTATCAATACGCTTGATTTCTGGTTCGCTCATTCAGTTCTGGCTCCGGTCAACATTCATACCTAACGCTTTAACACGTCCTTCGTGCGTAAATACACATTACCATCGTGTGATTGAATCGACTTCGCAAAACAGCCACGACGCTGCCCTTTATCTTGTGACAACCTCTATGTTGCCTTGCAATTCAGCCACGCACAAGATAAATAGAGACATCGCTTGTTGGCATATTGAAACCGTCATAGTAGGTAAGGAACCGGTGGCAGTCTTTTGCTTATGCCAGCAGCTACAGCCGTTTTCAGGGCTTCATCCGGATCACTGACGTAAACATGAATTGATAGTGACTGACTCAACTAGCCTTTCGAGCACTACGTCAGATTTCCTACCAACTCAGAAACCTCCTACCCAAATCCCAGCGCTTTCCGATAGCCAGAGATTGGGCTCAGTAGCATACTGGCTGTGCGGTCAGGGAAGGCCGTGGCAGTCACTGCAAGGGAATGCAGAAAATCGACAGGACGTTGATTTAACAAAAGACAGTCGGCAATGGAAGCCCGTGTTATCGCACTATCACCAAGAAAGGTGGGACAGCTTTTCGAAAAAGCCTCAGAGCAAGGATGCTTTAGTAGGTTTGATAACACGACCGCCATGGATGGCACCCAGGCCCCCGATGTTTGATCGGGGGCTTTTTTACGGATTATTGACTATCGAGGACGCAAGTAGTTCGCCTGAGTAGTATCGATGAAAAAAATCTTACCTGGTACTTGTTTGAGCACAACTACTAGATTTCCTGGAAGGTTTGCCATTTGATAAGATGAAACACTGCTGCTTCGTTCATGGCATTACATTACAGCTCCCATAGTCTCTCCAAAGGCACTGCAAATATATTTAGTGACGCGTCAATCGGCAAAACAGAGCTACCATCATATAAAACTATTCCACCTCTGAATCTATCTTGTGTTGCCTGCGCTAACCTTCGAAGTCCATTGCCATCAGCAGATTTTACATTCGCTGCAGCCTTGACTTCGACGCCCCAGACATCACCGCCAGATTCAATAACCAGATCAACTTCCACTTGGTCTTTGTCGCGATAATGATAGAAAGATAGTCGCTCGTCATGCCAAGTCCCCATTGTAATAATCTGCTGTACAACAAAGGATTCAAGTAAATGCCCAAAACGAGTTCGCTCAGGAATCCATTGTTCTTCTCGTAGCTGTGATAGCGCTGCGGCCAGTCCGCTATCGCACAGATGGACCTTGGGTGTCTTTACAAGACGTTTGTTCCGATTGGAATGCCAGGCTGGCAAAACACGAATTAGAAATAGCTTTTCAAGAACACTTAGATATCGCTCAATCGTTATGCGTGTGTGACTAAGTGAGTTTGCAGTAGCAGTAATATTGATTAGTGTGGCTGTCTGGTTGCTGAAATACTCAAGCAGACGCGCGACGTCTTTGCCATTCTTAACATCAGCCACGTCGCGGATGTCACGCTCCACAATGGACTGCAAAAACTGTCGTTGCCAAGCACGGGCGCGCTTGGGTGATCGTGAAATAACTTCGGGATAACCACCCGCAACAAGCCGACCTGGCAGAGCACTTTTACCTGGAGCGCAGCTGGCGCTGATTTTCGTAGATAATTTACCGCCTAGCCATTTATCCAGAAAATTCCCAGGCGAACCACATTTCTCCGATTCTGTGAGTGGCTGCAGGAAGAGACATTCCATTCGACCTGCCAAAGAATCGGCTAATCTGGGTAATTGCAACAAATTGGCCGACCCAGTTAGGAGGAATCGACCTGGTGTTCGTCGTGAATCAACGCTACGTTTAATCGCAAGAGTCAGTTCTGGAACACGCTGGATCTCATCAATCGTCACACGCTCTGGAAGTCCATCAACAAAACTCTCAGGATCAGTTTTTGCCAGTTCGAGAAAATTTTTGTCGTCAAGATTAATATAGCTACGATCGGTTTCACAGCGTTGAGCCAAGCTGGATTTACCACACTGGCGAGAGCCCAGAAGACATACTACCGGCGTGTCTGACAGGGCTTCTAACAGCATTGGGGCTAAATTACGCGGAAGAAAAAAATCACCGTCTGATTGCATACTGATACGCCGTCTAATTGCACTCTACACTTCCGTCCAATTGTACTCTACTGCTCCGTCCAATTGTACTCTATCGTAAAATTGCATGCTGGGAGTTCGTCTAATCGTTTCTTCCGATGCAGGATAACTCTCTCATCCAGCACTGAGACAGGTTATGTCACCATGCGAGATCAATAGTGAACCGTGCGCAGAGGGCTCTCTGCCGCTAAGTTGAGATAAGCCAAAAATCGGAACCTGATCGTTTCGTGGTAATCACCGAGCACTACGTCAGATTTCCAGCCAACTCAGAAACCTCCTACCCAAATCCCAGCGCTTTCCGATAGCCAGAGATTGG
>CAYGSW010000465.1:0-148 GCA_964352535.1 uncultured Granulosicoccaceae bacterium | reverse complement strand
TAACACGACCGCCATGGATGGCACCCAGGCCCCCGATGTTTGATCGGGGGCTTTTCTATCGCGACTAGAAGGCTGTCCGAGAATAACGATCGCGGCGAGGGTGTGAGATTTTGAGTCAGATTTTCGTGTCAATTGAGGTGAATAGTTG
>CAYGSW010000464.1:0-3073 GCA_964352535.1 uncultured Granulosicoccaceae bacterium | reverse complement strand
GCGATGAGATTGTTGCGGCCAGCACGCTGTACGGGGGTAGCTATTCTCTGCTGGACGTCAATTTACTCAGATTGGGAATTACGACACATTTTGTTGATCCGGATGATCCGGAAAACTTTCGTCGTGCTATCACTCCCAAAACAAAGTTGTTGTATGGCGAAAGCCTGGGAAATCCGGGACTCAATGTGCTGGACATTCAGGCCGTTGCCGATATCGCGCACGAGCATGGGTTGCCGTTGATGGTGGACAACACCGTGCCTTCGCCGTTTTTGTGCCAGCCTTTTCGGCATGGTGCCGATATCGTTATTCATTCGGCCACCAAATATATCGGTGGTCACGGCACATCGATTGGCGGACTGATTGTCGAGTCAGGGAAGTTTCCTTATGACAATGGCAATTTCCCGGACATGGTCGATGCGTCGGAGGGTTATCACGGCGTGCGTTTCTATGAGACGTTTGGTGATTTCGCCTACATCATGAAGGCGCGAATGGAGTATCTGCGCACCATGGGCCCCTGTCTGAGTCCGTTCAATGCCTTCACGTTTCTACAAGGGCTTGAGACGCTGCACGTCAGGATGGAGCGGCACTGTGAAAATGCGATGGCGGTTGCTCAATACCTTGAACAACATGAAAAGGTGCGCTGGGTCAATTATCCGGGGCTTGGCAATAACCGATACCGAGAATTGGCCGATAAATACATGCCAAGGGGGTGTAGTTCCCTGATGAGCTTCGGTATTGCAGGTGGGCTGCAAGCCGGTATTCAATTTATCGAAAAACTGGAGTTTCTGAGTCACCTGGCCAATATTGGCGATGCCAAGACACTGGTTATACATCCGGCCTCTACAACGCACCGGCAGCTGAGTGAAGAACAGCAGGTTGCGGCGGGTGTTGGTCCGGATCTTATTCGGTTATCGGTAGGCATCGAGCACAGAGATGACATCATCTTTGACATTGCCCAGGCACTGGAGACGCTTTAGAGAGAAACGGGTTTGCAATGAGTCTGGTGATTTGGTTTTCAAGTGGTTCACAAACCCGCCCATCATCAGGTCTTGTTGCTGTTTGTTGCGCTATTGCATTAACGTCTGTGCTTGCGACATCGTCATTGTACGCATACGATATGCCGAAAAATCTTAATCAGGGTTGGGACGGTGATGTGCAGCTTGGCGCTCTGGCAACCTTCGGCCAGATTGATTCCAGCGCTGTATCGGCGCGTACCACGTTCAGCTATCGCAGCAATCGCTGGGAGCATGAACTGGATGCAAAGCTCTATAAAAGCGCCAGTGAAGTACTGGTGATCCGGCGAGATCGGAATGGTGAGGTGATGCGTGATGCCAATAACAAGGACATCAAGGATCTAGTAAAGAACACCACTAACGATCGTCGCTTTGTGAGTGGTCAGAGTCGATGGTTTTTCACATCCAAACACTATCTGTTTTTTATAGCAGATATTGATGTGAACACGCCCGCCAACCTGCGTTCCTCAACTCGGCAGATAGGCGGTGTCGGATATAAACTCTACCGTAGTAAAACCCATCTCCTCAGTGCCGGTATCGGTGTGGGTAGAAAGAAGCGAGAGGAGATGGCCGGTGCCATAGAGCAAGGCGCTATCGGGTATTTTGGTCTTCGCCTCAAGCGCAAGGTGGGTGAGAAGCTGACGCTGGGTTTTGACCTGGATTCGGACTTTGGTAGTGACAATCGCTATTCTGAAGCGGAAACGTCATTAACGTGGAGACTACGTGATCCTGTGTCATTGAAACTGAAGTACGAGGCGCGTTTCAACAGCACCGTTGTGGATCCGTTGAACACTTTCGATGATGGATTGGAAGCGGCGTTGAGTGTCAACATAGCCGTTGAAGTGTTTTGATGCTCTGGCGAGGGTTCGCATTCTGGCTTCCATTAAGTTAGGGTAAGTTGGCGGATACAGCCGTATCCGTGATTCAACTTTAGCTATTGGAGATGGTTCATGAGTAAAGAGCTCGACGTCAAACCACTGGTGTACAACGGCAATACAGACACTGAATCGTTACCATCCTCGTCATCAGACAAGGAAACTATCCAACCTGTTATCGATACCCGATTGTCGCGCCGTTCGTTTTTTGCAGCAGCGGGTGCCATAGGTATTGGCGCCATGGGTGCAGGAGGCGCGTCTATCCTGAGTTCAGGCACGGCTAGTGCGCAGTCCACTGACTGGACACAGCCGGGCAACAATAATCACGTCATAGAACTTCAGGAAGCGGCAAGCTTTGCCAGCGGCTAGGTGCAGATCGACTTTTACGGTCACTGTGCGATAAAGCTCACATCCCCCGGTGGCGCAACCATACTTTTTGATCCCTGGCGTGATGATCCTTCTGGTGCCTGGGGCTTATGGTTCAAGAACGAGTTTCCGGAGACACTTGTGGATATCACCATGTCCACGCATACGCACTTTGATCATGATGCCATCCATCGACCGCAGTCCACCATGGTGCTGGATCGAATGGTGGGCAACTTCGAGTTTGCTGATCTTAAGATTACGGGTTTTGCCGACAAGCATGCGTGTGTTGCACCGGGCTGGTACAAGTGGACCAATGCCCTGAAAGAGTTTGGTGTTGAAGCTTGTCCGCCGAACAATGTCGGACACATGGACATGGTGGTCTATCTGGTTGAGACGGGTGGCATACGAACACTGATCTGGGGTGATAACAGAGCCGATCCGGTTGAGGGTTTCTGGGACGCCATTGGTAATGTGGATGTGCTGACGCTGCCTGTTGATGGGTCGGAGCACATACTTGGCTATGCTCAGGCTGATGCCATCGTGGAACGGCTCAAACCAAAGATTGTCATTCCCACACACTATCTGGCCGAAAGCACGACATACACCTTGTCAACGTTGGCACCAGCCGATGACTGGGTCAAGGCGCAGAAGAGTTTTTCCATGCTCGATAGCGCATCGCTGAATCTGGCCGCTGAAGATGTGTCCGGGATGGATCGGGAGTTCATGTACTTTGGCGGGAATATTCTGACCACATAATCTGGGCAAGGAGGCTGTCCGAGAATAACGATCGAGGCCGAAGGCGGCCCCGCGAGGGTGTGA
>CAYGSW010000463.1:0-3078 GCA_964352535.1 uncultured Granulosicoccaceae bacterium | reverse complement strand
ATTTCCGCGTAAATCTCGGCGAATAGAACAACTATTCACCTCCATTGACACGAAATTCTGACTCAAAATCTCACACCCTCACCTCGATTGTTATTTTAGGACAGCCTCCTGGTTAATTGTCAGGAGACAGCTTAACCGTAAAAACTTGTGCGCGCGTGCCGTCAGGCCACGGCCATTTTTTTTAAACTAAAAGCCGGATCGGTCGGCTAAAAGACGGCGATAGGTCACGCTCTCAGTACTTGCGCTCGACCTCGAAGAATGCCTGCACGTACTTTTGGTAGAAAGCGCCCGTCTGAAGACGTGGCGGTTAAGGATCTTGCTATCACTGACTTTAGACAGCCAGTGCTCGAGGCGCATAGGCCACTACATTCATGTACACTTTTGTGCAGATGGTAAACGCCTGCGGACTCAGGCTAAAAACTTTTCTTCAGACGCTGTTCGAATACTGCCCGTTGGCGACAACACAGGAGGAGTTTCGCGAAGTACCTCCCATTTTTATCCCAATCGGCCGATCCCTTAGGCTGAGGAAATTTTACCGTTTGCTGCAGATTTTTTTTTTATAACAAAGCGCACGCCCAAGCGTTGTATGAGGTCTGGTTTTTATGGATGACAGATGTGATACCGGGTTGCCACAGCAGTGATTATGCCGAGTAACCATTTATATCTTACGTATTTGATATTCCGTTCACACTGTTTGGTGTATCATAAAAGGTCAATCTGTGGGGAGCCGCTAAAGACTTGTTAGAGCAATGAGACGCCGTATGTCCAATCGGCGAATGACATGGACCCATCTATAAAGCAAGCATTATATCGACTCCTGCGACCACTGGTTGTGATGCTTCAGAGACAGGGTATAGCTGTTGGTGAAGTAATACCAATTGTGAAAAAGGTATTTGTGGACGTTGCCGCTGCTTCACTTGTGGACGATGACGAAAAACCGACCACTTCACGTATAGCTATCAAGGTAGGTTTGACACGCAAAGATGTAGCTTTAATACGTCAGTCGCCGAAAGTTATATTAGACCCGTCTCGCTACAGTCGCGTTAATCGTGTAATCAGCGGTTGGTTAAAAGACACAGTTTATCAAGACTCAAAGCAGCGTCCTGCGGTGTTGGCCGAAGATGGAGAGCCACCAAGTTTACGATCACTAGTCAGCAAATATAGCGGCGATATGCCGTTTAACTCCATGAAGAACGAACTATTGCGTTCAGGAGCTATTGAGCTGCGGGGGCAAGGTCTTTGGGAATTAGTAATGCCAGCCTATCTGTCCATCAATGATGACGAAGAGACATGGCGCATACTGGGAGACGACGTTAGTCTGCTGATAAAAACGATCGATCACAATATGACTTCACCCGATGATACGCTGTTTCAGCGGAAAGTCAGTTATGACAATGTACCGCGAGAATACGCTGAACAGTTTCGGCGCATGGCTGCATTTGAGAATCAGCAATTGCTTTTACGGCTGAATGCATGGCTATCTGATCATGATCGTGACACTAACCATGATGTCAGAGGAACAGAGCGCAGCCGTGTAGGAGTGGGCGTTTATTACTTCGAAGTGCCACCTTTAAACAACGCGGATGAGGAGCCTGAACAATGACACTTCGTTTATTCAACGTTTCAATAGTTTGCATTATATTTGGAATTTTAAACGGGTGTCAGCTTAGCATTGACGATAGCGAAGGTGGCATAGGTGGAACCGGGCTGATCAAAGGCCGAGTTACAACAGTAGAGACGTTTCGAGTTGAAGGTGAGCCAGTACAAGTCAACGATGCAGTATTTGTACGAAATTCCAGACCTTTCAGCGGCAATCATTTAGGTTTTCAAATTGGTGAATACATAACTATAAGTAATCGAAATCTAGAGACTACTGGCCGCACTCGATTCGTTGAATACAGTGCTCCAGTCGTAGGGCCTATTAGCCAGCTGTCAAGCGATACTAACGAGTTAGTGGTTGTTGGACAAACTGTTGTTCTAACTGACTTGGTCATATTTGCAAATTTCAGCTCTATTGATGATCTGGAGTTAAACAAGTTTATTGAAGTTTCGGGCTACCGTGATGTTAATGATGTCTTACACGCCACACGTCTAACGTTAGTACCGGGCACTAGCGAGTTTTCAACTATCAGATTAGTTGGACCTGTTAACGTTTTAGGTAGGCAAACGCTGTCAATTGGTGGAGCAACGATAAGACTTGATTCTCTACCAGTCGATCAACATGCTGTTATTGAAAGCCTGAGCGACGGAGACATTGTGGTTACCAGCCTGAAAGCAAATCGGACTACCGGGGCGACAGAATTTGATGCACTTTCTGTGCAGGCACAAACCCCACTCAAAGGTGAAACTGTTGCGCTGTTGTCGGGATCCCTATCAGGATATAGTGGTTTATCTCAACCGTTCACGGTAAACGGCTATTCAGTGCGACTTACTGAGAGCACGATACTAGATGACGGAGGTCTACAACTTCCACTATCAACACTGCTAAATGATCCTTTAGTAGGTATCACTGAAATTACGGCTATAGGTACTTTTGACGAGCAAGGTCAACTGATTGCTTCGCGTATCATCTATTTACCGATAGTCAATCAGATCGATATTGTCGGACAAATCGACAGTATAGACAGCGCTTCATCCAGCCTCACTGTAAACGGAATTCAGATAAACTTTAGTGGCATCACATTGTTTGTTACGTTGTCCACCGCTCCTGGAGAGGACGGAGGAGATGATGATGCTAGGCCCGCTGTCGATACAGTGGTTGGCACAGGTGAAATAGGTGATGTTTTCCGGCCTGGTGAACAAGTATTCATCCGTGGCATACAACACTCGGATTCGAGTATTTTTGCTAGATTGATTCGGCGACTACCAGAAAACTAATGCATTTATCGACCAAGTAGTTGTTATTGTTCGAACCGGGCCACGAGGACTGGATTTAAAAGACAGCCAGTCATTACTCACCTTCAATCCGGCTCACGGATTCAGGTAACTTACAAGGCTTACGGGGGGGTGTTACCGACCATCAAGTAATGTCATCAAGAGTGGGCGGGATTCTCTGCAAATAATCTGCTCGCTCTCAAC
>CAYGSW010000462.1:0-3092 GCA_964352535.1 uncultured Granulosicoccaceae bacterium | reverse complement strand
AACGATCGTTGTATCGAAGACCTCCGAGCCAGAATACGGAGACGCTCCGATGTCGAAGGCCATCCGGCCGCCGACCTCCTGGCGCGCCTCCCAGTCGCCGCCGGTGCCGAACGGACGCTCTTGGTCGGACAGGTCTCCGTCGCGTCGATACCAAAACGAGACGGCGCCGGTTTCCGGTGGGTCAAAGTCGGCGTCCGTTTGGGCGTCGCTTGTGCCGTCAAATCGCAGCGCGTGACCGCGCACGCCTCGAATCCACTCGGGCGTGCCGGTCGTGAACGACGCGTCGTTGCCGGTGCCCGAATAATCGGCGATGTCGGTCCCGACACCCTCATCGAACTTCCAGTGCCCGATAAGTCCGGTGTCACTTCCGTACTCTTCACGGACAGCCTGGCCCGACAACGCCTCATTCCAGACTTTGACGTCGTCAATCACTCCACGGAAGTAGTTGCGGTCCGACACCGTGTTGTCGTGGAAGCGCAAATTTGCCGATCGCCCAACGTACGCTTGGTTGTGAGGCCAGAACCCACCAATACCACTGCGCTCAGCGACGAGCTCGCCATTCAGATATGCTCGGACCTGTCCACTTGTGTTGCTGAAGCTGCCATCTAGGATCCCGACCACGTGGTAGACCCTTCCTGGCTGTATATCGTCGTAAGTTGCGACGAAGACTGGTGGACTGCCCCATGGCGCTGCATTGCCTCCGCCGTCATCATTGGCCCGATTCTCCGCCGCGACATAGAGTAAACCATCGTCGATATAGATGAGGAATTCACGGGTCGTGCCGCCCTCGGAATAGAGTACTTGTCGGTCTCCTACCGCATCCGCACGAAACCAAAGCGAAACGGTGCGCTTATCCCAGGGACCACCTCGGTTGAGGTCGGTAGTGTTGCCCGGAGTGACTTCGCTTGAATCAAAGCGATAGGCGCCGCCGTTGCCGATAAGAGGTTCGACCGAGCTAACACCGCTGCCCACCGAGGCATCGGCCGCCGAGCCTAGCGTTCCGTCATTGATCGCGTTGCCGGAGGACTCGTCGAAAGTCCAGTGAATGATCGGGGGACCGGCACGACCAGTCTGAGTTATGCCTACGTTTACAGCCAGCATCAGCCACAAGAATGCAAGTCGATGAATGCGTGTGATGGCAGCCATAAGTAGTGTTCGAAATCACCGTGTAGGGAGCAGCGTGGATGCAAGAGCTTGGCACATGGAACACTAGCTTGCCCTCTCGGATAGCCACGCTCGCTGAGTGGTTGAATCGCGGACGCGTCTATCGCTCGTAACGCATGTGACGCATGTGACGCATGTGACGCATAACGTATTTGCTCGAAAAAGCACTGATAAGAGACTTTGCACCATGGCGACCGACGGTTACGTTCCCGAACTGACCTGCCGAGGTGGCCTCCAGAAAGCGAGCTTGCCAGCCGCGAACTCGCGTCAGCGCAAGTTTCCTCAGCCTTTTGGCCAAACTTGAATCTGCAGTCGGTTGCATCGCCCGTCCGCAGGTAGAGGCTCCGCGAACCCGCGTCGGTGGGCATCACCTCGGCAGGTTGGTTCCCTCTGCCGGGTGGTACCGTCCCAAGTACCGAGGTGGGCTGCACGGATGCGAGTTCGCGGCGGGCCTAGCTGCGAGCGGCTGATTCCATGAAAGAGGCGACGTCCCCGCGGTAAGCGTGTTCTCCTGGTTCCGTTTTCCCATGCAGGCGACGCGTGTCGCCCGCCAACGAATCCGCCAGGAGGACCTCACGATGTTGTATTTGGCCATCGACCAGCACGCGAAGCAGCTCACGGTTTGCGTTCGTGACGAGGAGGGAGGCACGGTGCTCCGGCGCCAGGTCAGCACCCGCCCCGAGAAGGTCGAAGCGTTCTTCGAGCAGCTCATCGCGATGGACGCCCAGTTCATGGCGATCCTCGAGGTGTGCGGCTTCAACGACTGGCTGATCGAGGAACTACGGAAGCGGGAATGTCGGGAGATCGTTCTGATCCACCCCGAGAAGCCGTCCAAGACGAAGACCGACCGGCGGGACGCCCAGAAGCTGGCCGACCTGCTGTGGCTGAACCGCGGTCGGCTGGCGGCCGGCCAAGTCGTCCGCGGGCTGCGTCGCGTCTACCTGGTGACCGATCAAGAACGCGAGGACCGCCAGCTCACCTCGCTGCGGAAGACGCTGGGGCATCGCCGTACCCGCACGCTCAACAAGATCCATCGGATCGTCAACCGCCACAACCTGATCTGGCAGTATCCGACCAAGACGTTCCAGACGCGGGCCGGACGCCGTTGGCTCGCGGAGGTCTCGTTGCCCGCCGTCGATCGGCTGGAGATGGGCGTGCTGCTCAAGGAGTGGGAGACCTGCGAGGAGCAGATCGACTTAGTTGAGCGAGAGATCGCTCAGCGTGCTATTCGCCCCGGCTCGAACGGAGTGTTTACGGCAACACAGATCCTGATGACGACGCCGGGGGTCAGCTACTACAGCGGGTTGACCTTGGCGAGCCGTATCGGCCCCATCGGGCGGTTCCCGCGTCCCCGGAGTCTGGCCAACTACTTCGGGCTGACGCCCGGCTGTCGCAACTCGGGCAACGCGCAGGACCGCCTGGGATCGATCACCAAGCAAGGGAGCAAGACGGCCCGCTTCATCCTGGGGCAGCTGGTTCTTCACCTGCTGAAGCACGACCCGAAGATGAAGGACTGGTACCGCCGGATCAAGCTACGACGGGGCGCCAAGATCGCTCGGGTCGCCGTGATGCGTCGTCTCTGCACGATCTTCTGGCACATGCTGACGTACCACGAGCCATACACAATCGGCGGTCCGCCGCCGCGGCTGCGTCAGCAAGCCCAGGCGGCGTGAGAAGCGACCCGTTCTCTCACAACCCCGATGACCACCACATGAGGTGACGTGAAGCGATGCTGGTTGCACTGGCCTTCTGCCTCGGCAGAGGCCCCTGGGGGTTAGGTTCAGTCTGAGGTGGACCATGGATCTGGGCGTTGGCTCGCCAACGCGCCGTGACGAGCGGTTGATTAGGACGAACCGGCCCACCAGGGCGGTCGAATCAAGAATGCTAAGTGCCGGCCGAACTGGCCGGGCGACTCCTCACACGCAGGA
>CAYGSW010000461.1:0-3112 GCA_964352535.1 uncultured Granulosicoccaceae bacterium | reverse complement strand
CCTTCAATGCATGCCATGGCCAGCCGTAGGCTCTGACCGAATTGTTCACGCTCATGAATACCGAATGAGGACATGCCAAACGCTGTTTGGCTATCGGTTGAGTTAGCTACATCATTACTAGTGGTTGTCTTTGAATCTTCCATGAAACCGTCCTCCGTTTGATATGTCAATATAACATCAGATGACAATATCAGCAAGTAATAACTGGCAATACATCCAGCAAAAATAATATGCTTTTCATCTGTGCAGTAGATTCCTGTTCGATTTAGAATACACGTATATCTTCTTTAAGATCGATGATCGCAAGTCTGAAGGCGTACTTCCGCAAAGTGCCCATAGCAGTCATTGCCGCCCCAAAATGTGGATACGTCGTTGGCTTTATTATTTGTTAAAGTTAATGTGCCCTTACCTTCTTAATTCAAAAAACGTATATGGAAATAACACTAATCACTGGAAGCCCAGGGTCGGGCAAAACTTCGATTTCAAACGCACTTTCCGAGCATTTTAGAGTTAGTCAAGTTCACCATATAGTGATCGACCCTGACGAAATAGCGAGAATTTACCCTGAAGATTTACTTTCTCAACTAAAGTTGGATGCTTTAGCAAGTCTCTACCAGCTGTACTTAGAATTATCTCTTGAAAACATCATCATCCCTATAACCATTGACAGTGATGCAGACCTGGAAAATTTGAAAACTATTTTTGGAAAAGAAAACATCAAGGTTATCCATCTAGTTGTCGATGAAACTACTCTGATCCGGAGAGTTGTGGAGCGTGAGCCGAATGAGCATTGGCAAACCAAATTATCTAACCTTGTTAAGGTATATTTAAGAAACGAAAGCGCTCGGTCATACAGCCGTATCGACATTGATGCTAATGACAAATCTATCGCTGAAGTGGTCGAAGAGATCTGCGCAAGTACAGTGTGAATATCCGTTGAGGCCTACGGCCGCTCCTGGCCGAGATATGACTGGCGCTGCCGTTCAGACTCCGCTAGTCTCATTGGTTTTTGCTTACAAGCCGCAATAAACAACTCGCAATAAACAAAGAGAATCGCTACTCATTGTCAGGTAGAGACCATGGCGTTTAGCGCAAGGTTTGATGGAGTGAGTTCGGGTTGCAGATCTGACAAGCCATGACGGTAGAATACCTGGCAGGCCTCACGATACCCGATCTGGCTGATGAGCTCGTAGGATTTGAAATCCAGCAATGAGACCGACCGGACGTTCGGCTCAACAAGTACATCCAGAGAACTGCGCGCCTCATTCAAACGCTCAATACTCTTTATATCAGTCGATCGTAAAAGCGTTTCTGCGATGCGTGGGATCTTGATGGTCGGCTCAAACGGATTGATACGCGACAAAAACACACGCCATCCGGATAGTGTCGTACCAAAATCGTAGTAGTTGAACTGTTCGGAGATCTGGCTGACATTCACACCGATGATGAAGCCTTTGCCTCCCAGTCGCTGTTTCATGATGTCTACCGGAAAGGTGTTCAGCACCGCACCATCAATGAGCAAATCCCCGTTAGCCGTAGGCACGGGTGAAAATAATCCGGGCAGAGAGATTGTCGTGCGTACTATTTTCCACAGTGGACCGCGATCGTGTACCACTTCCTGGCCATCAGCCAGATTCGATGAAATACAAAAAAAAGGCGTCCACAAGTCTTCAATGCGCTGATCCTTGTACACCGCCTGACAGAAGCGTGAGAGTTTTGCCGATTTCATCAACGATGCCAGTGGCAGGGTGTAATCGAACAGGGCACTCTTGTTGGCAAATCGTGCAGACAGGTTTCGAATGTCTTCATAACTCTCACCCATTGCCATGGAGGCGCCCAACAGCGCACCCATGCTGGAACCGCCGATGTAGTCCAGCTGGATACCCTGTTCTTCGATAAGTTGATGAACACCCAGATGAGCATAGCCGCGGGCACCGCCTCCACTGAGCACCAGTCCTTTGGCAACGTTCTTGAGTCGTCTGGCAAGGCGTGAAAAATGCTGGATATCGTCAAGGCGTACGTGATGATAGGCATCCACATCACGCGGTTCCAGCCACTTGGCCGTGTGCTTTGGGGCAGTTGTATCGTTAGGGTGAAGCAACACCAGCTCAATTTGTGGTTTGACTCTCGCTCCATCAAACAGTGCGTTGAGACGATGTTCGGCATCGCGCAGCTCTGCCTTGTTTTCAGGCTTTGCGCTGGCGATGAGGATGACCCGATCAGCGCGGTTGACGCAGCGACGAGTCCAGGTTGTCCACTCTTTGTCCGCAACGTACACTAGGGCATCAAAGCGATTTTCCTTGTCATCCAGCCACTCGGCAACGGCCGAATTGAAAATATCATCAAACTCTGTCAGTGATGCACCTGTACGTCCGTACAAGGTGTCGAAGCTGCGTGAATTCAGGGTAAACGCTGTGCCAAGCTCACGCATGGCAAGCTTGAGCTGGTTGACGAAGCGGCGAAGTGGTAAACGTGAATCGAGCGGTACTATCACGAAATTTCTATCCGAGTCCGGGGGGGTGTCTTTGCGGGTATTGGCGATATGACGGCGCACTACCAGTCGGGACAGCTGTATCAGCATGTGTGCCTTGGGCACGATGAGTGAATCGAAGGCCGTGCGTCCTAATATTGCAACTGTGGATTCGCGGGCAGCGATAACGGTAGCACTGTGTACCGTGTTGGCCAGTAGCGCCAGCTCGCCAACTGTTTCCGGGGCCTTTACCTGAGCAAGATGGTGAGTCTCGCCAAGGCTGTTTCGGGTTTCAACAATGAGTTTGCCGGAAACCATGACGTACAGGCCGTCCGGTTTTTCATCTTCCTCAAACAGAATCTCCCCGCTGTGATAGTGCCGGATGGCAGTCTGCTCCAGCAACGCGTTCATGGTGGGATGGCTGATGTCTCCAAACAGCTCCAGATAAGCTCCAGCCAATATGACGCGTCGCGATAGCTCTGCGGCTACATCATAGATATGCGCCAGAATGTCGGAATCGATTTCTGTGAGTTTTTCAAAAGCGAAGCGCGGAAATTGTGCAATACGACTTTTCTTTACTGCAACAGCTGTCACCAGGTGTTCGCCACCGTTAAGAACGGCAAAATCACCTGCTGTTTCACC
>CAYGSW010000460.1:0-3117 GCA_964352535.1 uncultured Granulosicoccaceae bacterium | reverse complement strand
CTAGAGTCTAGGGTCACTACAGATGCTGCCTCAAATGATTTGCAAAGGAGATAACGATGACCAAGGGAGCTAAGGTATTCATTCCAGGCGATGTGCACGAGAGCAACGCATCTGGCTATCCCGAGCCGTTCAGGGAGGGGCAACGCAAGAGATACAACAGACGCCTCGGAGACCATGCGGGACTGAGGAATTTTGGGGTCAATCTTGTTCGTGTCCTGCCAGGCGGCCAGTCGTCTGCACGTCATGCACACTCGAAGCAGGATGAGTTCGTATATGTACTCGAGGGCGAATTGGAGCTCGTGACGGATGCAGGCCGTGAGACCGTTGGGCCTGGTACATGCATTGGCTTTCCTGCTGGCACCGGCGACGGACATCACTTCTTGAATTGCACCAAGAGTGAGGCCACCTTTCTGGTCATGGGCGACCGCACCGCCGATGATGAAGTGATGTATCCTGACATCAATCTGGAATTGAAGACGGGGCGCGATGGCACTAGGGTATTCCATCACAAAGACAGCACGCAATACCCGCGCGTGACCCGCGATTGATTCCTTGGTCACCACTTGATGCTTCGAGCCTACGAATGGCAGTTATGGGCACTCCGGAGACGATGGGTGTCAAGCGTTGACAACGTCAGATCTGAAGATCGATCAGGGGTACGCTACACTGCCATACAATCGGTGACTCTCGGCCAATAGCTGCCCTTGGTCAGTAACGCTATGGTTCAACGGCAATGCGATAAACGTTAGTTTTCCTTGGTGCGAATCCAATTCGTTGGTACAACCTGTTTGCGGCTTCACGGCTTGGGCGCGAAGTCAAATCTACTGTCTTAGCTCCTTCGGTTCTTGCAAGCAATAACGCATGTTGACTCAAAGCCTCTCCAACACCTTTACCTCTCCCGGACTCATCGACAACTACATCTTCGATCCATGCTCTTACACCACTGGGTATTGGAAAAATGACAATTGTAAGCATTCCGAGAATGAGTTCGCCCTCTTTAGCAACAAGGAGTCGGGTGGCATCAGACTCAACTATTTGTCGCGTCAATATTTCAGATGGCGAAGCTGCGTTCTTGCTTAGTTGAGGCAACAATTTTCGCAGAATTTCGAGTGCCTCAGAACTGTATTCCGTTATTTCTTCGATTTTCATGAACAAGCCCATGCAGTGATTTGTTAAAGTTTACGATGATATCTCTTTGTCTCCTTCGGGCACTCCTGAGACGATCAGCGAGCATCGTGGACTACGGCAGCTCTTAAAGGCTCACTTACGGGTCATTTAGGGTAATCTGAACGGCAGCGACAGGCGCGTCCCGGCCCATAGCTGCCGTAGTCGATGATTCGGGGCACGATGTGGTCCCTTATTCCATCGTGTATTGACACCATGCTAAATGTGTTGGTATAAACACCAACATGAAGGCAGAGTTACTGCTCCACGAACGCCAACAAATCAAGGCAACAGCGTTTGTCGAGTTGAAAATATGGCGAGTGCCGAATCCAGTTAAGGGGTCTAAACATCTGTTTAAGTACTCGCTCGCCTATGTCGTAGAGGGCAGGTGTGTACTTCGATATGATAACGAAGCTGGTAAGGGTGACCATAAACATATAGGCGAGAATGAGTGCAATTACTCGTTCACTAACCCTGAACAGTTACTGCAAGATTTCTGGATTGATGTAGACGAATGGAGGGAAGAATGAATACGGTGACACTTTCGGTCGCGACACGCGAAGCAGTGACTCAACGAGCGAAAAAAGCGTTCGAAGGTCAAGAGCAAGGTTCACACATCTCTTTTGCATCGGTGGACTTGCTTTGGCAGACAATGACTCGTAAACGTTGGGAGTTACTGAAAGCACTAACTGGCCAAGGAGCTGTCAGTATTCGTGAGGTATCCCGGCTTGTGAAGCGAGATGTCAAAAGTGTGCATGGTGACGTTCATGCACTGCTAGACGCAGGTGTAATTCAGAAAACTGCGGAAGGCATGATCATCTTTCCTTATGATGCCGTTCACGTCGATTTCATGCTTACCTCTGCAGCGTAGGAACAACGTTCAATAATTCTGAAAACGGATGCAGTCGTAGCGACGCGATTTGGTGACCGCCAATATGTGATGTTCGACAACAAAAAAAGCTCCTGCGGGAGTCTATTATTGGAGTTGATCAAAACTAGTGATCTCAGGCCAGCAGGCCGCATCACGCATTCACTTACAAGTTAATTAGGGTAATCTGAACGGCAGAGACAGGCTCTGGGCAACACCGGCACGTCGCCACTCTATTGATGGTTTCATTAGCTGCCAGGAGAGGTTCAAGTGTCTATTGAGCGCGAGACTATAATGCGGCGCCACGAAATCCTAAAGACCGATGTTTGGGTTAAACAGGATCACCATATTGACCATCTAGGACGACTTTTTGATGGAAGCTACAAAATCCTGTACGAATACGATTTGTACCGTTTCAACGATGCTGAATACCTCACAACCGCACGCAGCTACGTTGATACACCGATGGAAGCGAGTTTCGGAGGTTTAGAATTCAAAGGGGAGAAGAGGTTTCTTGAAGAGTCTGATTTCCAGTTACCTATTTTTAAAACTGCAATCGAATATTTAATTCTAATAGGTAAATCAGACATTACTTGGTTAGACAGGAGCAATGGTGGCTATAGTTTAGTGCCGAAACTCGCTTGAATCAGCCAATAACTTTCATTGTGAAGCCAAGAGCTGTTTTTTGCTGTATCAATGCGCATCGGGCCAGCGGGAGAAAGGAACTGTTCAAGTCACTAGCTGTGCCTCTTGAATCTGTAAACAGATGCTTTAGAGTCTCTACCAACCTCAAAAAAGGAGGTATTCGTGGACGTAGACTTAAGCAAAGCTAACATGGACAATGGCAGTATTGGGCACACAGCGGAAGTACAAATTTCATTGGGCTGTAGCCGTGCGATAAGTTACCAACTTCATTTGTACCCCGCATTACAGGCAGGCAAAATCAAGTTCATGCAAGGTGTTACGAATATTCTGCGAGCACCATCGATAATGAGTAGATTGGCGAAGTTGCATGCTTTTGTGTAGCTGGCTGTGTTTGTCCCTCTTCTGCTCTGGTCCCCCATGTCTGCAAATGTAAAAGCTAG
>CAYGSW010000459.1:0-3124 GCA_964352535.1 uncultured Granulosicoccaceae bacterium | reverse complement strand
TGACTCGAACTCTCACACTTTCGCTTCGATCGTTATTCTCGGACAAGCTCCTAGTCCCCACCAGATCGGCTGAACAGCACCTGACCGATGAGCCGTTCTAGCACTAATGCGGATTGCGTCTCATCAATCTCATCCGAATTGACAAGAACATCGATTTCCGCACCTGGCTCCAGACCGATGTACTGCTCCCCTAATAGCCCTGCGGTATAGATACTGGCAGAGGTATCGAGCGGAAAAGAATCAAACTGCGTGTCGATACTGAGATTGACAATGGCCTCGAAAGTTTCACCGTCGTATTCAATAGCACTCACCTCGCCCACACGTACACCACTGGCAGACACCGATGCGCCCGCTTTCAATCCACCGATATTTTCAAAGCGTGCAGTGAGTGAATATGACTCACCACCTGAAAGACTTGTAAGGTTACTTACCCGCAAGGCCAGCACAAGCATTGCTGCAAGAAAAAACAGCATGAATAAACCGACCAGCAGTTCAATGGCGCGTGTGTTCATTGTACGTCCCGTAGTATTGGATTAAAGCGCATGTAAAAGTTGTCCAGACTCTGGTCGATCAAAACATGACAGCCGTGAGCAGAAAGTCCAGGCCAAGGATTGCCAGCGATGAATATACGACGGTGCGCGTCGTGGCGCTACTGACACCCTCTGAGGTGGGTATACATTCGGCACCTTGAAAGATGGCTATCCAGGTAACGACAAAACCGAACACGGTGCCCTTGATGAGACCGTTGCCCACATCACCGGTAAAACTGACCGAACTTTGCATCAGTGACCAATACGCGCTCGAATCTACACCCAACACCAGAACAGCCAATAAGTAGCCACCGAATGCGCCCACCGCACTGAACATGGCCGCGAGCATGGGTAAGGAGAGAAAGCCTGCGACAAAGCGCGGTGCAAAAACTCGCTTGAAAGGGTCGACCGCCATCATCTCCAGCCCCGACAACTGCTCGGTGGCTTTCATCAAGCCTATCTCTGCAGTCATTGCCGACCCTGCCCTGCCAGCGAACAACAGGCCCGTGACTACAGGGCCAAGCTCACGCACCAGCGTCAACGCAACCAGTGTACCGGTCCTGTTTTCCTGCCCGAAATCAATCAGGATGTTGTATCCCTGTAACGCCAGCACCATGCCAACAAACAAGCCTGACACCAGGATGATGGAAAGTGTCATGACACCCGTGGAATGCAACTGCCTGACTAACAGCGAGGGTCTCTTGAACAGGGACGGCAGCGAGCTCAGTATCTGTGCAAGGAACAGGGTGGCGCGTCCCAGACTTGCCAGTAAATCAAGCCACCACCCACCAAATCGTGCAATAAAATTTGTCATCAATGCTCAGCGCTCGAAGTTCCCAGCAGCTCGGTTTCATAATCCGGAGCCGCTGCCTGAAACGGTACGGGACCGTCAGGCATGCCTTGAAGAAACTGTTGTACCCACGCTGAATCGGACGCGCGTAGCTGCGCCGGGGAGCCAGCTTCAACAACCACCCCTTCAGAGATAATCACGGCGTAGTCGGAGATAGACAGCGCTTCATTGAGATCATGGGAGACCATCAGACTGGTAAGCCCCAATGCACTGTTAACCGTTTTGATCAACTCCAGCAGGATGCCCATGGAAATGGGATCCTGTCCGGTAAAAGGTTCGTCGTACATGATCATCATGGGATCAAATACCAGCGCCCGGGCCAGTGCTGCACGACGTGCCATGCCGCCGGAGAGCTCGGCCGGAGATAGATCGCGAGCGCCGCGCAACCCTACAGCGTGCAGCCGCATCAGGACCAGATGACTAATAAGACTTTCTGGAAGATCGGTGTGCTCACGCAGCGGGAAGGCGATGTTTTCAAAAACGCTGAGGTCGGTCAGCAAGGCGCCAGACTGGAAGAGCATCCCCAGACGCTTGCGCAATTCATAGAGATCACGTCGTGCAAGCTTGCCCACGTTGAGGCCGTCGACGTGGATTGTGCCCTGGCTGGCCTTTAACTGCCCTCCTATCATTTTGAGAAGCGTTGTCTTACCGGTGCCGCTGGGTCCAAGAATGGTGGTTACCTGGCCGCGGGGGATATCGACGTTGAGTCCGCGAAAGATATGTTTACTGCCACGCGAAAAGTGCAGATCACGTATCTGCACAAGCACTGTACTGTCATCCGACATCGCGTTTCAGGTCTCACGCAGGTTTAGCATTCCCAATTGTACCAGCTTGCCGCGCAATTCCATTGCCCGACACGGCGTTACAGGTCAGCTACACTTCCGTTCTACAGGCCGTTGTAGCATAGCCTCTCAGGGTCATGTAGCTGGTATGACCTGACTCATCTGACCGGAAACTCGATTCAATGATTCGCTTATTCACTCTACTGATGCTGTCCGCCCTCGTCGGCGGCTGCGCCAGTAATCCTTCCAACGGCCCCGTTTATGACCCTTTGGAAAACGTAAACCGGTCCATTTACACGTTTAACGACGCTCTCGACCGGGCAGCCCTCAAACCGGCGGCAAGAGCCTATCGCTATGTAACACCTGACATTGTCGAAATCGGTGTCACCAATTTTTTTAGCAACCTTGATGATATCAATGTCATCGCCAACGATCTGCTACAAGGTAAATTTCGTCAGGCGGGAATGGACACAGGCAGGTTTCTGTACAACTCCACCGCGGGCGTGCTCGGCATCATCGATTTCAGCACACGTGCCGGTATGGTTAAACACAACGAGTCGTTTGGTCAGACATTGGGCGTTTGGGGTATCGGTGAAGGACCGTTCATCATGCTGCCGTTTCTGGGACCCAACAACGCCCGCTCATCGGTCGGCATCGTCGTAGAAAACCTAACCACCGATGTCCCGAACGCTGTGATTGACGACAACGGCACCCGCGTGGCTCTTAATGTGCTGGATATTATCGCCCTGCGTGCGCGCTTGCTGGCAGCAGGCAACTTGCTCAATTCCGCCGCGCTGGACCCCTATCTGCTGTTGCGAGACTTCTGGATTCAGCGGCATCGGCGTGAAACTTGTGACGGGCAATGCGACTCACGACTGAACACGGCCAGAGGTGCTGATGACCTCGATGAACTGGATGACCTCGATGACCTCGATGAACTGGATGATCTGGACGAACTGGAC
>CAYGSW010000458.1:0-3162 GCA_964352535.1 uncultured Granulosicoccaceae bacterium | reverse complement strand
GTTCTGTTCGCATCCTTGATCTCAGTAGAATGATTTCCGGCCCACTCGGAACGATGATACTGGCTGACCAGGGCGCTGACGTTAGCAAGATTGAAAGCCCGGTTGGGGATTCTTCGCGTCATGTGGCAACACGACGAGGTGGATTTTCTGCCTCGTTCCTGAACAATAACCGCAACAAACGATCTGTGGTGCTTGATTTGAGAAATAAGGTGTTTCCATCAACCAGTCTCGTCAGCGACCTTCCTCAGTACCAACGCAGCCTCTGAGTCTCTCCCTGCCTGCAATAGACTTGCTACCTTCTGCAGCTCCAACCGCCACAAAAGCGTCCCCTCATGCAACCTTAGCTGCCGCAATCGCACATCCAACTTCTCAGCCTTCGTCGCATCAGCCATCTGAATACGCCGATTAAGCACATAGGTAAGATACGGTCGAAGCGATTGCGGATTCGTATGCCCCATGACCTCAGCCGTCTTGATCAGAATCGTTTCAATCCAGCTCGATGCTGGACCGACCTTATCGCCATGAAAGACTGCATCAATCAGTGTCTCGATAGTACGCACAGCGTAACGAGCTCGTAGGCGATGAATGTTGGCATTTTCAATTCCGGGCTGTCTGAACGCTCGATGCCCAACGGATGTCACGCTATCTGGGTGTAAAGCAGTGCCAGTGGTGCAAAACAGGAACACTTCGTCTGGTTCGCGATAACCGATGATCGTTTTCAGACAATGCTCTACGATATCGCGGCGCTCGAAGTGGATGAAATCGAGTGTGCGAACGATGAGATCGAGAGACGCGCTAAGAGGCTTGGACGCCCCGCCCTTGCGTTTTACGACAATGTTCCAAGGCTCATCACGATCGATAATGTCGGCCAGCTGATCGGTGGTAGGCATGTGAGACTTGCCCACGCGTATAATTTCAGCTGTGCGTGGCCCTGCCTCTTCTGCCCAAGAGAATAGCAGCGAATCCCGCGAGTATAGTAGGTATAAACCACCCACCACCATCAAGCCGCCACACAACAATTCGCTTAACCAGGATATTTTCAGTTCCCCGAAGCCCATGCCTTGCGACCAAGTTTCTCCCGTCAACCCCTTTGCGAAAATAACGAGTGCGCTATCATCATCAAGATCCGTGCCTGCGTATCGAACCACGTCTTTGATACTGACGCGAGTTATAGCCATCTCTGTCAACGTGTATGACGACAGCCTAATCTTGAAGCCAAGGTGATACCCAGATTTACGAACCTACGGATAATTCCTTACGCTGGTTGCCAAACCAATCGGCAAGCAGCGGCCTATTATGACGAGACCGGAGGTCAAAATAGCCATTGAGACACTTGCCCTAAGGGCGTTCCCAATCGACAGATAGCTCGTCAGATAGAGTTCTCCGAAGGCACAATGCTTAATGACTAAAAGCGTATCGCCACGGATAAGGCTGATGAGCGAGCATGCACAAGCGACAGTGCCGAGCGTCCCAACTGGCCGATGCGAGATGGCCCGCCCATTGGCATTACACCATTGGATCGATCCACATCAAGAGTCGCAGCCACCGACTCCACGACCGTGCTGTGCCTCGGGCGATAAATCACGCCAGAGGCAGCGGAGAATCGCTTGCGCTGTACACCGAGCTGCTAGCGGCGGGGTGTACAGCGACAGGCGATAGTACAAACCGATGAATTGAATTCAATCCACAGGTACGAAAAGGTAGGTGTCGCGTTATTGCGTAAGCCAGGGTGTCGCTTGACAGCTGGCACGACTTACGCCCAACGCACTACAGTGAACTACCCATTGCGACAGTTCTCGAGCCTGATAAACAAGAGAAATTATTGAGGCAGTAGGCAATTCTGTTCGCAACCATCTCCGCTGATCATGTTGCCGTCATCACATTGCTCGTATTGTTCAACCACCAGGTTGCCACAGCTCTTTGCCGCCCAGCCAAGATCAATCAATGCGGGCAGATTCAGACCAAGCGATCGGCTCACGGGTTCAGCACCATTGAGGGAAACCACCGGCTCCTGTAATGCACGTCCGATCAATCGCCCACTGGCGCTAATATTAACTGACGGATCAAAATGCAAGACGCCCGATCCGGGTTGTACGTTGGGGCCAGTGAATACAAACGGACGACCCTCTTCGTCAGTACCATCACGGGAAAAGACATCACGCGCAAGCCTAGCCTGAGCACCGTTCGCCGCGACCGCTTGGACACGTTGGTACTCACTGAACAGCACCGCAGCGACCGGAATATTCAGGTCCACAAAGCTAGATAGCCGAAACGGCAGTACTCCAGCACCCAAAACAACAGCTCGCGCACCTTCTCGTTGTGCCAACGCTATGCCGTCGAGCTGCGTACCACTAAAACCCAGTTCTCGTCGGGCACAACCAGTGGGCATAAACACGATACTGCCAGACAGGTTACCCAGCGGTGCACAGGTATCGAAGTCAAGGAAGACGACCGGTGCATCAAGGCCGCTCTGACTAATAGCTGGTGACGCTGCAACTTCGACAACATCGATGTCGATGCTATCGTCGGTACCACGAACCGACAGAATGCTGCGCGTTCTAAGGAGGCTTCGCGACAACTCATTTGTTAAGGCGCCGGTGAAGACCAAATTTTGGTTTTTCGCTGCAGCCGCAGCTCTCGCACCGTCGTCCAGGAGGCCAAACACCGCATTTTCATCTTTGGCAAACAACAATCGTTCGAAGATGAAGGGCAATTGCTGACCGGACGGTCTAACTTCAAAACCCAGACCGTGCGAAATTTCGTGCAGCAGCAGATCAACATAATCAATAGACCCAAAATTTACGCTGCCCGAGCGAACAACTGAGTAATCAAAGAACCGGGGACACTGCCCTGTCAGAATATTGCTATTAATAATAACGTTGACGTCTGCTGTTTCCGGAAACAAGTCGGCTTGGCTTAGCTGGTTGGAAAGCGCTATCGGATAGACGGTATCGGGAATCTGATCGCGACCATTTATGAATGATCGATTGTAGGTTCCCCGACCGAAAAGACCACAACCAAACTCGCTGGTTTGGAAATCGATTTTGACCGGCTGAGTTATCCTGAGTTGCGATTCGATGATTCGCACCGCAGCCAAAGTAGCGAAGAGCCGTTGTTCGCCCACCGTGCTGCCAGTACCACCCGTGCCGGGTTCTGCTGGAG
>CAYGSW010000457.1:0-3202 GCA_964352535.1 uncultured Granulosicoccaceae bacterium | reverse complement strand
CGGCTGGTGAACTCTGAATCCTAATATTTCGGGTTGACGGACTACTAGGAGGCTGCGCAGCATAGACAAGAAACTTGCCTGTGTATTGCAGGCAAGTTTTTTGAATACGTTTGTAAGCTGGTAGATTACGTTGGCATTTCATCCCACTGCGGCAAATCATCACTGACATCAAACCAGGGTGCGCTTGAACCGATGAATATGTGACCACGCGCTTCCACGCCTGGGGCACAGTCCAGACTGCCCACTGGGATGTTCATCATGCCAGAACCACCTGATTCACGCGGTAGAGAAGAACCGCATTTCTTACAGAACGCATTGCCGAATCGTTCAGCTTCTGGCAAGTCGTAATTGGCGATTCTTTCCTGCCCTTGCAGCCACTGAAATTGGCCCACAGGCACAAAGGCATTGGTGGCATGCGCTGCAGATTTGACTTTACGACAACGGCTACAATGACAATTCATCATCATTTTCGGTGTACCCGTGTATTCGAAAACGACATCACCGCATTGGCAACCACCGCGACAAACCCCGGCATTTAAAACAGGTGCAGGTGTATCGACAACCCGCGACATGTCGCCATCACCATAATGAGTGCGCTGCGGTAAATCATCATGAATGGTGTAGGCATCGGCTTTCGATTCAACGAAGATATGCGCCTCAGGGCGAATACCCGGATCATCATCCAGTAAGCCTGCTGGAACATAATATTCATTGGAATCAGTGTTGGCGCTCTCGGGCAGGACAGATCCGCACTCTCTGCAGAAACAACGATCAAACCCTTGCGATGAGACGTAAGACTGAACCAAGTCCTGACCACCTGTGTAGCTGAGCTCAGTGGCGTGTAGGTAGGTGGCAAAAAAAGAGCCGTGAATTTTCCTGCAGATAGAGCAATGGCAATGTGTCATGTCCGACAACACACCACCGATGGTAAAAGTGACCTTGCCACACAGGCAGCTACCGTTTGCCATGATTATCCATATAAAGAGAGAAGAGCTTCCTAGTCTAGCAAAGCTCAAGACCAGTCAACTGCATGCAATTGATGACTAACGCCGAGAACAGCGCAGGAAGAATCCATCAGGGCTTTTGCCATTCCGGCGGCACAGGCTGTACCAGGCCACGTGCTGTACCACCCTGTCGTATCCAGTTGTTTATTGCTTGTTGAACTTCCCGCTCACCGCGCTGGGACAGCGGCACTTCAGCAATATAAGCAAGGATACTGGGCGGCAAGACAAATGTCAGATTGGCGCCTATCGCGCTCGGAGCAGTTCCTGGCGCCGGCTTTTCCACAATTTCCGCGATCGATTCATCAGGCAGAAAACGCACGCTCGACCGCCCCGCCATCTCGGCCTCATCCAGAGCCTTCAAACTGACAGTTAAGTGCGCATCACTCTGTGCATGAAAGCCCAGAAGATCACAGAAGAACTCACGCGGCACCAGATAGTCTGTCGCGCTGAGAACGAACGGCTGCGCTGTCAGCTCAGGAAACTGCTCCACAGCACTTTCCAATGCATGCGCGGTGCCAGCAAGATGCATTTGATGGGCAACACGAACACGTTGCGCATGGCTGGCACTTCGCAGGGTTGCATACTTCTCTATCTGATCGCTCAGATGATTGGCCACCAACACTATTTCGGTAACCCCAGCTGCCAGCAACGAATCCAGCAAATAATCCAGCGTCGGTCTGCCGCGATGCACCAACAACGGCTTGGGTGTTGTGTCCGTGTAAGGCCGTAGTCGGGTACCGCGACCGGCGGCAAGCAACACTGCATGGGTGACAGGTTCTGAAGAATTCATGGGTTTACCACTCGAACTGTGCTTTCAGACCTGGCAACGCTGACCCGCGCAAGCGATGCCAGTGCGGGATACTTTTGGATATAACTGTCCATCAACTCACAGGCAACCTGACTTGTGTACGCACTATCAACCAGCATGAACAAACACCCTCCGAAGCCACCACCACTGAATCGACTGCCATAGACCCCTTCGCACTTGCCGGCCATCTCATGTAAATCAATCAGCCATTCACTGCCACTCTCGTAGTAGTTTATGGAGCTGAAACACGAATCGTTCATTAGTTGACCAAATGCTCGCCAGTCGCCTTGCGCCCACGCCACGCTGCCCTGCTGCACCCGCTGCATCTCCCCAAAAACATGTCTTGCCCTGCGTTGAAGGATATCAGGCAAGGCAGCCAAATGAATTTCAGTGCGCAGCGCGACAGGCACCTCACCCAGATGCCGTGCCTGTGCATGAAGCAGCTGTGCAGCTTCACGACATTCAGCAACTCGCTCGTTGAAGTTAGAGCCGGTAACAAGGTTTCGGGACACACCTGAATAGCACATCAAAAACGACACCTGTCGGGTGTTGGCGGGATCGGCAATCGAGGTTGCCGTGACAGCATTGACGTTAAGTACCGACAGATGGTTCTGCTTCGCAAACACGATAGCCATCTGATCCTGCAGACCATTGTTGAGGCCGCGATATTCATTTTCAACACATCGAACAAGCTCAACCAGCTGCTGTTCACTCAGCGTCACATCATTCACCTTGGCCAGGGCGGTCAGATAGGCAAGGATGCAAGATGCCGAAGAACTGAGTCCACCACTGACCAACGTACCAAAAATGACCGCGTCAACACCGCAATGCATTGGATAACGGGCTGCGAATGCCGTGACCGACGCACGCGCCATAGAGTCCCACCCGTACTTGTCTTCCAGCTCCGTGTTACCAAATTGCACGCTCTGCCACTGCGAGCCGTCCATATTTGCGTGTATGCAGCAATCAGCATCGATGCGAGGCCAGAAGCTCAACAGAGTGTATTGATCCAGAGAGCGTGACAGTACCTCACCACCCTGATGGTCGATATGTGCACCTAACGGGTTAAAGCGATAGGGGGAGACAACCACCCTGGGGGTATCAGTTTTGCCAGCGACCTCGCAGGCTTGATTTACACTCAGCGGGATGAGTTCGTTAAGTGATTGCGCTTGCAGCTCGATGGCTGACCGTGCACTGGACATACGGATGTTGTCAGAACAGAGAATGCCGCATTTTGCCCGATGAATTGTGCAAGAGCAAATGCCAGCGCACCTGCGCTACGGTTCCAGTATGCCTTTTTCGCCCACCTTTCCGGGCCGCCGTCGGCCAATCAGCTTATTCTCGGACCACTAGTAGTCCGTCAACCCGAAATATTAGGATTCAGAGTTCA
>CAYGSW010000456.1:0-3214 GCA_964352535.1 uncultured Granulosicoccaceae bacterium | reverse complement strand
GACGGACTACTAGCTCTTGCTTTGCGATATCAAGATAGTCTGATGCAGTCTGACGCCTTTGGCAGTGCGCCACATCGTGTCTGGGCTCTGTAGACTACAACTTGATCTTCGCTACTTGGGCTCCTCGATCCGGGTTAGAGAAATGCAGATATTGCCAGACGGTTTTAACCTGCCTTCTTCATGATTATCAGGCATTTCCAAGTCATTCTTACAATTAACGTTATGCTGATCACTCCATGACATTCGACCTGACATCACCACCTGCTGAGTTTGTACAAAACCCCTACCCAATGTATCGCAAGCTGCTTCGGGATTGCCCATTGCTTGAGCAAAAGGACGGCAGCTACCTGGTGTCAAGCTATGAGTTACTGGACCACATCTATCGCGATACCACTCGGTTCTCATCAGATAAGCAGGCGATATTCGGCCCCAAATACGGCGACTCGCCTCTCTACGAACATCACACTACGTCACTCGTTTTTAACGATCCGCCATTACACACTCGCGTCCGTAAGGTACTGGCAGGAGCCATGACTCCCAGTGCCATTGCCCGAATGGAAAAAGGCCTGATTGAATTAGTAGACACACTACTGGATGACTTGCCCAACCACGCCATCAGTGGAAACGTTGATCTGATTGAACACTTTGCATCAAAGATACCGATTAATGTAATCGGCAATCTTTTCGATATGCCACTTGAAGATAGAGAACCGTTACGCGATTGGTCGTTGGCCATACTCGGCGCACTGGAGCCCACGCTCACCCCTGAGCAGGAACACAAGGGTAATACTGCAGTATCTGATTTCACCCACTATATGTCTGCGCTTGCCGAATGTCGCCGCAGATATCCCGGCGATCCGAACACAGACGTACTGACACGCCTGATGTTTAGCGACAAAGGTGAACTTAGCGAAACGGAACTTCTGCAAAATTGCATTTTCATTTTGAATGCGGGCCATGAAACAACAACCAATCTGATTGGCAACGCACTAGGCTGCTTGCATGCAAATCCGACGCAGCGTGATCAGTTGTTGGCCACACCTTCGATTATCAAAACCAGTATTGATGAATTTTTACGCTATGAAAGTCCAAACCAGCTAGGCAACCGCCTGACCACCTGCGATGTCACGTTAAATCAGACAACAATCAAGGCTGGAACGAACTTGCATTTGATGATCGGTGCAGCCAACCGAGACCCAACAGCCTTCAATGAACCAGACTTACTGAAACTGTCAAGACAACCCAACAGACACCTGGCATTTGCAGGCGGTCCTCATTCTTGTATCGGACTGAATTTAGCTCGAATGGAGGGGCGCATCGCTATTGGCAGATTTCTTCAGAGATTTCCGGAGTACCAGGTGATGGCAAGGACACGATCACCCAGACTAAGATTCAGAGGATATACAGAGTTGATTGCCACACTGAGGCCGTCATAGCGATATGCTCATGAGCAGCACTTCTGTCGATTCTTCCTGACAAGCTAACGACGCTAAATCTGACCGGACACCCTGCCGCTACCCGCATATGCACATGCATAAGTTCCAACGGCGGGGATCATGCTAAAACGAATTAATATAGTACTCTGGACGATTAGTCTGCAGTTTTTGATTTCGATACAGTCAGCATCAGCTAATGAACCACCTACAGCACCCGGTAATTTCATGGCTGTGGCTGAATCCACCAGTGAAATCCGATTAAGCTGGGATAGATCGACGGATGATCGTCGAGTTCGAAATTATAAACTCAAGCGTGATGGGGTACTCATAAGTACTTTGGGCAAAACGGCCTATAGTGATAGCGGTCTTCAAGCTGGCACCACTTATATCTATGAAGTTCAGGCAAATGATGGCAGTAAATTGTCAGCGGTCGCTTCCTATACGGTTTCGACGCTAACATCCAATCCGGTTGGTGATGACAACACCAGCAGACCGGGTAAAGGGGGCAAGAAAAATCGGCCTGAAGATCCGCCTCCCGAAGAAGAACCTCCTGTGGAAGAGCCCCCTGTGGAGGAGCCGCCAGTAGATGAACCGCCAGTAGACGAACCAACATCCAGCGGTGCTCCGGATGGGTGGCAAATGACTTTCAACGATGAGTTTGACGGAAGTGGTGATCTGAACATCGGCGCACCAGAAAGTAACTGGCGTTTCGAGGCCATGGACGACGGCTTGCACCGTGCAGGCAACACCGGTATTGATGCCTTTGGAAACGCCGTTGCCGAGTGGGATAGTGTGCGTGGAAAGCGCTGGTCTGCCTGGTACAACAATTATAATAATACCAACGCTTATCGCGACAATGGTGAGCTGGTTATGGGCGGCTTTTTTTCTGGGGAGACAGATCCGACACGCCCGGTAGATTACATGGATGATGGCGTGCTTACGCAGTATGGCAATAGTAAGCTTTACACAGCCTGGATTGACACTTTTGCTCGAAAATGGGTGGGACCAGGGGACTTGCACGTGATGGATCCTGAATCGCCAGGGCATTTATTCAAGTACGGATACATCGAAACCCGCGTAAATTTCAGTCAGATGAAGACGCCGGGATTTCGCCTATCAATGTGGTTGATGCCTGCATCCAATGACGCGCAAGGACAAGATCTGGTGGTTAGCAACGCTTACGACGGTGATGGTAACAACGGTGTCGAGATTGATTTGTTCGAATACGAATGGATCAGCGCAGAGTATGAGAACCGAATACACTTAGCTGTACTGGGCGGGGCTGCAGGTAGCAGCTCAACCAGCGTTGACACCACCGAGTTGGGTATGCAATTGCACGAGGGCTATCACACCATTGGCTTTCTCTGGACCGCGGATACCATGCAATGGACCATCAATGGACAGATCGTGAAGCAGATTACTGATGTGGATTTGATCCCCGATGTTTATAGTTACCTGATCGTTTCCCGCGAAATGAACAGCGGTATCAAGAATCCGGATGTTGACAACGTGGATGCAACCGATGTGTTGGAAGAGTTGCCGTACCGGCCACGAGATCCCGGCCTGTATGCAAAAAACATCTGGGAATTCCGGGATCGGATAAACACCGATCAGGCAATAGTGGATTACATTCGGGTATGGCAGCCCTAGTAGTCCGTCAACCCGAAATATTAGGATTCAGCGGGCCTGTCTGTGTTCGTGGCAAGGCACCCTTACGAAGGCATATTGGGCATACGTCGAGTAAGGGCAACGCAGCCACGGACGCAGACAGGCCCGCC
>CAYGSW010000455.1:0-3223 GCA_964352535.1 uncultured Granulosicoccaceae bacterium | reverse complement strand
GTACTTACAGTATCTGAGAAAGGCGCACAATCTGAGTACATCTTTGAACTCGCTAATTCTAATAGCGGCAGTTCATTTCAACTTCTAGAGGAAGTTCATATCAACTAGTTTTAGTGAACCAGTTATATCGACCCCACAGCTTTCTATGTATAGGATAGCTTTTCCCTAGCGTCGAAAACCGGTTGACCCCACTCCCGTCGTCGCAGCTGACATATTGGAAGCTGCGCCGGCGGGTTTTTTTTTGATTAAGCTATTCCTTAAAATCCATGTACTTAAAGTAGCGCCCAATGGATGCAACGTCATGATTTGGCACTCCATCTATTTTATTGGATGAGGCAATAATTCGCTCTCTAGTAAGTGTGCCTGAGTAAGGACAATCAAAACGTAACAAATCTTGCATATCATTGATCATTTCACTGCGATCGCGCGACGACTTTGACTCAAATGCTTCCCTATATAAGTCGTCGAATTTCGGATTCAAATAATTACCAATATTTGCGCCGGGTGAAGCATTGGGGCCATAAAACAACTGCAGAGGGTCGGCAGCATCCGCAATGTCCAAGGCCCAAGACATCTGCGTAAGGATATGCTTACCCTCCGCTGCACCCTGCATCAGGGCACCAAATGAGGAGTACCTAACTGCAGTTACTTTGTCCGGAGGGTAGCCACTCGAGATCAACATCGATTTTACCAAATCAAAATTTTGGCGAGCAAGCGAAGATGGACCAAGACCATAGCTCAATTCAGGTAGATTATGACCCGCCGCTTCAAACACCATCACGGCATCTGTAACCGTGTTCAGAGCTTTCCCTAAGTCTCCCTGCTCCTCGTCAAAATCAGGTAGCGTAGGTGGAATAACACCCCAATAGACCACTGCATCAGCGCCAAAAAACGCATTATTCATCTGATGCCAATCTATTGAATCTGCAATAGCGCAACGCAACATGCGATTATTTTCGTTCCGACCTGCGTCTTCCGAATAACCTATAGACGAATCATCCATTCGAAACCTAATAAATAACACCTCGTTCGCAATGTATGAATGCAAAGATACTCGATTAACAAATTCTGGCTTGAAGATCCGAGCATCTTCATCCGTAAACATGCTAGATACGAACTCATCTGGTAGCGACGTGATGTGAATCTCTTCATTATCGAAAGAAACCCAACGAGATACGGGATCTTCGATAAATTCAATCCTCACGTTTTTAATGAATGGCGCCGCATTCCAGTCTGTCGCATCGTTTGTTCTCCTATCAACTTCCGCGGTGGAAACTTCGATCGTTTCAAGAGATAGCGACCTCGCTGAGTAGTTGGAGTTTTTATTCAAGATAGCTCTGAGGGAATCAATTGATTTGACTTCATAAGGACCAGATCCAACAGTCCTGAGACTTAGATCTAGTCTCTTAGCCTCCGATGGCACAACAGATGAATAGGCTGTTGCCAACGTATGCAAAAAGTGGGGCGATGGTCGAACGAGTCGGAACTGAATAGTGTGAGTGTCTGTAGCTTGAATCCCTACTGGCGGCTTCTGATAGTCACCATTCCAGTCAGATATCCCAACGATTTGATCCCGCCATAGCCAACCAGACTTCGCAGGCGATAGCTGATCGAAGTGTCGTAGGATCGAGTCGACTACATCCTGGGCAACAACGTACCTACCGTTTCCTCCAGAGAACAAATCACTATCCGCAAACTTGGAATCATTCCTAATTCTTACGGTTAAGGTCTTCCCTCCATCTGAAATAGTTGGCCAGCCCTCAGCAAGTGATGGAACAAGCTCCAATGGCTGGGTGTTGTAGCGGTACTCATATAGCGTCTCATAGGTAGCTTGAACGACACCTACTGCATACGCCGTCGTCAGTTGTCCAGGGTCTATTCCAGAAGGAGCACCATCGAAGGCAACGACGAGCGTATCGTCGCCTGGCCCTTCCCTCTCATCGCAACCCGCGACCATCAGCAAAAGCATAGATATGCCCAATACCAACCATCGGGACTGTAAGGCGATGCACAATACTTTGGAACTTGAGATACAAGCCTCAAATACGTTATTGAATTTTGTTTCGTTATCGTTCATATTAACTCTATATGATATTGGACTTATTTCGGTGATAGATCAAGATAAAGACAAAGCTCTAAGTCGATTCACTTGGGCCATCAAACCTCTAATACGATGCCTAATCACCGTGTTTCGCATCCCCTATCCCCTAATTGAAAAAAAAATGAGGGAAACTGCTGTTGATATCGCAACTCAACATGTTGCATCGGAATCAGAATCTGATCCCCAGTTAGCTCAGGTTGCACTTTTAGCAGGCTTATCTCCATCGGTAATAAATCAGGTCAAACTTGAGAAATCCGAAGCTCCCCGCTCATCAAAGTATTGGGCTCCTGAGGCGTCCATCATCGACGACTGGACGTCCAAAACCGAATGGCAGGATGAAAATGGCGCACCGTCGGTATTACCGATTTCCGGAAGCTACGGTGCAAAGAACTTTCCCACATTGGTACGAAAGTGTCTTGGTTCTATCGGTCATCGCCATATTCTGAAAAGGCTGGAAGATGCGAATTGCATAAAGCTCACAATGGCAAACCAAGGTGGAAAGCCGAGAAATTCCGCAGAACTCATAAAAACCACATTTGCCCATCCAATCGGAGAATCTGTGGACATCTTTTGCCAATCACTGCAGGGGATTTACCACTTGTCAACTACCGTCTCATTTAATTCATTAAAAAGTGATTTGCCAGCTTCTGATCGCCACTTTCAACAAGTAGTTATTTCTCGACGAATATCGCCAGATAGGATCGCTGAGGTTAGAGCGATAGCTAAAAGGCTCCTCGGAGCGCTAGTGAAATCTTCAGCTGAGGAAATTCAGCAGCTTGAAAGACGATCTTTGAGCACCAGTGACACTGAATACGCATCACTGGGATTTAACTTGAGCTACTTCGAAGACTCTGATGCGCCGGCGGCAAAAGACTCTAACGCCACTTAATAGAAAATTGGGATCAATGCTAGATGACATCAGATCACTTGCATTAGCAAAACACTGAGACCGATTCCTATTCGTTATTGGCTTTCGGAATCCAACCACAGGTTCACACCTAAATCACCGAGGAAAATATGAATATCATTTCTAAACTCGCAATCTCACTTGTTTTCATGATGACCGGCGCCAACGCAGAAATCTTCAACGACTACCCCAACCAGCCTTCGGATGAAGAGTTA
>CAYGSW010000454.1:0-3281 GCA_964352535.1 uncultured Granulosicoccaceae bacterium | reverse complement strand
GCTACGGCCCTATTTGACATATGTGCTTAATCGCAGGATTCAGGCGGCTGATGCGGCTATTTCGGCGCCGATTGCTTTGTGATCCTGCTTGTCAGCAGTTCTATTGGATGTCAGTAGCAAAGTTGTTAGTTTGTCGCCAAACCGCATTTTCTTGTAACGCCCACGGGGTCGGCGGAATCTGCCGGGCGATAGCAAATTGTGGCCAAATCCACACCTCTGCCAAGGAATCGTTCAACCATACCTTTATCAACGAACAATTCTAAATCGAGTGTGTCGCCGCCATCGTGTGCCAGTTTAATTTAGTCCGAACAGCCAAAGAATAGTCATGCCGGGAGCTTTCTTATTCGCTAAGTGGGATACAAAAGTGGAATGACTTGTCGTCCGTTGCGTCGATAGTGTTCAAAATCTGAATCGAGAGTAAATACGCGACACTCAGGATACCTCTCCGAAAGCCTGACCATGCATGCGTCCGCCAAAGACATGGGTGTGTCCACATAGCGTTTCATTAGTGAGTGAATGGTTGATGCTTCTTCTTGCAGCTCCATACCTATTTTTAAACTCCCGTCATCGAGTTTTCGAACCAGATCCCATGGATTGCCGCCATTTCTCTGAATTAAAAAGGTTGCCTCAGTGACCACCGGTTCACACGTTACGAGAGGCGGAGCCAAGGCGCTCATTTGCTCCACAGCCCAGCTGTGCCATTGATCTTTGCGATTCAGGTAAGCAACCAAAGGGCCTGTATCGATCAGCACATGCATCACTCGCCGAACCCCGTCAGGTGCTTTGAGTTAGTTGATAAATCGTTTGGTCCTTCAATGCTTCCACAAATGTCAGCAAAAGCGTCGTGGCAACTCTTGCTGCCGGCTCCGTCGCTGGCTTGCTGAAGTACTTCACGAACAATCTCAGACTGGGGGCGGCCTAATTCAAGAGCACGCTGGGACAGCCAGATTGCCAACGTCTCAGGGAGCTTCACAGTGATTGTCTTCAAGTGTATTTCCTCGCATGCCTACTATTGATATGGTATTGCCAAATTGCCAGAATTGCAATACCAACTGCATCAATCCGTAAACAGGTCTGAGAAGTGTGATATGACGCCGTCTAATCAGTAGCTAAACATCAGAATCATGAGTATGGCAGAACATTTTGAACTATCCGCGGGGCGCTGTTCAGATAAAGCGAGGAGGTTAACCGGATTGAGTATGAATTTCGCACTACACACGTAACGTCATTGACTGGATTATCAATCACGGCGAAACACCCTGAAACAGGTGTTGCGGAAGACCTTTCAACATCGCCTCGTATGCGTTGTTAACGATGATGGTTGCGCAGGTTTGTGATCTTGAGGTAGGGGAGTTTGTGCATACGCTGGGGGATGCGCATTTGTATACCCTGTTGATGCATAAATTCAGTTGAAATCAGGTTGCAGACCTTCGGCTGCCACTTGGAAGATACTGCATCAGTTCATTGCGCACAGCCTCATTGGCTGCCATCGAGAGCGTGAGTATGCCTTGAGGACGCAGGAGTCTACCTGCACGCTGAATGATGCGTTTTCGTAGCGTCCTGATTTGTGTGAACTTCCATAGCGCTGGACGCTTTTTTGTCGTGTTTCGATCACGCTCGTTGTGCTGCATCTGCAACTCTCGCATCAGATTGTGTGCGAACACATTGCACAGCAAGTAGAGCTTGTTGGCATTCCAGCTGTTGCACGGCACGTAACGCACCGCCATCTGTGATTTAAGTTCAGCGAAGATGCCTTCCTGTGTGCCACGCCCCTCGTGGTATTCAACCGTATTGACCGCGCTCGTCGTCTTGTTCGTCACAACAGCTTTGTACTGATAGTTGAAGTCGTAGGGTTGAAACAAATCCAGTTGCAGCGGCTCTCCTTTTCGTTGCATCTTGCAGTGCTGTCGAACAAAGATGAATCGATGTTTTGGAATTGACCAGGATTTGAGCGATATCTGTTTCTCGAAATAGGAATCGTTTCCGCGTATCGGGCGCCATCGCCGGCGTTCGTCGATATAGCATTTGATACTCGTATAGCGCTCGAAAGGAATACTGATGGTGTACTGAACCCGTAGCTCATCCAGCACGTTGATAATTGCTTGGCTGAAGAACGCGCCATCCATTCGGGTTTCGATAATCGCATGCGGACAAGCAGTTTTCGCCATTTGAACACACTGGCGAATGAACTGCTCGGCACCATTGCTATTATGCACGTTGCCACTGCGATGTAAGACGGCCAACACTTGTCCGGTCTGTGCCACCGTGCAGTTGAGTGGATAATAGCTGCGCAGCCCTTTCTTTTTCGCATTGTAGCCAATGGCAACGCCTTCGGCATGTCGGCAGGTACCTACGACCGAACCATCAAAATCCAGAGTGATCTGACTTAGCTGTTCACGCGCCAGTGCATCAAGTACCAAGCGCCGGGTATAGGAATTATAAACGCTATGTTCCTTTCATCCGTCTGCCGATATGACGTTGAGTGCACGCCGTTGACGCCTCTGTCCTCCTCTGCCACGGCTCCAATTCGTGTTGCGTTACCGGTTTTGTGTGCGCTGCGTCGAGTTTTCTGACTCGCCCCTCTCTCCCCGACCAGCCCAATCCCTGCCGAGGCCCCAGCATGATCTTTTGCCCCCTCTCCATTGACTCAGGCAAACAGGTCGCCTGGAGAGGCTCGACTCCGAGGCATCGATTCGGGCTGATCAGCCCCCGCCTTCTGATCGAGGTGTGCCAGTATCTTCCCGATCACCGCCGGATCCTCGATACTGGCGATCACCCTCATCGCACGGCCGCATTCGCTGCAGGTGTCAATGTCGATGTTGAACACCCGCTTGAGCCGCTCTGCCCAACTCATCGCAGTACGGCGCTCGGCCGGCGTCTCATCGGCATCACCGCTCGGTTTCTCCTTGCCACGCCTCGCTGGCGTCACTGCGGCCTGGTGCTTGCTGTTCGGGGCGAATACACCGTGAAAGCGGGTGAGGTTGGCACGCGGCTTCGGCACCAGTGCCACCAGCCGTGAGATGAAATCCAGTGGCTCGAAGATCACGTGCGTAGTGCCATCGCGATAGGGCGTCTTCAGCTGGTAACGGACATTGCCGCTGGGCGTGAGCGAGAGGCGCTTTTCGGCAATCGCGGGGCGGCCCCGCCGGTATATCTCTCGCCCCGCGCTAACAGAGGCATGATTGGAGCTGACAGATCAGGGCATGGTCAGCTATATCGGGGCGGCCTTCCGCTTGAAAACAGCGTACCTGCGCGGCCCGTTCGGGATGGGACTACTGGGC
>CAYGSW010000453.1:0-3282 GCA_964352535.1 uncultured Granulosicoccaceae bacterium | reverse complement strand
CCCAATGTGGAAAGACACACGCCCGGCTCACCCGTCAATCGCCCGTACGTAGCAGCCATGAAACCTGCCGCTTGCTCGTGGCGCGTCAGTATCAACTTAATGGATGAAACTCTTAGCGAATCCAGAAAATCCAGGTTCTCCTCTCCCGGAATACCGAAGATATATTTGACGCCTTCATTTTCCAGCGCTTTGACAAACAGGTCTGATGTTTTCATGGTGATCGATTTCCCTATGTTAGTTTTTTTTGATTACCAACGATCCGGATGGGCGGATTGCCAATCCGCTTTCCAGCTCTCAGGAATGGAATGCTCGTTGAGTAGACAGCCTGCTTCGATGGTCGGGTATAGCTGTGCGTAAGTTTTTATATCCGTGCCCTGCACGCGGCGGTTTATGTGCTTCGGTTCCAGCTGATCGAGACTATCAAGACCAGCCGCCGCCAGTAGCTCACCCAGGTTTTCAATCGTTGCGCGATGGAAGTTCGCCACACGAGTTGCTTTGTCGCTCACTACCAGACCCTTGGCACGTGCAGGGTTTGTGGTTGCAATTCCGGTTGGACAATGGTCTGTATTACAACTACGGGCTTGGATGCAGCCCAGTGCCAACATCATACCGCGCGCAGAATTGGCTGTATCAGCCCCCAGTGCAATCATGCGCAGCAGATGAAACGCGGAAAATACCTTGCCCGAAGCGATCAATCGAACCTGATCTCTCAGCCCAATGCCAATAAGTGCCTGATTGACGAAAATCAGCGCGTCACGCAACGGTGTACCTAACGAGTTTGTCATCTCTGTGGGGGCAGCACCGGTGCCTCCTTCCCCACCATCAACCGTGATGAAATCCGGAACCTTTCCAGATTGCAGCATGGCCTTGCAGATTGCCAGAAACTCATCGCGACGCCCAATGCATAGTTTGAAGCCGACCGGTTTGCCGCCCGAGAGCGCGCGCAAGTGTTCGACGAAGTCCAATAGCTGTAACGGCGTTGAAAACGCAGAGTGCGATGGAGGTGACACAACGTCCTGCCCCATGGGGACGTGTCTGATGCGGGCGATTTCCTCGGTTAACTTTGCGGCCGGCAGGATACCCCCATGCCCCGGCTTGGCCCCTTGCGACAGTTTGATTTCGATCATCTTGACCACATCAAGCGTCGCAGATTTTTCAAAAAGCTCCGGATTGAATTTACCCTGCTCTGTGCGGCATCCGAAATAACCGGTGCCGATCTGCCAGACGATATCCCCACCGGGTTCCAGGTGGTAGGGGCTCAGACTACCCTCACCGGTGTTGTGTGAGAATCCGCCGATTTTGGCGCCTTTATTGAGTGCTTTTATGGCATTGCCACTCAGGGCCCCGTAACTCATGGCAGAGATATTCAGGGGTGAAGCCATGTAAGGCTTGGCACAGCGATCACCCCCAAACTTGACGCGTGGGTCATGATCATGACTGTCCCTGGGCACCATTGAGTGGTTTATCCACTCATACCCCGGGCGATTTACATCGAAGATGGTACCGAACGGTCTGGTATCCCGATCACCTTTGGCACGTTGATAGACCAAAGAGCGAAACTCTCGTGGTATCGGTGTTCCACTGGTATCCGATTCAACGAAGTACTGCTGTATTTCAGGTCTGACAGACTCCAGCATATAGCGAAAACGGCCAAAAAACGGGTACAACCGCCGAATGGTCTGCCGAGTCTGCATCATGTCGATGACACCAAGGGCTATGACCGGCGCAATCACCACAAAAATCCAGAGTGCTGGCGGCCAGAGCAAGGACAGCCCCAGCACCAGCACGGGCGCACTTACAGCAAATATCTGGAAATAATGGCGCATCAACATGCCTGCGAGTCCTCGTGTTATTCAGTTTTTGCACTGGTTTGTGCGGTGCGACAGGTGTAGATTTTGGTTAATCCGACGGTTTTGGCCATGTGTCGGCGTAACGATACATTGCGTAGGATGAACTGTTTGATAGTCATTGAGTATTCTTTCCATAGCGCCTATTGCCACTGTGCAGACCTTATCAGATCAATACAGCAGCGTAGAAGATTCATGTTCTTTCTAATTGCCCCATTCGTATTGCGCTCACATGGCAGAAATTTCCAATTCTTGGAGTATTGCGCACTGCCACGTGTTCACGTTACAGACATTGGCTCGCCTCGCTATGATTCAGCCATAGCGAAAAAGTGCCAGGGCGTGCACCCTTGACGAAACGATAACGGATTTCAGGTATGGAACTTCATCAGATACGGTACTTTCTGGCACTCGCAGAAGAACTGAATTTCACCCGCGCTGCTGAACGCTGTGGTGTCTCGCAGCCCTCCCTGACTCGCGCGGTAAAGCGTCTCGAGGAAGAAATGGGCGCTCAGCTGGTTCGCCGGGAGAGAAATCGCACCCACCTCACCGAGTTGGGGCACAGAATAAAACCCAGACTGGAGCAGGCCCTGTCTCTCACTGAGCTGGCTCGCTCAGAGGCTGACAGTTTCTCCCGAATGGAAACCGCATCGTTAACCCTTGGCGTCATGTGCACAGTGGGCCCTGGCCGGCTGATATCGTTAATCGATCATCTGGAATCCGAATTTCCGCAATTGACGCTGACATTGAAAACCTCGTCGGGCCGGGACATCATCGACTGGTTGCTCACGGGAGAAATTGATGTCGGGATAGTGGGTATGCCCCAGTATCCCGACGAGATCGCCGTGCACAATCTGTATGACGAACACTATATGGTGGCATTTCCAAAAAATCATCGTTTCGCTCAGATGGAATCTGTCCCGCTTCGCGAACTGGAGGGGGAGAAGTACCTGGAACGACTGAATTGTGAATACATGGAATTTTTTCATTCGGCATTGGTAGATTACGATACCGATGTGTTTGAGAAGCTTGAAAATGCGATCGAATCAATGGAGGTGCGTCATGAGAGTGAACATGAGGAGTGGATTCAGGCCATGATCGTCGCCGGTATGGGGTGTGCCGTTATCCCGAAGTACATGTCGCTCTATTCCGAGTTGCACATGCGCCCCCTTGTGGAGCCTGCACTGTGTAGAACAATAGGTGTGGCAACGGTTCGTGGGCGAAAGCACACACCGGTTGTCGATTTGTTCAGTTCGCTTTGCCGAAAAATGAACTGGGGCACGGACATCACGAATTGCGATGTGGCCTAAACTAGTGGTCCTCGTTGCGAACGCAGACAGACTCGCTGAACTCCACAATATCAAGTAATTGGACCACTGGCACATAAGAGCCTTGTTGCAGAGCTATAGCTGTTAGCTATCAAAGTAATACTCAATTC
>CAYGSW010000452.1:0-3305 GCA_964352535.1 uncultured Granulosicoccaceae bacterium | reverse complement strand
AATCTCACACTCTCGCGGGGCCGCCTTCGGTATCGATCGTTATTCTCGGACAGCCCTAGGCATGTGAGTGAATCAGAAAGGTGATCCAGGCATCATACCCAAAAACCATGGAGCAGATACACTGCCACTACCGCTGCACAAGTTGAAATCAAGGAATCGTACTTTAGCAAACGAGCCAGGCCCGAATTATTTCTGTAATCACTTAATCGTTCCGGAAAGGTTGCGCATTCCAGAAATAGTCAAGGATTGAATAGACGCTCTGCACTGAAAAACCTTACAACACATCAAGTACTGGCACCTGCCGGTAACACAGACACTCTGCCAAATGCATGCGGGACACATGCGTCATGCTTTCAAGGTCTGCAATGGTGCGAGCCACACGCAACAGCCGATGTTGAGCACGAAGCGACAGTGTCATGCCAGTACTGGCTTTGGCAAATAACGATCGTGCATCGTTGTCTAGATGGGCGTGCTGCCGTAGCGCTGCAGAATCAAGACAGGCATTGGTAACGCCTTGTCTTGCCAGCTGGCGATCACGAGCTTTTATGACACGCTGGCGGATGGTTTCACTACCTTCATTGTCATGAGTACTTTGAAGAGCACCATCGCTGTGTACCTCCCTTTGCAATTGCAAGTGCAAATCCATGCGATCCAGAAACGGACCTGACACTCGCGACTGATAACGCACTATCTGTTCTGCACCGCATCGGCAGGCAATTTCAGGATCACCGTGGTAACCGCAAGGGCAAGGATTCATCGCAGCAACAAGCTGAAAACGTGACGGAAAAGTGGCTTGTCTTGCTGAGCGGGACACAGTGATCTCCCCGGTCTCCATCGGTTCGCGCAGCACATCGAGTACAGTACGCGAAAATTCGGGTAACTCATCAAGGAATAGTACTCCATGATGGGCCAGCGATATTTCTCCCGGCATGGGCATCGAACCACCACCCACCAAAGCAACACCAGAGGCCGTATGGTGAGGTGCACGAAACGGCCGAATGCCCCATTTCTCTGCACTGAAACCTGTGTGACTGATGGAGGCAATGGAGGCAGACTCCATGCTCTCGTCTTCGCTCATGGGTGGTTGAATACTGGGTAGCCTGCTTGCCAGCATCGACTTACCTGTTCCGGGCGGTCCGGACATCAACAAGTTATGCGAACCCGCAGCAGCCACCTCCAGCGCTCTACGCGCTTTGTGTTGTCCAAAAACATCGCACATATCCATAGTGGGCAAGGATGGATTTATGCCAGTACAACCAATAGCCTGAACATCGTCTATCTGAAGCTTCAGTAACGGTTCACGAGAGCGAGCTTTCAATTGCTCGCAGGCCTGTTTCAGATGTGACACACCATGTACACAGGTTGCTGTACTGCGCAACGCCTCAGCCGCATTTACCGCAGGTATGTATAAAGATTCCGATGATGACGAAAAGGCATGCGATGTCGGCAACACACCACTGACAGAGCGCAGTTCGCCATCGAGCCCCAGCTCCCCAAGCACGACAAGGTTATCAACACACCCCGCGGGCAACTGCCGGGTTGCTAACAGAATGGCCAGCGCTATTGGAAAATCAAACCGACCACCGTGCTTGGGTAATTCTGCCGGCGCCAGATTGACGATGATTTTTTGCTGCGGCCACTTGTAGCCTATGTTTTCGATGGCCGCACGTACACGGTCTTTGCTTTCCCGAACTGCTGATTGCGGCAATCCGACTAGCGACATGCCAGGCAAGCCACCTGACGTATGGACCTCCACCGATACGGGCAAGGCGCTGACACCTGACAATGTGCAAGAACGCACTGTTGCAAACGCCATGAAGAACCTCCGTGTTCCCGAACACTGCGTTGATGGCACAGTATGCCTCAACAATCAGGCACATTTGCAAAAGCATTATGAAACTACTGGCAATACATATAGCCACAATAGCCAACAACGGGCATGGCAATCACAATCTCAGCTGTTACCGGCAGCCCCATTCCTGGAACCGGTGAAGTCAGAGTAACCAGCGCCAGCGCAATCAGCAGCGAGCCTTGCAACTATTGCGCAATCAGCAGCGCGATCGTATTGGCAGGCAGCAAAGAACCACGCTGTCGTCCCCACTGTCGAAGCTGAGCTGGGCTGGATTCCTGAATGTCACAAAGCGCATGGGTATGGCAAGAAAGACGAGCACTGACCATCGCTTGCTCCGGGATGCTGACATCGCAACGCTTGTTAACTCATATCGTGCTACCTACCCGTGTGTGCTATCCACCCGTGGTACTACTCACCCGGGCTGTTACTGCTCGTCGGACTTCCACCAGCCTCGATATCTGGCTCCAGCGCGCTGATACGTGCCTCCAGCATTTTGAGTTGCTGGCGCGTGTTTCTTAGCACTTCAGCCTGAACATCGAATTCTTCACGACTCACAAGATCAAGATTACTGAGAGCGCTCTGCACAGCAGACTTGGCGTTGCGTTCAAAATCATCTTTCAGGTCAGAGACTCCAGGTGGCAGAAGCTTACCCAAAGACTTGGATATGTCGTCAAAAACGCGTGCGTCGATCATCGTTGTTACCTTGAATTGTCGTTACTGCCAAGCTTACGTCATCCTTCGGGAATCGGCCCTAAAATTGTGCCACAAGAACGCACCAATATAAGGCAATAAACGCGCCATAAAAAGGCACAAAAGGTATGCTGACGAGCACCAGTTTACACTAAACCATTGTATTTAATGATTATTTACCTATGGCACACATGATGTAACCCCTAAGCTAATAACCCATCTCTCAGACTCAGCCATAGGAACCCTTAATGAAACTAGTCACGGCAATCATAAAGCCTTTCAAGCTGGACGAAGTGCGTGAAGCCTTGTCGACCATCGGCGTGCAAGGTATGACGGTCACTGAGGTCAAAGGCTTTGGCAGACAGAAAGGCCACACCGAACTCTATCGCGGCGCGGAATACGTGGTGGATTTCATCCCGAAAACCAAGATCGAAATCGGCATTGACGAGGCTCAGCTGGATGCCGTGATCGAAGCAATTACCAGCGCTGCAGGCTCAGGCAAGATCGGAGACGGCAAGATCTTCGTGACCAATCTGGAACACGCCGTGCGAATCCGCACAAATGAAACCGGGCCAGTCGCGCTGTAAGCAATGCCTCAACAAATCAACAAGAACACAAATTCAAAGAGAAATTAGACGATGGATCAACTTGCCGAACTGAGCTATGCGCTCGATACTTTATATTTACTCATGGCCGGACCGCTGGTCATGTGGATGCCCGCAGGCTATGCTATGCTGGAAGCTGACAAGGTCAGAGCCAAGAA
>CAYGSW010000451.1:0-3317 GCA_964352535.1 uncultured Granulosicoccaceae bacterium | reverse complement strand
ACAGACAGGCCCGCTGAATCCTAATATTTCGGGTTGACGGACTACTAGGAGGCTGCGATTCAACGATATTACCCCTACTGCACAGCCCATTCTCAAGCCCTTGGAACACCAGCCGTTAGGATGGTATGCAAATAGCAATTATCAATTCACTGCCGCTTCGGGCCAAGCTAGCTATCCTGCCTGTCATCCTGCTGGGCACTTTAACTATTGTTGTAACAGAGATTACGACCGGCATTAACAACCAGCGCGAAGATGCAACCTTGATCAATGCCGCTGGCAGACAGCGGATGCTCAATCAACGTTACGTCAAAGAAGTCATGTACGCGGCCAATAACTCCACACAGGGTGTTACCAACAGTCAACCCACCTATTTAAAAACCCTGGATTTATTTACGGGCTCACTCAATGCTCTCACTGAAGGTGGCATGCTGGTTGTGAATCCAGGTAAAAATATCACAAAAAATATACCCGCTGCACGTGATCCTGTTTTGATTGAAAGCCTGCAGGAGAACCTACAGCTTGTCTTAAAACTTGAGCAAAAAGCCATGAACTATCTGCGGTCAGCGCAGAACGGCAAAAGTGATGGATTGGAGGAGCTTCTCACACTTAACGCGACGTTACATAACGCAGCAAACAATGCCGTTCAATTGTTCGTCGCTCAGTCCAACAATGCCATCGACAGACTTATCTGGAAGTGTATCTACCTGAGTTTGTTCGCATCGCTAATTGCCATTGCTGCCAGCTACATCATCGGCAGAAGCATTTCACACCCGGTTGAACTTTTCAGGAACAGCCTGATGCAGGCCGCACAGGGTAATCTTGAAGAAACAGAACCGCTGAACCGTAGAGATGAATTTGGTGAAATGTCCAAAGACCTTGGCAACACACTTTCAGCTGTGCGTGAGGCACTGGGTTCGAGCAATGTCGACTGGGTGGAAGTAGCCAGCTTGTTCACAAGCATGAAGACAGATCTGCAAAGCGTACGTGCAATCATCACCCAGGTTCCCACAACAATGCTCATGCTGGATAACAATGGCACCGTCAGCTACATGAATCCTCAGGCTCAAAAGGACGTCGCTTTACTCACACAAAAAGGTGTTTTCAAAAGCGGTTTCAAAGCAAATGACAACATCAGCCAGCCACAATTTGGTTGTGAACAACTGTGGCAGCTCTGTACAGAAAAAAGCCAGCTTCCCTGCAGCGAAATCAAGCAATTGGGCGATGAACATCTGGAACTGTCCATATACGCTTTGCTGGATGACAATGGCGGGGGCATCGGCACACTGGTTTCTTGGCAGATAGTTACCGACAATGTGAAACGTCAGCAGGCACTGGACCTGTCCGACCAAGAGGATTCCAGAAAAGCCATAGCGTTAAAGAATTTGATAGATGAACTGCATGTCACAGTGCAAGCGGCAGCTCAAGGCAATCTTGGTCAGCGCGTCGCATTGGGCGAGGATGAAAAACTCAATGATATCGCGCGTACGATCAATCTGTTTATTCAACATATCAATCGAGACATGAGCAAGATACAGCAAAGCTCAATTCAACTACTCAAAGCAGCAACACGACTCTCCACAGCTGCTGATTCTCTTGATATAAGTGCCGAAAAGGCTCACCAGATGACTACCTCCGTCGCTAATGATTCCGAGAGTGTCGACAACTATATGACACAAGCATCAACCGCCACAGAGCAGATGAGTACATCCATTCGTGAAATTGGCAACAACACCAGCAGCGCCGATCAAGTGGCACAGGAAGCTGTTTCACTCACTAAGGATGCTACCGTTAATGTCCAGCAATTGTTCGAGTCAAGTAGCGATATTGGCAATGTCCTCAAGTTCATCACATCGATAGCTGAACAGACCAACCTACTTGCTTTGAACGCGACTATTGAAGCGGCCAGAGCTGGTGATGCCGGCAAGGGTTTTGCGGTGGTCGCTAACGAAGTCAAAGAACTTGCCAAGCAAACGGCAAATGCGACGGATGAAATCGGCGCGCGAATCAACAGCATACAATCAGACAGCACCAGAGCAGTGCAGTCCATCCAGGATATCAACGACATAGTTCTTAAAATCAGTAGCTATCAAGGCACCATTGCAACCGCGATTACTCAACAGACGACCGCTTCAAGAGAAATAAGCCAAACGATTGGGCAAACCGCTAATAGTAGCTCCAACATAAGTCGTCATGCAGACGAACTTGTTCGGCAAAATCAAACAAGTGCTGAGAGCCTTGCGACTTCAAGAGAAGCCACAAAAGATGTTGTAGGATGTGCGCAGCAGCTGGAAACATTACTATCTCATTACCAGCTGGATCTGACTAAATCGCAGTAATTTATGTTCCAGAGTCGCCAGAAGCTCTGTCAGGCTGATGCACCGGTATCGATCCCGCCCCGGTTGCCGATCTCAATAGATCCGTAGCGCTGCTTAAAGACGTCCGGCAGAGGTCGATCTCCTTCCATCGACAGCCAGAGACGCAACATATGACGCCGTTTTTCAGGGTCGGGCCAATCCAGAAAACCGGTGCGGTCGTGTAACTGTGTATGGTTATAAACAAACTGCATATCACCTGGCTTCAGCTGCATACCAAAACATAGCGTCGGATCGTTAGCCAGCTTATCGAACAAATCAAGTGCCTCGACATGCTTTGGTGTCAAGCGCATGGCCTCCTCAAAACGTTGGGCGCTATCGATGTACTGCCTTTGATAGAAAACAGTCAGAAACCCTTCAAACCAGCTTAGCACCGGTATTTCCACAAAGGGTTTGGCCCCTTCCGGAATTTCTCCGCGTCTATCAGTTGCAATGGGGTCAAACAGTTTCTGTAGCAGATCAGGACGTTCTGCGCTCATGCGATTGTAGATGGACACTGCACTCACGAGTAACGACTCACCGCCTTCCTTGGCGTCTTGAAGACACAACAGGCCAACCACATCGGCGCTATCCGTGTGAAATGTCTGGCGTTCACAGGTCTGGTAGATTCGGCTATTCGGGTCACTAGCGTCGGCACCGACGTCTCGCACATGGCCTAACACGTCGCCTGCTGCATTCTGTGATCGTGCGCTACCAAGGTGCGCACCAATACCGCAGAAAACGGCCTCTGCAAACTCGTTGGTGTAGCTTGATACCGGCAAACCTCGCAGCACTTCTACACCGACTCCATTCAACAGACGCTGCCGAAGAGGGTCAATGTGATGAGAAAACACGCTCAGGGGAAAAGAAATTTTTGTAATCTCCCTGATATCCTGTCCAAGCGCCAGAAAGTGCCGAGCAGCGTTTTCAAGGTCGCGTATTTCGTCACATGAGAGTGTGTGCAAC
>CAYGSW010000450.1:3038-3344 GCA_964352535.1 uncultured Granulosicoccaceae bacterium | reverse complement strand
GCGTCATAAACTCTACTAGCACCACTGGTGCTTTGAGAGAATATTCAGCGTTTTTCTGCTTTGACCAACCAGTCTTAATAAGGCTTGAGTGTTCAACTTTGAATTTTGGGTAGGATGAGTCGATTGAATCGTTGTTATTACGTTTACTTGTAGATAATTTTTTAAGTGATGCTTTGCCTTTCTTTTTCGAAGTTGGAGGCCGATTCTTTTTTTCAGCAATACCTGGGGAATCCTTAATCGCGTCAACTTCCAGTGTATTTTCCAGAGTCTGTTTGAATTCTTCTTCCTCGATAATGCTAGGAATCA
>CAYGSW010000450.1:0-3028 GCA_964352535.1 uncultured Granulosicoccaceae bacterium | reverse complement strand
GCTCGTATTCCTGAGCCTCCAGGCTTTTCTGAGCTACAGACAAGACCTCGATCCGCGCCAAACTAATCAGTTCGTATGTTTTCTTTAAGGACGGCATTCTTGCAACCTCAATTCCCTGTATGCACAACGTGAAACGAAAGATACAGGGAAATACAGTAATGTACAAGGATATACAGGAAGATTTATTGGCAGATGATTGAATACAGCATTCTAGTGCCATGTGATCACCTACATCGGTGTGTGATTACAGTTTGCTGTTGGATATTTTCCATAGCACTTAGCGCAATAGTTCGCTGTAATTCAAAGCAAGCAATGAAAAAATCAGAATGCTCTGGATCAATCTAATGGGCCCTGACTTGTCCATTGGCTTATTAGCTCGAATGGGAAATTTGGCAACTATTAGGTTAGAGAGTCGTGTGCCAGATTTGTGTCAATCGTATGTGCTTTCATGTGCTCTCGTAGGCATTTCTGAGAGCTGTGTCAAATTTCGAAACCGCTGGAATCCGCATAAACACTGGGCTGTAGGGTCGTATCTTGCTCTGAAAATCCCCGTGTCGGCAGTTCGATTCTGTCCCTGGCCACCATTTGGATCAATGAGTTACCTTCAACCGATCGGCTTCCCAGATGTAGCTTGCGGGAGTTTTGCGGGAGCTGGCTGGTACGTAGACTGCGCAGCCGGATTGTTAACTTCACTAGTAATCGTTCTCCGACCACCTCGCTGTGGATCTTAGGATCGCCGCTATCCTTGCATTGGTTGCCTTCGGTGCGTACCACTTTGCCATTTCAAAGTGGTCCTTATTGCGCGCATAGTTTGCTGGCTAATGTACGGCGTTCTCTGAGCGCTAAATGCGGAATTTAGATAACGACGTCCGGAATTCTTGAATGTGCTGCAGTCGAGTTCATTGCACATAGGCCGCATCGAGTCTAGAGTTACGTTATTAATAGTTACCTCGTCACCGAATTTGCAAAGTGATCGTCCCAGCTCAACCAAAGATTTACCACATCGTACATGTGGATCGATTGCCATCGATTCTTGCAAGTAATGGGCTGTTCTCCGATGCGACGATGCAGAGTTATGCCGGAAATGGTACGACTATCGGGATGAGCGATATCAAGACGAGGCGTCTCAATCAGTTGACGTTGCAAAGTCACGCTGATTTGCATGTCGGGGAATGTGTTCCTTTCTATTTTTGTCCCCGCTCAATAATGCTCTATCTGATTTTGCGAGGGAACGATCCGCAATTGACTTATCGTGGTGGTCAAGAGCCCATCATCCACCTGGAATGTGACCTGAATGCCTCAGTAGCGTGGGCTCAAACGAACTCCCGCCGTTGGGCGTTTACCCTCTCGAACGCTGGATCGGTATACTTCGAGGATCGGAATGATCTTGCCCGTTTGCATGAAATAAACTGGGATGCTGTTGGTACGAACCAGTGGAGTGGTAGAGGAATTCCAACGTCCATCAAGGAAGGAAAGCAGGCTGAGTTTCTGATTGAAAACAGCTTTCCATGGGGCTTGGTTGAGCGAGTCGGAGTTTTTAAGCAAACGACTTATCGTCAAGCTGCAAATGCACTGGCGACAAGTTCACACAAGCCTTGTTTAGAGGTTAAGGCAGACTGGTATTACTGATTGAGGAATGGATAATGATCGAGTATAAAACTGGGAATATCCTTACCGAAGATGCCGAGGCGATAGTAAACACTGTCAACTGTGTTGGTGTGATGGGGCGTGGAATCGCGTTACAGTTCAAGAAAGCCTACCCGGAAAACTTCAAGGCTTATGCTACGGCATGCAAGTCTGATGGGGTCAAACCTGGGCAAATGTTTGTCCATGATTTAGGTGGTCTGACCAATCCGCGCTATATCATCAATTTTCCCACCAAGCGTCATTGGCGAGGTAAGAGCCGCATAGAGGATATTGAATCAGGATTAACGGCGTTGGCTGATGAAATCCGGCAGCGGGAAATAAGCTCGATAGCGATTCCTCCACTGGGCAGTGGTTTAGGTGGGCTTGACTGGGTAGACGTAAGAGAGCGTATCGAACATACGCTTGCCTGCGTGAACGATGTTCGTATCATTGTTCTCGAACCTGGCGGTACGCCAGCCGTTGAGAACATTGAGAAAAATCGGGAAGTCCCAAAGATGACACCCGGTAGAGCAGCGCTGGTGGAATTGATGCATCGTTATCTTGCAGGATTGCTAGATCCGTTTGTGACGTTGATTGAGGTGCATAAGCTGATGTATTTCATGCAAGAGGCAGGCGAGCCGCTCCGGCTCAATTACAAGAAAGCCGCCTATGGTCCCTACGCTGAGAATTTGCGGCACGTGTTGAACGCCATTGAGGGGCATATGGTGGCAGGGTATGCAGATGGTGGCGATGAACCTGACAAACAGCTTAAGCTCGTTCCTGGTTCGGTTGACGATGCCACTGCATTCCTGAACGCCCATTCCGAGACGAGGCGGCGATTCGACAGAGTGACAAGCCTGGTAGAGGGGTTTGAATCTCCGTTCGGACTGGAATTACTGGCTACCGTGCACTGGGTGATGACTCATGATTCTGTTGATTCAGTGCCTGATATAGTTGATCGAGTCCACGCGTGGAATGAGAGAAAACTGCAGTTCAGTAGCCGTCAAATTGGTCTTGCTGTAAACGTGTTGTCGCAACAAGGTTGGTCGAATAGGTAGGTGCACAGAGTGCTGGTCTTGGCGACCTGTTTCCAGGTTATCAAATGCTGGATGGTTAGGCGGCATTTGCGAGTTTGAATCCTGGTAAAGTGCAATGCCGCATTTACTATTGCAGCGACAGGGCTAGTCAAATTGGATCAGCTCACACTCAATCGGCGCAGTACAACAATTTTGGGTTGTCTCCCTCCATCAGTCTGGCTGCATACGCTGTTTGCTGCTTCCAGAAGTCGTGAAAGTTCTGCCGCCGAGTAGTGCGTAGTGATTCGGCCAGATCGGTGGCCAAGTAAATCTTGCCTGTCTTCAAAGCTGACTCCCGCAGCCCTCAACCTCCTACCGTATGTATG
>CAYGSW010000449.1:0-3394 GCA_964352535.1 uncultured Granulosicoccaceae bacterium | reverse complement strand
GAGCCATTTTTTACCAGCAGTGCAACGGTGATATAGAAGCGTTCCAGGGATGAAAATATCGGCTGACTTAACAGCGACAGCTGCAGCGCTTCCAGTGTCTCACCCCGACCCCGCTGCAGTTCATCGGGCTGCTCGGCAGCCACCAGCAGGCCGCGATGGCGGAAATGGTTGAGACATTGATTGCAGGCTTCCAGGAAGCCCTCACTGGTCCAGGGCAGGAACAGCTCGTCTTTCAAAAACGGGTACAGCACCCTGGCCATCCGCTCAAAGTCGCGCCGCTTGAAGCTCATGTTGTTGCGAAACACGCAGGCACACCAGGAGTACAGAGCCACGGCGTGCATTGAATTATTGCGGAAGTAAGACAGCAGCCAGGCATTTTTTTCGCTGCACACCACCATCTCACCAAGACTGTCGGTGCGCCGCTCCACCAGTGCGAACTGGTCGCAATACGCCACCACTTCTTTGCCGCTGAGATTGGTCACCGAGGTATGGGGTGACAGCGGCAGGGCAACAAGCAGGTCACGCAGCAGGTCAATCTGGGCTTCCAGATCTTCCAGTGCCATGGCATTGCGGGGACTGGACAGCAGCGCCACCGCCAGCAGGTTTACCGGGTTGACCACCGCGGACGCATTGATGCGGCGCATGATGCGATAGCTCAGCCGGTCTACCGAGGTGGCCAGCCAGGGTGGGCGCTGATCGTCAGCGGGTACCTGTTCGCGCCAGTTGGGCTCCAGACGATCCAGATGCTCAGCAAGTCCAATGGGTTCACCGTAACTCACATGCATCTGACCAAATTTTTTCTTCAAAATGGCGAATGACCGCAGTAATCCAGACAGTGTTTCCTTGCGCTTGCTGCCGCCCGACAGTTCACTCAGGTAAGAGTCGCCTTCCACCAGTTGTTCGTAGCCGAAATATACCGGCACAAACACCACGGGACGCTCCTGATGGCGCAGGAAACTGCGCACCGTCATGGACAGCATGCCGGTCTGGGGCTTGAGCAGGCGGCCGGTGCGGCTGCGGGTACCCTCAATAAAATATTCCAGCGACACGCCGCGGGAAAATATGGTGTCCAGGTATTCGTTGAATACTGTGGAATAAAGCGCGTTGGAGCGGAAGCTGCGGCGTAGATAAAACGCGCCACAACGCCGGATCAGTGAGCCTACCACCGGCAGGTTCAGATTTACGCCGGCGGCAATATGGGGCACCGCAAAACCGGAGTGATAAACCAGATAGGACACCAACAGGTAGTCAATATGACTGCGATGACAGGGCACAAACACAATTTCAGCGCCCGCCGGCACGCTGCTCAGATGATGCTCGTTCTGGACGTTGACGCCGTCGTAGATGCGGTTCCAGAACCATCCCAGCAGGCGGGACATGATCAGGATCATGGTGTGGGAGTAGTCTGCTGCGATTTCCCGCGCGTAGCCGGCGGCGCGGCGGCGCACTTTGCGGATGGGTTGACCGCTTTTGTCGGCGTCAGCGCGAATGGCGTCGCGCACCTTGCGGGTACGCAGAATCTGATCCAGCGCCGTGCGTCGGTGGGACAGATCAGGCCCCACCACCGCTGTTCGTCGTCGGCGGAAGTGCACCCGCAGCAGGCGCGAGATCTTGCGCACCGTGCGTGGGCGGCCCAGATTTTCGTCCAGCGCCTCGCGCAGTTCAATGGGTTTGGAGAACTGCAGCAGCGTGTTACGGCCGTGCAGAATCAGCGCCAGAATGCGCCTGAGTCGGCCGGCAACGGTCCAGTTTTCGGAAAACACGGTGCGAAAAAAGCCGGTTTCCTTGTCCGGTTGACGGCCCAGGAATATGGACACGGGTACCAGCTGCAGGTCCAGACTGGGGTTGTTTTCCAGTACCCGGGTCAGCGCGTTGAGCTCCTGCAGGTGGGGTCGCCAGTCGGGCCGGCGGAAAATCAGGCCGCGCAGAGTCTGCAGGCCAATCACCCGCCGATCTGACGGTCGTTCGTCTTCCACGCCCAGGGCATCCAGCGGCAGCGGTAGGCCGTTGGCGCGGCAGGCCTTCTGCAAAATCAACAGGTTAGAAAGGGCGTCCGACTCAATCACGTAGCAGACGGGCCGCTCAGGATCGATATCGGGCTTGCGCGGCAGCACCTTTTCTTTCACCAGCCAGCCCAGCATCCGGCCGAACAGGGAGTCCGACAGGCGTGCCGAGGATCGTCTTGGCGTCAGGTAGGTTGCCATGGTCAGCAGCGCAGTGAGGGTCGGTTATTTTCAGCCATCCGCTGCTGGCACGCAATCCCGCGGTTTGCGGGCGGCTGGCGGGCCGCAAATGACTGCACGGCCCAATTGCCTGTAACTCTGGCCGCAACGGTTCGTATGGGTATCACAAAGGCTGAGGATCCAACATGAAAAAACGAACCATATTTGCGCTGTTGATACTTGTGATTTTTGCCCCGGCGCTGTTGGCCCAGGGTCATCCCGGGCGAGTCGACTTCAATTCGCTGGCAGGGTTTGATGAAACCAACGTGACCGTGGACATTGAGCTGGGTGGGTGGTTGCTGAACTGGGCCAAAGCTGCGGCCGAAGGTGATGACGACCTGAAAATGCTCAGTCAGGTGGAAAGCGTGCGGGTTAAGGTTTTTGAGGTCAGCGCGCGCAGTGACTATCAGTCCCAGGCCAATCAGGTGGTGAAAAGCCTGCTGGCCAGCGGCTGGGAGCGAATGGCCCGAATCAACGAAGACGATGGCTGGGTGCATATTCTGGTCAAGGGCAATGCCGATCAGCTGGAAGGTATCACGGTCATTGCCATGGACTCTGACGCCGAAGCGGTGTTGGTGAACATCTCTGGAAGGCTCAATCCAGCTGATGTGGCCTCCCTGCTGGATGACGACGATCTGCTGAATGTGGATCTGGATCTGGATTGGGACGCCTGACGCCCGCGCTCCTGAAAAAGAAAAACCCCGGCTCACGCCGGGGTTGATTTGGGCAGCCGTAAAGCCGCCAGCTCCGATTCCATTCGTTTATTGTTTTTCTTATCTTTACTTACTTTTTAGTGTGTTACAAGGTATTGGTGATAATTGACATAGATAAATCACTCAAATTCCTGAATTTAAGATCTTTTTCCCAAAAAATTGCCACCAAAAGGCACTCTGGGCCGGCACAGTCGCACAATTGCATCATTAAGTTCCTGCGATAAGTGATATTTTTAGCGACCTGTACTCCTGCGGGCGCAATCGCTGTTGTCGATCACATCATTTAAGTCGCAGGTTCACCTCCCCGCACCAGCCACATGGCCGCCACGTCAGCGCAAACCCGCCGCGCAATTTGGGGGGGCTGAATGACACTACCGCTTATCGCGATTGCTGCGGGGCTGGTGGGAGCATAGGAAGCATAAGGCCCATGTCCAAGTAGCTGCGGCATCCTGAACGCTC
>CAYGSW010000448.1:0-3410 GCA_964352535.1 uncultured Granulosicoccaceae bacterium | reverse complement strand
CAGAAATATTTCGGCTACGAGCAATCCCATTTTGGCCGGGATTGAAGCTCGTTTTTGTCATTTAGGCCCGCTAAACTCCTCAAACGAGCGAAAAAATCGACTCAAAATGAAATCACTCTCGCTCGAAATTTTCTACCGCGCAGGCTCCTGGCGGTATTGCACCCGGGGTTTTATCGACTCATTCCACTATGCCGCTCGTCGGGCCAACTGTGAATTTATTTGGATGAGCAAAAAACTCCGTCCTGAAAACAGGCGTCACCTCAAAATAGATTATCAGCAGCATCAAACTCTGTGTTTTCAAAGTACTGAATTGTGTTAACAGAGGCTTCATAGGATTGTTGCAAAAAATCCTCATCGTGCGTGCAAAGACCGTGATGCCACGCACCTGTCACCTATATGATTGCATCCCAATACTGGCCGCCTATATGCAACCCTTGCTTGTCTTTGATTAAAACGGTTGCACGTTCTTCTACAAGACGAGCAGAGCAAGGGCGGTGGGCGATCTCAGCTGCAGCAATGGATAGCCAGCGTTGGACGCTAGCCGCCTTAACTGGATCTGCAGGCATCCACTCGTGCTCATCACCTTAGCGGGTGAACAGATAAATCAAGGGAAGGTGTTCCTTAAGTCTTCAGGTGCGTTTGCCAATTCATAAAACACTGGCTGCTTGTGCTTAACGAAAATCAGTGCCGTCAAGCACGAGAAAACTCACCGTTTTGGAATTCAACCTTTGAATGCGTTGATCCTTTTTCTGATGACCAATTCTTGATGTGATCAGCCACGCTAGTAAGCTTGACATCGAAAATCTTTTCCAACGCCTCGGTATCTACGCTCATTGCGTTATCCTGGAGCTTGGCAATTGAGCCGTACAAATCAGCTAGCGCGAAAGCTGCACCGGGACTGTTAAGCGCATCGCCAATTCGCTGTCCAAAGTCGGTTGGGCTCATTGGATCAAACCTCACGGATCGCCCTACCCAATGACTTAAATGCGTTGCGAGTTCTGCGCCTGTGAGAGCGTCTGGTGTGCCGATTTCAAACGCTTTTCCTGCAAGATCGGGTCGCGACAATGCAGCGACGGCCAGTCGTGCCTGATCGATGTGCGATGTCCATTGCACCTTCAAATTTTGGGATACTGGCGGGTAGTCCAATAGACCTTCCGTGCGTATGCCAGGCAGAAAATGCTCAGGCTTAAGGTTCTCCAGATAGACAGCAGATTGCAACACAATGGATGGGATACCCGAATCGAGTACCGAGCTCATGCCTTGCGTGGTTGCATCCACTATGGCTGATGATGGAAAGCGGCTCCCTGACGGACCACCGGTAACAAACACCAGCAATGGAAGCTTTACTTTATGTGCAGCCGAAAAAAATGCGGTTGCCCAGTCTTGACTATCGTCTGGCCCTGAGGGCATTGGGAAATGCAGGAATGCCGCGTCGACTCCGTACATCGCTGCACTAAGTGCGCTTTCATCAGCCAGGTCCGCAGCCACCGCTTGAGCTGCCGGATGCTTCGCTCGAATTTTCTCAGCATCTCTGGCGATGGCACGAACGGTATGTCCCTGTGCCAGTGCCTCTGCGACAACCGGGGAGCCTTGTGCGCCTGTAGCACCGAATACCGCCACAGTTTTAACGTTGTTGTAAGACATATTCATAACTCGATGTTTCGTAGTGGATGGAATCGGTATCGACGATGGCGTCGAACACTGGCGCGGCGCCGTAACACCAGCCGCCAAAGGTGTCTTAGATGACGACGATTTTTTCATCGGCAATTTGACTAGACATGCGTATCTCCGATGGACTGTTGACACGATAATGAGTCTGCACTGTCATTTAAAGACATATAGAAGGAAGGACTGTTAGTTATATACTGACATTTGAAGTAAACTCCTGATGGTGCCGGGGCGATCACCGGTAACCACCGTCGAAATAACCTGAGTGGAGTGTCCGATTTCGTTAAGCGCTCATGCGGGCCTGAGTCAATCGGCTAAAAGGTGCCAATGATGAAACGATTTAATTTCAACCGGCTGGCTCACTTCGTAGCCATTGTTGACGCGGGAACGATCACGGGCGCAGCGAATGCGCTAGGTATCAGTAAGGCGGTTGTGAGTAAGCAGTTACAACTGTTAGAGGAGGAAGTTGGTACACCGCTGGTGGTGAGAAACACTCGGCATCTTCAACCCAACGATGCGGGAAAGCAGTTTTATGAAGATGCAAAATCAGCCATCACACAAGCGAACAATGCGTACGAACGTGTTCAGGAGAAAGATAACACACCTAAGGGTGTGTTGCGGATTACAGCGTCTGTTGATTTTGGTGTGTCCTTCGTAGCGCCCTATGTAGCTCGTTTTCACGAACGCTATCCTGATGTAAAGATAGATTTGGAGCTGACAGATAGTGTCGTTGATATCGTTGAAGATCGTTACGATCTGGCGTTTCGCATTGGTTGGTTATCCGATTCAAGTAACCTTGCTCGTAAGCTGCTCGACTTCAAGGAAATTGCTGTCTGTTCACCCAAGACGGCAGCCAAGATCAATGCGACACATCCGCAGGATCTCACCAACATTCCCTTCATTCGCAACCAGGTGTTTTCGAGTAAGACTGAATGGGTGTTTGAGCTCGCTGGGGATACCCAGGTGCTCACCACGCGCGTTGTGTCTGATATGAACATCACGCTAGCCATTAAATCGTGTGTTGTTGAAGGCGCGTGCTACTCGATATTCCCTGATTTTCTGGTGCAGGATGAACTGAATTCAGGTGAACTACAGCGGCTACTCCCTGATTGGAAGATGCGCGAAGGTGGAGTTTATACCGTAACCCCGCCTAGCCGGATTCGATCGAATGCCCTGCAACGCTTTCTGGACACCATCTACGAGCAGTAACGCAGTGACGTTGATTCCATTGATCGCTTTTGGATGACAGTTCATCTTGTTTTCTTCTATTTCATACGCCGAGCGTCAGTCGTAATATCCAGTCAAGGTTAGACCGTAGCGAGTACCGGAACATTTAACGTATGGCGTGCGGATCGGGTGTCCAAAGACCTGCGTGTCGGTGCTTAACACCCGTCTACAGGACAATACGGTATGAATGAGGAGATGAAAATGAAACAAACGGGTTGGGGTCGTGCGACGTCCCCTTTTCATAGCGGTGAGCAAGTTTTGCGAGATCGCCTAGTGGGTCGTGCGGTTAATTCGGTGACAGACATTTTGTTTCCAGCGTCGTCAGAACAAGGCAGAAAAGCGACGCGTATTGGGTATACGGGGAGCTTTTCTAACGCTGGGCTGGCGGCGCTGGGGACAAAATGTGTTACCGAATTAGCCGCACGACCCACTAGGAAGCTTGAGTATGAAAACATCGTGTATTTGAGTCAAGTTTTGGGTCAAGCTGCAAGGTGGGCCTCCTGAAGTAGATTGCC
>CAYGSW010000447.1:0-3410 GCA_964352535.1 uncultured Granulosicoccaceae bacterium | reverse complement strand
CAGTTGGTAGAGCAAATGACTGTTAATCATTGGGTCGGCGGTTCGAGCCCGTCCCAGGGAGCCACCTAAACAACAGACTTAGGCGCTATTTTTAGTGCCTTTTCTGTTTGTGCGTAAGCACTTGTACAAATCCTGCACAGCCCCAGCGGAAAATTACGCACTTCCTCGACTTTACGGGTAGGCGACGCGCCCTCACCACGCCTTTAACTGTGTCCTGTTTTTCGGCTTCGGCTACGCCAAATCATCCAGACTAAAGACTGTGGGTGCGGGGAAGTTAATGCTGACACAAGAGTGCGACGGATGTAGCGCTTCTGCTCTAGTTCTCGAAACATGAAGACGACATACAGATACCGTCCTGCAGCGTTGCACCCAATGGCACGCAGCCGTTTTTCGCTGGCAAAGGGGTCAGGAAAAACACGAGGCGCGTTTGATAACAGGAATTCGATTTCTGCCAGCGTCACGCCGTGTTTTTGACAATGCCCGCTACAAGCTGTTTGCAGAGACCTTCCAGAAAAGACTCAGATTACAAGTAGAAATGTTTTACCTGCTCACGATTAACCTGCGCGATTCTTCTTGAAGTTTTCCGCCTGCTCAAAAATTTCCTTGTAGACCTCGTCCCTATCCACGGGTGGATGCCATGCTCACCCAGCAGTAAGATTAAGTCCACCTTAAACTCGGCCTTGATATCTTCACGCTGGCTCCAGTCCGTATAACGAGCTTTGTCATCAACCAGCTCCTTTACAGCCTTTGCAAGAACAATTAGTTTGTCTTCTCGCCTTTGGAATACTGAACGAGCGCCAGACTCATCTGGCGTTTAATGCCAATGTAGTCAACGACCAGTTCTTTTCTTTCACGGTTAGCCACGTATGTCAATGGCCATTAACACCTGAAGCTTGGAATTATCCAGAACCACCTTAGCTGCCCGCCCCTCATACCCAATACGAGCGGTAATCTCATCCTTTGCGGATTCCTTCATTAAAAATCAAACAGACCCTGAATCATTGTATGCAATGAGCTAATGCCGTCCTCAGCGATCAGAGTGATCAGAACATCCTGTGGTTCACGCACTAGCGAAGCACCCAGTACATGCGGGTAGGATTGCTCACCCAACAACTCGACGATGGCGTTTTCCAGCTTTTCTTCTGTGATTTTCATTCGGCTGAACGCAACATTTCGCGGAGTAGCTATCGATTAACCTGGTTTACCGTCTCTTGGCGAACTATCTGGGATTTCCGGATAGTTGGGCTATCAACTAACTCACCGGTTGTGACGTTGCAGTAATGTTGATAGTGCGCTGGCGGCATCACTGATAGGTAGCCGCTACATCTCTCATGTCATGGCACATCCTCTGCGCGGGGCATTGTTTGAATAATGAGCCCCGTGACCTTCAACCAATGGATGATCTACAGTGGCTACAGTGGCTACAGTGGCTACAGTGTTCAACGCGGACATGTCGTACCCTGGATTAACATCGAAGGTCTGCTTAATGAAATGACTTCTACGCGATAATAAATGCAGATCTGCTCGGGAAAACATACCGCAGCAGCAGGATTCTGCATCACGGTTTTCACTCTACACGTGTAGACTCATGGCACTGCATCACGGTTTTCACTCTACACATGTAGACTCATGGCACTGCATCACGGTTTTCACTCTACACGTGTAGACTCATGGCACTGCATCACAAAATCGGGGCGTTACTACTAGCTGTTGCTTTCAGGTGAATGAAGAGTTCGATCTGAAATACAGATTCGGCAAACTTGTCAGAGTGGTGTGCCGTGGTGGTAATGCGTTCACACTAGACGTTAATGAGAACTCTAGGGGCTGCCAGTTGCGGACTTTGGTTTTGCCGGTGATCGCGGCTGGAATTAGGGCCCTGCCTAAGCAGAGCCTTTTGCACAATCATGTTTAACACTGTACCGACTTTAACACTGTACCAACGAATACACTAAACCCATCTTGCACGATCTGCAATCAGGTAGTACGCGACTGCCCCAACGATTTCAAAAGCTCATCGACGGCATCGCGACGTGTCTGATCTGTCTGATCTGTCTTGCCCGACACGACCTGCTGAAGCACACTCGGCTCTTTTGCAGGCGATTGTCCGCCAACCGTGTTGTTATCAGCGGCGGTCTGCGGTTTCATCATGGCTTCGCGCTCCCGCAAGTAACGATTGTAGTGCTCATCACTTTCGGCAGCCGATACGGGTGAACCCTGGTCCATCGGTGCACGGTTATTGTTAACAGCCGCGTTGACGGCGGGTTCTTGATGAGTGGCAACGTTGCCACTGGCAAAAGCTGGTGCTACCCCTGACTCGACCATCTCTTCATCAATAAGAATAACGCCGCTTTCCAGTGTCAGCAAAGCACCTTGATGCATGGTTTCGCTGATATCTTTCAGGTCCTTGCCTGAGAATGTTCCCAACGTGCTTAAGGTGTTCAAATCCTGAAAAATGGGTAATGAACGGACCACAGAATCCAGATCGATATCTTGCTCAGGGTCAATCTCTGCCAGGGCACCGGGAATGGAGTCGATGACAGCAAACACGGCACTGATGCTGTCCTTGTCGCCAGTGAATCGAAAATCTCTGTCGCGATTCAATTTGGCCGCCACATTGTCCAGCCTCAGATCAATGGCTGGTTTTCTGCCGATACTGGCGCAAGCACTGTAGAGCATATCGACGCCATCAATCGCGCGCGCAATTCGATCGGGATCTGAAGCACGCTCTCCTGCGTCAGTGAGTCGGATGAATAACGCACCCTCGCCATCATTAACGGGCATCAGTAAAGGGCTGGTTGCGCGTTCGGCAGATGGTGCCTCGGCTGGCGGACTTACTGTCTCCATCAGCGACATGATGGCTGGCAAATGACTGCTGGAAAACATGACCCGACTGGCCAGGCGTACGATCTCCGCCTGATGTGTTTTAGGATCACCATTACCAGCTAGCAGATTTTGCCAGTAGTCAGCTGTGCCCAAAGATTCCAGATGCAGGCATTTAAGGATGATACGTTCCTTGGGAGACATACCGTCGATAGATTCGACCAGTAAAGCTCCTGCCTGGCCCAGCTTTGCCGCTGCGACGTTTCGCTGCTCACCTTTTGACGTTCGATACTGATCCACCGCAGAGCGTATATCCGCAGTTTTCAGTAACTTGGCAATTTTGGTGACGGCTGAAATTAGCTCGTCTGCGTGCATCTTTCGCTCCATTGACACTTGGCTACAGACTGTAATCGGCCGAAAAAGTCGCGACTTGAGATGTCGTTAACATCGAGTCAAGACGACTTTACCAAGGATGCTGCTGGTTGCATTGTCAAATGCTGCGCGCTTGCGAAGGCCTTGCGGCCAAAAAATGCACTAATTTCCCTTGCCGAAAGACGACAAGACTGGTCGGGGCGAGCGGATTCGAACCT
>CAYGSW010000446.1:0-3424 GCA_964352535.1 uncultured Granulosicoccaceae bacterium | reverse complement strand
TCGTCAATTGAGGTGAATAGTTGTTCTATTCGCCGTTGTTACGCGGAAATCTGGCAAAAATATCGCGCTCTCGGGGGGCCGCCTTCGGTACGATCAGCTTATTCTCGGACAGCCTCCTAGTCGGGAGCGATTGTGAGTGATCAAGGCGAAAAAAAGAGAAGATCTGTCGTTACAAGCTACAAGCTGTTCATCAAGGAGGATGACAATGGTTGGTTATAGTCGTAAGTGTTTGGCAATATTCAGGTATCACCCGAAACGGCAATCCGGCATGGTGCTGACGGAGTATTTTATTGGTACAGCCCTTGTGGCCGTGGCGTTGTTTGCGCCCATTCCGGCTGTCGGGGAGTCCACCTTCGAATTTCTTCTGGGCGCGGTACGCTCTTATCAGGCAAATTCGACGTTCTTGCTGTCGATGCCGTAACACTCGTAGCATCATGCTAAACCAGTACAGCACTCGGCTGGGTTTGATGATGCCGGTTCTACGCAGAGTTAACGACACGCCTCGCAGTCCCTTCACCCTTTTACAAGCGATCTTTTCTTCATCTCTATCAGCAAGGAGCAGATACAACGATGAGTTCAACCAATCCGGGTAGCAAACCAAAGCGCTCGCTATCAACAATACTGACGCTGTTATTTTCAGTCGGTGCAGGTGTGGGCGGTGTGTATGTCTCACAAGAATACATTGCCGGTCAGGTTGCTTCGCAGACAGCTCAGCACCGTGTTGAGGAGGTGACAATCCCGGTTGTTGTCGCATCACGTGAGCTGCTGCGGGGCGACATCGTGTACTCAGACGATCTGGTAATGCGGGATATCCCCGAACAGTATGTTGACTCAAATACGGTCACAGAGCAAACCTACGAGTTGGCTCTTGGACAGCGTATGGACTTTGACATCGACAAGGGGCGCCCCTTATTGTGGGCACACCTAGCCAGTGGCATAACGCCGACGTTCAGTGGCAAGGTGAGTCAGGGGCTCAGAGCCATGACAGTGAGAGTGGATGATATCAATTCGATTTCAGGATTTCTGCAACCCGGCGACCGGGTCGATCTGTTGATGAGCTATGGCACAGGCACCCAACAGCGCATCCTGTCCTTGATGGAGCAGCTGAGTGTTATTGCGACAGGCGAGCAGACCGAAACAGATAAGTTGTTCGATGGAGAGCCCCGCAACTTTTCGACAATTACCGTGCATGTCACACCCGGAGATGCTCAGAAGCTGACTCTTGCGCAGCAGGTGGGCAAACTGACCGCCATCCTGCGGCATCCGGACGATGTTCAGATCGTTGCAGATGCCCCCCTGTCAGTGGCCCAGCTGGTTGCCAGCAGCAGCGGTGCTCAAGCGGCAACACCGGCTAAACGTCGCCGCACAAAAGCGGCCGAACCGCAGATTCAATACATCATTGGAGGGCAGTAGCGCCATGTTTGATTTTCACTATCAGCTCGGCAACGCAAGACGCAAGCTATGCCAGGTCAAGGGCAGCCATTGCACCATTGGCAGCGCCAGAGGTAACGATCTGGTTGTGGATACTCGCAGAATCTCCAAGCGTCATGCGGAACTTCGCGAGGAGCGCGATGGCATCTACCTGCGAGATCTTGGCAGTTTGGGAGGATGTCGGGTAAACGGGCAGCGAATAGTGGAGCACGGTCCATTGACTGAGCTTGACGAGGTTGATGTGGGTGATATTAGAGTGACGCTGCGAGCGACGGCACGAAAATCATCGGTTGATGGTGGATTGTCTGGTCGGTATACACAGAGTCAGGTTGACGCTGCAGGTCGCTCTGTGAGCGGCAATGGTGCAAGTGCTGCGTCAGCATCTTTAGCCGAACCTTTCGGGGCTGTTAATGATGCAGCGATGGATAAACCAGCAGGCGGTTTGGCAACAGTTGCAACAGGTGAGTTGTCTCTGGGTAAAGGCTCTCGTATCAACTCCAATACTGAAGTGCTCAATGCACCCGTGCAAGAACTGACCGAGCCGCACGATGAAACCATGAACTATTGGTGCCGTGTGGTCCATGAGCAGCTGCTGCTGCAAATGGATTTGCGGCGCAAGGATGTCAACCGTATGTCAGATGATCAGCTGCGAGAAGAGTCCACGCTGATCATTCGCGAGATTATCGAAGGCCTGAGTGATCAACTACCCGATGTTGTTGACACAGAGTTTCTGCACCAGAGCGTACTTAACGAAGCAGTGGGTCTTGGACCGTTGGAGTTGTTTCTGGCGGACGACGCAATCACAGAAATCATGGTTAACAACCACCGTGAAATCTTTGTTGAGTGCGCGGGTAAGCTGACTCGTTCAGCCATGCAATTCAGCAGTGATAGTGCTGTGTATGCGGTTATCGAACGCATCATCACGCCGCTGGGCCGGCGTATTGATGAGAGTAGCCCTATTGTGGATGCCAGACTTAAAGACGGATCGCGCGTGAATGCCGTAATTCCGCCACTGGCGTTAAAAGGCCCTAGTCTGACCATCCGAAAATTCCCCAAACACAGGATGCAATTCAGTGAGCTAGTGGATTACGGCACGCTCAATCAGGCGATGGTGGACTTTCTTCGCGTGTGCGTGGAGAAGCACAAGAACATCATTGTGTCAGGTGGTACCGGCTCGGGTAAAACGACATTGTTGAACGTGTTGTCAAATTTCATCCCCGACACCGATCGTGTTGTGACCATTGAAGATGCTGCTGAGTTGAGTTTGCGGCAGCCGAACCTGGTGTCATTAGAGGCACGGCCTGCCAACCTCGACGACAAGGGTGAAGTGCCGATTCGCGATCTGGTTAAAAATGCCCTTCGCATGCGTCCCGACAGAATTGTAGTGGGCGAATGCCGGGGTGGTGAGGCACTGGATATGCTGCAGGCCATGAACACAGGGCATGATGGTTCACTAACAACCATTCATGCCAATACGCCGCGCGATGTACTTTCGCGTCTGGAAGTACTGGTGTTGATGGCTGGCATGGATTTGCCTGTCACCGCCATTCGCGAACAGGTTTCGGCAGCGGTTGACATCATCATCCAGCAGCAGAGATTTACCTGCGGTTCTCGAAAGATTACTCGCATTACAGAGGTGGTGGGTATGGAGAGTGGGACCGTACAGCTGCAGGATATCTTTCGCTATGAACAGCAAGGTGTGGATGCCGATCATCGTGTAAGAGGGCATTTTGTAGCCACTGGATCCGTTCCCCATTTTTACGAGACGTTGCGCGATTTTGGAGTGGAGCTGGATCTTTCCTGTTTTAACCGGAGTTCCTTGGGTGATTCCGTCACAGGAGGTGCGTGGTGAACACGTTGTTGCTGGGCGGGCTTTTTTTCATAGCGTTTGCGCTAGGGGGACGTTTGCTGTTTGGTGTGACCACTATTGGCTTGAATGCCTATAGTCAGCAGACGGCAGAGCACATGCAGTCGCAATTGACTCATCTGTTCT
>CAYGSW010000445.1:0-3477 GCA_964352535.1 uncultured Granulosicoccaceae bacterium | reverse complement strand
CACGTATATAAGCTGACACTGATCCAGCTGAGCATCACTGAGTGTGTCCAGGTTGTCATCAGCGTTTTCATCGATAGCATAAAACTCTGGGTGGCAGCCGGCCAACAACGTTGCGCCTTCATAGATCTGGTAGAACGGGTTCGGCATGAGTACCGAGCGGGCGTTTTGTTGCCTGTCGAGCACACACTGGGCAATAGCAAACAAGCCTTCACGTGTTCCATTAACGGGGATGACGTGGTGCTCTGCGATTGTTGTCACATGGCTGGCAGCTATTTCAAACCGTTGGCAGATCCACTGGGAGAGGGCGTTGCGCAAGGCATCACTGCCTTGCGTGGAGGGATAGTTTTCCACTTTGCGCATGCCCGCAACCAGTGCGTCCAGCGCAAGCTGGGGTGCCGGATGTTTAGGCTCACCGACGGAAAGCGAGACGCTTTGATGTGCCGCTGGCGTGATGCCATCGAGCAGAGCGCGTAGCTTTTCGAACGGGTAGGGTTGTAATAGTGCGAGGTCAGCGTTCATAACGCGTATTATACGCGGACCTTTCGCTTCTATCGAGCAGCAACGCCGTGCAAGACTCCCAATATCAGTCTCAGATTGCCGCGCGAGTCGAACGCTGGGTGGAGGCCGTTGTCATTGGCCTGAATCTGTGCCCGTTTGCCTCTGCACCATTACGTCGGCAACAGTTGAACATTGTTGTCGCTGACAGTGACTCGGTTGCCGAATGCCTTCAGCAGCTGGCCGACGAAGCCGATGCACTGGTTGCTGGTGATCCAGCCGCCACCACGCTGTTTGTATTGCCTCAGGGATTTGCAGATTTCGACGACTATCTTGATCTGCTGGCACTTGGTGATGCGCTGATTGAGGACATCGGTCTGGAAGGGCAGGTGCAATTAGCGAGTTTTCATCCGGATTATCAGTTTGACGATACCGATTATGATGATCCGGGCAATTGGACCAACAGAGCACCCTATCCCATTCTGCACCTGCTTACTGAAGACAGCGTAGAGCTTGCTGTACAGTCTCACCCTGACCCGGACGGCATTCCCGATGCGAATATCGATAAGCTGGAGGAGATGGGGGTGGACGTGCTTGAAGCGCTCAATCGGGCGGTTGACGGTTGAATTTGATTGAAAGTTGCAAAGTAACTAACAAGAAGATCTGAAAGTCAGGAGCAATACATGAAAGCTGTAGGATTCAAGCGATATTTACCCATCTCAGAGCCTGATGCGTTTCTGGATGTGGAGCTCGATAAACCAGCACCTACCGGCAGGGACGTACTGGTCAGCGTCAAGGCAATTGCCGTGAATCCGGTGGACACCAAGGTTCGTTCACCCAAAGAGGGTGTTGAGGATCCGCCGCGCGTGATTGGCTACGATGCCAGCGGGGTAGTCGAGGCGGTAGGCGATGAGGTTGAGCTGTTCAAGGTAGGTGATGAGGTGTTCTATGCAGGGGACATCACACGCTCGGGTAGCAATGCTGAATTCCAGCTGATCGATGAGCGGATTGTAGGCAGAAAGCCTACCACCCTCGACTTTGCTGAGTCTGCCGCCTTGCCACTCACAGCCATCACGGCCTACGAAAGTTTTTTTGATCGGCTGGGCATTGATGTCGCCGGTGCTAACAAAGGTGAGTCATTGCTGATTATTGGTGCTGGCGGCGGCGTCGGTTCTATCGGGATACAGCTTGCCAAGCTAGCGGGGCTAACTGTGATTGCCACAGCGTCTCGACGTGAATCCGCTGAGTGGGTAACCAGCCTGGGTGCAGACTTTGTGGTTAATCACAAGCACGATATGGCGAAGCAGGTACGTGCGGCAGGCTTTCAGTATGTTGATCACATAGCTATCTTCAACGACATGAGCCATTGGTCAACGTGTGTGGATCTGATTCGGCCTCAAGGCGGCATTGTCACGATCGATAACACCGATTCCGAAATGCCCATGGCTGATATGAAAACCAAGTGTGCCAGCCTGCATTGGGAATTCATGTTCGCCCGGTCCATGTACACCACGCCCGACATGATCAAACAGCACGAGTTGTTAAACTTTATTGCCGATGGCATTGATAAAGGCGATATCCGTACCACCGTGAGCGAAGTAATTACACCGATCAATGCCGAGAATCTGAAAAAAGCGCATGCGCTTATCGAACGTGGTGATGCTATTGGCAAGGTGGTGTTGGCTGATTGGGCTTGACCCTACTGTAAAGACGAAATCGTGTGAAGACGAAATCGCTTCGAGCTTTTTAGAATCCAGGGGATCCGGCGGCTGCCACACCCTCAATAAACACTGCTTGCCTGTGCGTAGAAATTTTGCTTAAAAATTGCGGCACAGGCAAGCGTTGCGTCAAGCTTAGCTCAGGTGCTGTTTGAAAAATTCCATTGTCCGGGTCTCAGACAACTCAGCGGCTTCCTTGTTGAAACGCGGTGTAGAGTTGTTGTGAAAACCGTGTTTTGTACCGTCATACAAATTGTACGTGTACGCTTTGTTGTTGCTCTTCAGCGCAGCCTCAAAATCAGGCCACTGCGCATTGATCCTTTCATCATCGCTGGCCGCTTGTATCATTATGGGTGCTTGAATATTGGCAACCTCAGCGGCATCTGGCGCAGAGCCATAGTAGGGCACGCCTGCATGCAAATCACTGCCCATGGTCACAGCCAGAAAGTTGGTCGTGCCGCCACCCCAACAGAAGCCAACAGAGCCAAGCTTGCCAGTGGATAGTTCGTGCGCTTGAATAAATTGCGCACTGTTAAGCATGTCTTGCTTCAGTTTGGTCTGGTCAAGGCTGCGTTGTAATTCTTTACCATCGTCATCATTGCCCGGATAGCCTCCAACGGGTGACAGACCATCAGGTGCCAGGGCAAGGAAACCTTGTGTAGCAAATCGGCGTGCTACATCTTCGATGTATGGGTTAAGACCACGGTTCTCATGTATGACGATGACGGAGGGGTGGGGCCCTTCCGTAGAAGGCTGCACAAGATAGCCCCGCATCTCACCTGATGTTCCGCCGGGAGATGGATAGTCAACATAATTAGCCTTGATTCTCTCATCAGTGAATGAAATGGTCTGCGCCTGTGCATAGCGTGGTAGCAGTGACTGGGCCATAGCCAATCCGGATACGCCCGCCACAGTTATAGCGCTGGCCTTTTGCAAAAATTCACGACGCGTCATGCCAGTGTGGCAATACTCGTCGTACAGATCGTAGATGCGTCGGTCAACGTCGTTGGGATCGATTATTGTTGCAGCGTCATCTATTGAGTCAATTTTCTTGTTCATTTTGATAATCTCGAAGTAATGTTCTCAAGCGGTGGTGGAATTACAGCTGTCGCTGTGAATAGTACCTGCGTTTCCAGCGTGAGCGAGATAGTTCATGGTTTTTGCACAATCTGTCAAACCAGAACTCAGGACCGTCAACTGACTGACGCCTCTCGTCTATCACATCTCATTTAAAACCTGAAACCCGAAACCGCACCTCGCACAC
>CAYGSW010000444.1:0-3477 GCA_964352535.1 uncultured Granulosicoccaceae bacterium | reverse complement strand
CGGCGGCTGGTGAACTCTGAATCCTAATATTTCGGGTTGACGGACTACTAGTTGCCATCGAACTTAACGGCACCTTGTTTGGTGCGGATCATCAGCTATCACCTCGCACCGCGGATGCCTTCAATTGCTCATCAGCACAGGTATTGTGGTTTCAGTGAACACGCGACGCGTTGTCCCACCGAGCAAAAACTCACGAATCCTGCTGTGTCCGTAGCAACCCATAACCAGGGTATCTGCATCCATATCACGGGCATACGCAATCAGTTCTTCTGCAATTTCGCCATTTTTGGCATCCGAATGATGGACTTCAAGATTAACGCCATGGCGTGACAGTGTGTTGGCAAGCTCTTCAGTGACACCAACAATATGGCGCTTATCCTGATGAGCCAGATTGATTCGATGTAACCTCACCTCGGAGGCGTTTCGAAGTAACGGCAAAGCGCCAAACACCGCACGTGTCGATTCACGCCGACCGTCCCAGGCCAGCATGACTCGCTCGGCAACTTCCCGCGCTTCATATTGCCAAGGAACTATCAGCACCGGTCTGCCACAGGCAAGTAGCACATTTTCTGGAAGAGATCGGCTATGCGAAGAAGCCGATTCGTGCTCACTCTGACCGAGAATGATCAGGTCTGCCGTATTGCCCTGAGCAACCAATTCATCAGCAACACTTTGCAATCCAATATCGATGCTACGCCAATCAGCGACGTAACTCGATGTGTCAGTTATCTGGTCAAACAGGGCCTGTATTCGGCTTTCTATCTGATATTGATGGTCCAGAAAGCTTCGTATGACCTCTTCGGGCAAGGGCACATCGACTGACAGAGACAGGTTATTCATTGCGGGTTTGACGTGAAGCCCCAGCAAGTGCGCTGTGTGGCGCTCGGCAAGCTTGTCCGCCAGCTTGAGCGCTGTCAGCGCGGTTGTCTCATCGGACAAGTTCACCAGGATGGTCTGGTAGGTCATCGCCTGCGCTCCTGACATCAATTGCAATCAAGTCTATGCCTGCCAGAAAGCGTGTTCATTGATCAGGATCAACGACAATTTATCCTGAACGCTAAGTAAACTGTTTGGATAAGCTGTTGGTAGCATTCGCATCGGTAGTGCAATGCGGATCGATAGTTTCGGGAACAGGTCACTGGCACACAAGTTTCAGGACGTTCTTGGCTCATCGCTGTATCATAATGCACATGCGTTGTCGGAAAAATTAAGGCAAGCCACAGGTATTTAAGAGGTTTTTTTTATGGTTGACTTTAAAGGCATTCCTGTTGTCCTACCCGGATTGGCTAACAACCCGACACCAAAAAGTGGTGATAAGTACGTCACACCACAGAACTTCACCGCAATTAAAGACGGTATTAAGACGCGTGGTACAGCAGAACTTCGCGCACAGAAAAACGGCAAGCCGCCTTGGCTCAAAGCTCCGATGCCTGCTGGCAAGGGCTATGAGCAAGTCCGCAGCAACGTGCGCGAACACCGTCTCGCCACGGTGTGTGAAGAAGCCAAATGCCCGAACATAGGCGAATGCTGGAACGCAGGCACCGCAACCATCATGCTAATGGGTGCTGTCTGCACTCGAGCCTGCCGCTTTTGCGCAGTCGACACCGGCAATCCGCGTGGGTGGCTCGATGCTGACGAGCCTGAAAACACCGCCCGGAGCGTAGAGCTTATGGGGCTCAAGTACATCGTGCTCACCTCGGTAAACCGTGATGACCTGCCAGATGGTGGCGCTGCTCACTACACAGCGGCAATCCGTGCCATCAAGCAACGCACACCACATGTCGCTGTTGAGGCTTTGACTCCCGACTTTGAGGGCGTTCACAGCGATGTGGAAGTAGTGGTAGATTCCGGCCTAGAGGTGTTCGCACAGAACGTGGAGACCGTGCGTCGTCTGACGCACCCGGTACGCGATCCACGCGCCAGCTACGAACAGACTCTGGATGTGCTTGCGCATGCCAAGGCTCATCGTCCGGACGTATTGACCAAAACCAGCCTGATGCTGGGGCTGGGCGAGAGTGACGAGGAAATCCTCGAGAGCATGAATGACTTGCGGCAAGCCAAGGTCGACATACTCACACTTGGACAGTATCTGCGTCCCACCGTCAATCACCTACCGGTAGAGCGTTACGTTGCTCCACAACAGTTCGATGAATATCGACGACAGGCATTGGAGCGTGGCTTTAGAGAATGCGTGGCAGGTCCTTTGGTGCGTTCAAGCTATCGTGCAGAACAGGTGCTTGCGGGCAACAATGCCGGGCTGGACAATTCCTTGCTCACCGGCCCCAGTGGGTGTGCAACAAGACCTGATGTATACTAATGTATCAACCTTTAACGGCTACTTACCATTTGGTGCATTGATGCTGTCGACATCGGTTGTTGTTGTTGTAATCGGGCAGGATACTTTCGTTCCAGCTTTCATTGGCCAAAGAGATACCTACTCCGGGCAACCCGTGGATGCAGCCGCCAATGCCTGAGCCAGTCAATCATGTCTGCCTGCTCGGTACCAAGGGCGGTCCTGCCATTCGCCCGGGTTCAACTAATCCGACATCAACCCTTTTGAGGATGGCGGGCCAGCTAATTGTGGTGGACTGCGGTCTGGGCGTTACGCGCGGCCTCGTAGGCCAAGGTATGCAACTGCGTGATCTTGCCACCATCTTCATCACGCATATGCACTCCGACCACTACCTGGAATTGGGTCCATTGCTGCATACTGCATGGACCGCTGGTTTGAAATCACCGGTAAACATCTATGGACCAACAGGACTCGAGCGCTACTGGCTCCAGTTTCTCGAGTCGATGCGCGATGATATCGAGCTTCGCATAACGGACGAAGGCCGACCTGATCTTGCCAGCCTCGTGTCTATCCATGTATTGCACGAAGGTGAAGTGCAACACGATGGCAGTATCAATGTACGTGCCATGAAGAACGTACACCCGCCGCTAGTGGAAACGTATGCTCTGTCATTCAAATCAGACAACGCACATATCGTGTTTTCTGGTGATACGGCCTATCTGCCAGCGCTGGCAGAATTTGCCAGCGGTGCTGATTTACTGATTCACGAGGCAATGCTGGAAGCTGCGCTACCGGCATTGTTCGCACGCATTGGCAACAGCGACCAGCGACTGCATGAGCACTGGATGCGATCTCACACCATGGCGCAAGATGCAGGAAAAATCGCAGCCAGCGCCAAGGTAGGCGCACTGGTACTGAACCATCTCATACCCTCGGATGATTCAGACTATGGCGTTGAGCAGTGGCGGGCAGCCGTCACCCCACACTGGTCAGGCCCGTTGCACGTAGGCCATGATGGTATGAAGATAGAATTCGGTGTTAGCACATAAGCTGTAGCACTTACTATGAAAATCGCGTTGCAAACCTACCGTGCTGACGGAGCTCTCGCATCATGCAACCAGAAAAATGACTCCTAGTAGTCCGTCAACCCGAAATATTAGGATTCAGCGGGCCTGTCTGTGTTC
>CAYGSW010000443.1:0-3499 GCA_964352535.1 uncultured Granulosicoccaceae bacterium | reverse complement strand
TATTGTCTTCCCATTTTTGTCTAACATGTTGTTACTTGACACCGGCTGCCTATTTTCAATTTCAGTTCGGTCGCCGTTATTTATCGGCAAGTAAATTCTCAATGCTGCCGTTGCCCATGTTTGAGATCGATGATCGCAGGTCTGAAGGCGTACTTCTGCAAAGTGCCCATTGCGGACCTTTCGAAGTTACTAACACATCATTTTCTCGCAGCCTATGCGAGTTCTCATGTTCGAGGTACTGGTATGTGTTTGAAAGTTGCATCAAACACATTTCTATCTCCTTCAGATAGCCTTGAACTCAAACGAATCGCATTCTCATACAACAGTGCAGATTTTTCGTTATTTCCTACAATGTTGAAAGCATGGCTTGATACAGCATTTGTGAACGCTTGAATCCAGTTTTCCCCAGACCCATCAAAGTAGTCAAATGCAAGGCTTGCATAGTGAATACTTTGCGATGACCCGTTTACACAATACGCTCTAGCCACTGCCAAGTGGGCAAGTTGGATGTTCTGGTCTGTTCCAACTTCTTGCCAGTGATACAATGATGCATAAGCAACAGTTAAAATCTTTTGCTTCTCTACCAGATTCAATGCTTTCTCTGAAAGATCCCAGAACTCATTGTTACTTTGAATTGCAAAGTATCGATGGAAGTTCGATACCTCTTTTGAATTTGGCTTATCCATAGGATGTTATTTTTCCATTCCTGCATAATACGAATTAGACAGCAAAGAGGCGTGAGTTAACGAGGGACTATGATGATGTACAGTCTGTTCACTCCTACACGAGGCCTTGAATGTCCGTTATTGGCCGAATTTCACCGGTTACATAGCAGTATGGAGAGCCCCTGGTCGGCCCTCAGAACTGACGTTGTCCACGGTTGATCATCATAGTCTCTGTAGTGCCCAAAGCCGCCGCTAGCATTTAGATCGCCTTCTTATAGTCGACAAACTCAGGTTCGGCATTTGATCTTGAGGTCCTCGCAAAACCCATTTTTAACGCAAGCGAGTGTGATGCACCATTTTCCACTTCAACTGACGCCTTCATATTCGCAACGCTCATTTTTTTCAGTTCTTTTTCCAGGTGATTTATTAGTTCGACAGCAAAACCTCTTCTAAGTGAGCTTGGGTTAGAAGCGATTGATATATGGGCAGTTTTATCAAAAAAATATCAGCTTGGCAATATGATTCGACCTCACCCTCAATTTTTAAACAGAGGCACTGAGCATTCTCTGTTTCCGTGACGTATTGAAACCACTCTTGATCCGGTTTCTCCACAAAAGAGACACCAGCGCACCACCAGTTTCTTATCGAATGAAAATCATCGACCGAAATTCTTGTTACCGATTTCATTGCAAAATTATTTGTAAATCTGGGTGGAGCCATGGCCGCTATTGGCCGGGACATGCCTGCCGCGGCCATTCAGATTACCCTATATAACTGGAAAGCGAATTTTCAGAGCTGACGTTGTCCAAGTTGTACGTTGATCGTCTCTGGGGTGCCCATTGCGGTCATAGCTTGCTAATGATATATCTACTCAATGAATCTTGGTCTTGAGCATGGAATAAATCGTCTGGCCCCATATTCGCCTGATTGGCCGAGTCGTTTCACAGCGGAATCGAAAAAGCTCAATGACGTTTGCAGAAAATATATTCTGGCAACTGAACACGTCGGTAGCACGTCCATTCCAGGTATGGTGGCGAAACCAATCGTCGATATATTGATCGGGGTTGAGGCACTAAATGATGCAGAAAAGATGATTCCGGGAATGGAGTCCATTGGATACGATTACCCCGGTGACATCGGCATTCCCGTTGACCGCATATTCGGTCGCGACCCAGGATTCCGTAAATATTTAGTGCATATTGTCGTAGTCAACAGTACTCGATGGAATCGCTACATTGATTTGCGAGATGCCCTCCGCCAAGACACTGGGCTAGCAGATGAAAATAGTAAACTAAAATTGGCTATTGTGGAAAAACACCCAGAGGGGCGTACGAAGCACACCGAACTGAAATCTGAATTCATACGTCGTGTTCTAGTACAGAGACACCAAGCCTGATTGGCCGGTGGTGTTAATCTGAGTGGATTGCCGGACATAAATTGACTGGCTAGTTAGACCCAAAGAATTATCAATTGACGCGTGATAGTTGCCAATATCATTCGGTTATCGATCTACAAACGCTACCCTAATACCTAGGGCCATAAGCAGTACCCCGAATATTCTGTTGACGGTCTTCTGACCACGATTCAGCACATTCCTAACGAATGATGTTCCAAGCGTTTGCACGAACAGCAACCAGAACAAGACGCTAACCGTCACCATCACTGCGATGAGAACGATCGTTGCGAGCGTGGAAGTTTCAGGAGTGATAACGGTTGTGAACACTCCGAGGTAAAACAGCGTGGCCTTCGGATTCAACACGTTAGTTGTGAAGCCTTGAAAGAACCATATGCGCGATGATTCGGCAGTCTGCTCGACTGAAGCTTCTAACGTTACGGATTCCGCTCTCAAACTCGATACACCCAAGTAAATCAAGTACGTTGCTCCTGCGTACTTCAGCAGGCTGAACGCGAGGATGCTCTGGGAGATGAGCCACCCGATACCAACAACGCAATAGCCAATGTGAACCAAACTGCCTGCAACCATGCCCAGTGAGGTTTGCAGTCCTGCAGCCCGTCCTCCAACGTGCACATTTCGTATTACGATAACCATGTCCGGGCCAGGACTGAGCATCACGAGTGCAGTGATGCCTACGATGGTGAGAATCTGATGAAGCATGGAAGAACCTCAGGCTGACGGCAGTCCGTCATCGGACCCATAGTATGCACCAGCTACCAAATCCAATATTACCAACCTTCGTGGTTAAATTAGCTCTACCTCGCGAACGGCTGGTTGGGGCCGTTCAGGGACACCTAACCACGCAGGGGTATCGCATCTATCTACTTCTCGATACGATAGAATTCTGGCGAGACGTTATCTTCTAACAGGGCAACTACGGATGGAACAAGCGGTATCAGATCAATCAATCTGTTCATCACTGGCGCAAGTACGATTACGGCAATAGCCAGTTCCGTTGAGGATTGCTGATACTCCATGTTTTTGTCAGCAGACAACAGTGCAACAAATCCTTCCGAAGCAGCAAGTTTTAAAAATTCGCCATTCTTCGTTGAAGCCCAGCCCATTTTCTGGACAGTGTAAACATCGAATTTCTCAGGGAACTCGCGCGCGAGTCGCGCTGGGAGCTGCTCATCAAGCAGCAGCTTCATTGCCCGATGTCAATTGCTGCAAGGCGTGTTCAAGAAGCCCTGTGGCTTGTTCACGACTCACAGACGGAAAATCTTGCAGAAAGACTTCCAGGCTATCTCCGGCCTCCAGGTGTTCGAAGAGAATTCGAATAGGTACACGAATACCACAGAATACCGCTGTTCCGTTGAGAATCTTTGGATCTTTGTGGAAAATTCTTTCTGTCATGTGTTTAGCCGCTACCGAAATTATA
>CAYGSW010000442.1:0-3550 GCA_964352535.1 uncultured Granulosicoccaceae bacterium | reverse complement strand
CTTGCCTGTCTTCAAAGCTGACTCCCGCAGCCCTCAACCTCCTACCGTATGTATGTCGATTATATCTTGCAAGACATAATCGTCACTATATTCCCTCCCGGATTATGTCGGGTAAGAAAATGAGCCATACCCGCGTACAGATAAAGAGAAGCTTCAGCTGCAATGACTTAACACTTTACCCGACATAATTCGTGTGGCTAGAGATCGTTGAGAAATCCCATCAGAGTGTCGCCTGGCTGGTAACGTTTTGACATACTCTCCAACGGTACCGTCTTAGCAAGAGCCTCTTCTTTTAGTTTGAGGGTTGCTTCCAAGTAGATTTGAGTAGTTTCAACTGATTCATGTCCAAGCCATAGTGCTATTACTGAACGATCGACTCCGGCTTGTAGCAGGTCCATTGCCATGGTGTGGCGTAATCGGTGGACGGTGACACGTTGATCAAGTAACGACGGGCATGATTCAGATGCCACGCGACGCTGCTTGTTTAGCAGATACTGCACACCATGAACGCTGAGTCGCTTACCCCTCGCGCTTGGAAAAAGTATACTGCTATTACTACGCGGTGGTTCCTTTAACCAATTTTTCAATACGATGAGGGTGTGCTTGGCTACTGGAATACAACGCTCTTTACGTCCTTTGCCTATGACTCTAATATGTGCTCCCGTGTCGGTTACTAGATCTTTTTGAGTGAGTCCAGTCATCTCAGATAATCGCAGCCCGGTTTGTACTGCAGTGAGAATGAACGCATGGTCTCGCCTTCCAGACCACGTTGTGCTATCTGGTGCCGATAGCAGCGCATCCACTTCAGGGCGAGTGAGGAAACTTACCTGTTTGCGAGTGAAACGTTTGCTGGGGATCGCCAGTACGCTTTGGATCTGAGCTGCGTGAGTCGGAAGTTCAAACGCAATAAAGCGGAAAAATGAGTGTATTGCAGCAAGCCTTAAATTGCGACTACGAACACTAATACCCCGCTTTTTCTCCAAATCATCCAAGAATGCAACAATCAACGGAGTATCGATTTGCTCAATGTTCAGTCGTGAGGGGGATTGCTTGAGGCGCTCGTGTGCAAACACCAGGAATTGGCGGAACGTGTCTCGATAGGAACTTATCGTATGCGGGCTGGCGTCGCGTTGTTGCATGAGTCTCTGGGTAAAAAAACGCTCTAGAAATGGTGCAAGGCTGGTTGCATTCATGGCAGCACCTCCCAACGCGTTTCGAGCCGATGCATCGCTTCGCGCATCAACTCCGGAGAATTTTCCAGATACCACTGTGTATCAGCCACGTGCACGTGGCCTAAATAGGCAGATAGTATTGGTAGCAGACGTTCAGGATCTTTGTCAGCACGATACCAGCTCAGCAATGTGTTTGTTGCAAATCGATGTCTGAAGTCATGCAAACGAGGCCCTCGGCTCGCAGTACTACTACGTAGACCGATTTGTCGTGATAGCTGATAAAAGATACGACGTACTTGCGCATCATCCACCCGATTACCTTTGCTGGAGACAAACACGTAATCGGACACCGTTTGATTTGCAAAATGCTGTTGGCGTCGATTGATATAGTCTTCTAACACCTGGCAAGTGGTTATGTGTAAGGGTATCAGACGGCTTTTGCCATACTTGGCGCTACGGATCGTCAACAAAGCAGCGTCAAGATCCACATCAGACAACTGAAGGTGAGTCACCTCGCCAAGACGTAACCCAGTAACGCTTAAAAGCCCGAGTACACAGTGATATACCCGTGGCAACAAGGCGCAGGTTTTGTAGTGTTGCGGCAAACTCAACGACAACTCCAGCAGTTTACTGACCTCGTCATCGGTGTATAGATAGGGTCGTGCTCGTTTTGGCTTAAAAGGCAATATACCCGCCGACGGAATCTGGGTGCGAGGATCGCTCGAGTAACGGAAACGGGCGAACATGCGTACGTGACTCAACCGTTGTGCCCAGGTTGATATTTGCGCGTTGACAGGTTGCTGCGCCCAGGACAGTGCCAGTTCTTGTGTTATGAATGCAGCATCGTGCTTCTCCATGAAAGTGGCGAATTTAGGTAGCAAGCATCCTGGATCGCGCATTTTGAATCCTAAACTACGACGCATTGTCAAATACTCATCTACTGCCTGTCGGAGTGTATTCATCGCACCGCTCCCGGCCATGCAATCGCCAGCGTACGCAATGCTTCGATATCAACTTTTGTATAAATGGTGGTGGTCTGTGGATTACGATGCCCCAGCACATCACCGATCTCTCCAAGCGATGCACCTTGACGAAGCATCTCGGTTGCTAATCCATGTCGAAATTGATGCGCGCCATAGGACGGTGAATGAATGCCATAGCGCTCAAGTGCATGGCGAATAACTGAACTAATGCCTGTGATACCTCGAAAGCCCTCAATAGGTGCCTTAGCACGTAAAAACACTCGGCGGCAGGGGCTAGTCGGTCTCCCAGTTTGCAGGTAGGTAGAGATGGCAACGCCAACTTCATCTGTCAATGGAAACGTGTGGCTTCTACCTCCCTTACCACGCACACTCAAACTGCCAGAGTTCCAATCGATATCATCAAGCTCAAGAAATGTGACCTCACTCAATCGCAAACCCAATCTGGCTACTAGAATCAATATGGCGTAGTCACGACTTCCCATTGCGGTACTTCGATCAAAGCTTGCAAGTAGTTGCTTGACTTGATCCTTGGAAATACCCCGTGGAACAGATGGCATAGACCAGTTTGCCACAGTGGGTACAGCGGCTACCAGGTCCAAAGTCGTCTCATTGCAATAGCAACTGTACTTCAAGAATGAGCGTAATGCGCTGGTCATCAGCTTTGCTCTCTTTCTGTGTAGATGTGTCGCCTGGTTTTGCACGAACCTTACGACATCAGTTGCGCTCAGGGATGAAATATCTACCGGTCCAGCACCGAAACGTGCATCAAGAAAGCTGAGAACAAAGGGCATGTAGTTCACAACGGTAGCTTTGGTCAGGCCACGAACCTCATACAAGTAATGCTCATAGGACTGTGCACATTGCTCTGTCGCTGTAAGCTGTGGTTTCGATACATTCTCAGAAGGAATAGCACCTTCGGTGCGCAGAAAATCCAGAAAACGTATGAGCGCAGCGTTATGGCCACGGCGAATTTGTTGTTGCCCAGAGCGATCACACAAAAAACTCTGCCAATGATCGGCGACAGCGCTGGTGTGTGTGAGACCTTGCTGCTCAATCCAGGCACTGAAACGTGAAGCTATCAATATCTGATAGTGGACTGTCTTTTTTGCATAGCCCTGTTGGGCAAGATAATCAGCAAATTTTCCCAGATGTGACTTAAAAGGTCCTTCCGGCCTCTGCGCTAGAGAAATATAGTCATTAATTACATAGGTCATTTTGAACTCCACCTCGGAATGAGGGTAGAAAAGGAGTTCAAATATTATGTCGCTACCGATACACCCATCTATCGGGTATGAAAGCTCTGCGATTACCAGCAAGACATAATCCGGGAGGGAATATAGTGCTTCAGATCGTGAACGCGCACCTGTTCAAGTCCGGTAGCCTTTCTTGCTCTTA
>CAYGSW010000441.1:0-3558 GCA_964352535.1 uncultured Granulosicoccaceae bacterium | reverse complement strand
GCCTTAACGTCGCTGTTTTTAATCTCATCAGCCTGATCGAGATACAGAATTTTGCTCTCACCGTTTTCTGGATCGTGTCCAAGCAGTGCACCGTCTTCAGCCATGCGCTCAGCGATAGCTTCCCCTGACGGCAGGCGAAACGTGCGACCACGAAGCAGATTACGTGATGCGAGACTGGTCACATCGTTGTCGGAAGCAACAACACCACGAGGCAGTTCCAGCAAGGGCGCCGGAAGGAACGGGTCGATCTTGAAGGTAAATTGTCCCCCACCGCCAGGTTGCAATGAAAAGAAACGTGACCACTCCAGATGATGATCTCCCGGTAACGGTTGAAAACCACGAAGCGTGTTCGGATCATCATCGTTTACCCCGCGTTTCCCAAACAGCTTAATGGTCTTTTTGTTATTCAATACGTATTCATCGCGTACCTGACTGTGTCCGTAGCGATAGGCCGCCACACTGAATTCAACAGGCATGAATGGGCGTCTAGGTTGTACACCTTTGCCGAACCCCTTTTCAAAATAGTAGCGCCGGCCATTGCTGGCAATATCGTGAATCATGTCTACACCTACGACATGATAAAGAAAGTCCTCAAGAATCACTCGGTGGTAGTAATGAAGCGTCGTGTCGCGGGCACGCTCAAACACTTCAGATGGATCCAAATCAGGGTGTTTTGTGCTGATGATTTCTACGCTCCGGTTATGGAAACGAATAAAGGCCGCTTGCACCTGACTTACGATGATATTCTCATCATTGCGTGGATCACCAATCAGCGCACGACCCACTGTATTTCGCGGCAAATCTGACGGGTCAGAGGAATCATTGAGATCAATGCTCTCACCTTCGAGGAGAAAGGCATCGACATACAAATGAGGACTGGCTTCAGGTCCGCCTCCATACACGCAGTCTAAATCCAGGTTTGGTGTACGTGCGTTGTCCAGTGCAACATTTATCTCGGGTTTTTCAAATTTCGATTGCACGTCCAGCGTAATGTCATGATCAATAAACTGTCCAAGAAATGTCATACCGGCAGCCATGCGACTTTCTTGCCGCCCATTGGATTTCATGGGACCGTCTTTAGCGCCCAGGCGCTGTAAATCATAGCGTGGCGAAGCATGTGGCCGCAGTCTTTTACGACCTTGTTGGTCTGTACCGCCATCACCTACCGCAAACAATCTACCAAAACGTCCTTCGCTACCTTCGTCGGGGAAATCGGGCCGATATAAATCAGCATTTCTACGTGATGAACCGTGGCATCCGGGTACTGAGCTCATTTGCCATCTCTCCTTTCTACGCGATGTGTTTGTGCGATGCTTTTCTGAACCGCTTACCGACCATGATAATCAGGCTGGACGCTAAACGGTACTGGGCTTTAGGCTGGTCAAGGTTTTGACAAATGATCAATTTGATCACTGAGGCTATGAGTTCAGGAGACGTGTGACACAAACCTTCTCAACGGTGAATATCTACGCTACGACCTATCGCTGATGGTTGCAGTATTGAAGAAGGTCAGATTGTTGGCATCTTCTGATTTATCGGTAAAGGAAAACTTTCCAGGCGAAGTGGATCTGGACAATCGCAATGTCCGATTGGCATCAATCCGTCCACCACTTGCAGAGATTAATCAGTCCATGCAAGTGCTGGCGTGCTGTATTAACCTCGCTTCAGCGCAAGACGATGTGGCCTAGCTGTAGCTTTGCCAGTGCTGAAGACGCTACATGATCTTTTTAGTGATATGACTAAACATCGTAGTGAAACAGTAGTAAACAACGATGACTTGGGAACCGTTTAGTATTACAAGCTATGCCGTTGACGATAGCGCAGTGTGTGTTCTTCGTGTGGGAGAGTCAGTGCATAGATCAGGTAATGCACTCATATTCTGTAACGCATTCTGTAACGCAGCTATAGTTGATCAAACTGCTTCCTCCAAGGACGATATTCTGTCGGCTGGCATGTCTACACGACACATACTGGATTCGTTCACCACGCTTTCACGCTATTATTGCCCATAGCCTGCGAACGCAGACGAATCATCAGAGCCTCCTCTACATGCACATCTCACCGCGGCGCAACAGAGCCCCTATCGTACTTGGCGCCTGTCTTGTACAGTTCACGATAATTGGTGGGGTATTTGCCTACGGTGTGTTTTTTTCTGCGCTGGAATCTGAACTCGGTTGGTCACGCACTGTTCTGTCGGCGTGCACATCACTCGCCTTTTTGGTCATGGGCTTACTGGCAATCAGTGCCGGACGGCTGAACGATCGGTTTGGCCCTCGTTGGGTCTTGAGTGCATCAGGAATTGTTTATGCTTGCGGTTACGCCACGCTGTCCATTATGAGCGAACCGTGGCAGGCGATTCTGATATTCGGTTTAGCTGTTGGCGTTGGTATGGCAACGCACGATGTTGTCACACTATCTACCATCGCCCGTTGGTTCAACAAACAGCGAGGTCGCATGACCGGTGTGGTCAAGGTTGGCACTGCACTGGGACAGATATCTGTACCATTGCTTGCCGCGTTGGCCATTTCAACATTTGGCTGGCGTCAGTCATTTCTCTACATGGGTCTGGCTGCTGCGATAATTCTCTTAATAGCTGCCTGGTTAGTTGGGAATAAGCCACCTTCGCCAGATGCTGTCTCGGAAACCAACCCTGAACATCCGGGATTGCTCTTTAAGGACGTTTGTTATACACGTCAGTTCTGGCTGTTCTGTGCCTTGCAATTCATGTTTTTCCCATCGCTGATGACTATTCCCGTACACATTGTCATACATGCCGAGGATCTGGGGTTTGATGCACCTACCGCAGCGACTGTGCTTTCCAGTATTGGCGCCGTAAGTATCTTTGGACGCCTGATGATTGGCTGGGGTATTGATCTGATCGGGGGACGGCGAGGTTACATCATCTGTTTTTCTTTACTGCTGATCAGTCTCGTCTTGTTGAAGAATATAGAAGATCCTCGTTATCTGTTTGGCTTTGCGCTGCTTTACGGCTTCGCCCACGGAGGATTTTTCACTGTAGTGTCGCCTACACTTGCTGAATTTTTCGGCATGCAAGCCATAGGTACACTCTTCGGAACTGTCGTGTTCTTTGGCACCCTCAGTGGTGCTGTGGGTCCACTCATCACTGGATGGATATTTGACACACAAGGAAGTTATGACTGGGCATTCACGCTGCTGATTACGCTTGCGGTTACTGGCTTACTGATGACATTTTTCTTGAGTCCTCCTGCAAACGCTACCGTGCAAGGAGACCGGGTCAAGCTGTGATCTTCGGTTTCGGAAGTCAGCGGTAGTTCATCGGGCCAGTCATTCTTGCACTTGAATCCTTGCACTTGAATCGTGAAGGGGAAAAAGACGCTGATCATTACTCAGTGTTGATACAGATACAGCCAGCTGCTGAGTGTGGTAGAGGGCTGTCCGAGAATAACGATCGAGGCCGACGGCAGCCCCGCCAAAATACCGCGCTCTCCGGGGGGCTTCGGCCCGGACAGCTTATACTCAGAACACTAGTAGTCCGTCAACCCGAAATATTAGGATTCAGCGGGCCTGTCTGTGTTC
>CAYGSW010000440.1:0-3584 GCA_964352535.1 uncultured Granulosicoccaceae bacterium | reverse complement strand
GCAGCAGCAGGACGGAACGCTAGTCGAGCGACACTGCGGAGCACCTCAGGGAGGTATATGGAAAGCTTTTCATAACCCACCTTATCAACACTTAATCGTTATGCAAAGCTAATAGTCGGAGGCCTCTTGTTTGGTGCGTCTCTAGCCAAAAGGCTTTACATAACGATGGCGCTAGAAACTTACAAAGAAGTCAACCATGAAAGAAGGCTGCCGTCCTTCGTCCAGTGTGGCAGCGTGTCGTTTATTATCTCTGGATAAGCACTTTCTATAGCTTTTCGCTTCATTTCAGTGTCAGCTCGGGCATAGATTTCAGTCGTTGCTATATCAACATGCCCCAATAGATCCCTGATATAGATAAGGTTCACACCAGATTGAAGCAACAACATTGCCTTCGTGTGTCTCATCTGATGTGGATTTACTTTGGAGGGAACAATCTCTGATTTCTCGCGGGCTTGCTTCACGTACTTGTTCAAAATGTATGCGATGCCAGCGCGAGTCAACCTGCTGTGCATACGGTTATGGAACAAGGGTCTGTCGGCTGTACCAGCGATATCACCGAACACCTCATCGACGTATTGTTTAAGCAATGACACAGTGTTCGTAGTCAGCGGCACCTGCCGTGTCTTGCGACCTTTGCCTGTTAGCGAGATAATTGCCGGAGGATCGAACCTCACGTCACGCACGCTTAGATCAATGAGCTCCTGCACGCGTGCGCCTGTATCGTAGAGAGTGCTGAGCAAAACCAGATCTCTGCGTCCAGAGGATGTTGATGTGTCCGGCTGAGCAAGTATCAACGTCAACGCATCTGGTGTCAGGTGTGACACAGTCGCTACAGGTGCTTTTTTACCGGGTATCGATAATATCTGCTGATACTGGAGTAGCCCCGTCGGGTCTTCAATGTGCAGGTAACGATAGAACCCGTGGATACAGGCTAGTCGCTGGTTTCGTGTGACAATGCCGTTTCCCCTGTCATGCTCAAGCCAATCGAGGAAGCTGATGACAAGTGCCTTATCGATATCCTTTAAACACAATCGATCAACTGATCGACTATGTGATTGCTGACAATACAACAGCAACAGCTTGAACGTGTCACGATAGGATTTGATCGTATTCGTGCTCACGTTACGCTGCCCGGGTAGATAGATACCGAGATAATTCGACAGCGCTTTGGCAAAATCTGTCGGCTTCATGGCTGCACCCCTTCGGACAAAGGAATGATGTCACCAAATGTCTTCTCGGTTTTAGCGACGATATCGGGATAGAGCTCAGCTGTTAGCCGTAAATAGTGCGCTGTGTCCTGGAAAGAATAGTGCCCCATATAGGTTTTGAGCACGGGTAGATAGGCTGCAAGATCGACACCCTCAAAAACCCATTTTCTCAGACAGTGGACACAGTGCGTATGTCGCACGTCATGAAGGCGCGGCCCTTTGCCCCAGCCGCCGTGCGAGATGCCAGCTTGCCAGAGAAAGCGTCGGTAGTTTTTATAAATGTTTCCCGTCTTTATCGGGCTACCATCGGGGGACGGGAAGAAATAGCTCTGATCATCTGATAACGTGTGCACTATCTTGACGTAGTCTCGGCAACGCACGACATATTGAGCTGACATGGGCACCAAGCGGTCTTTGTTGAATTTACCATCCATGATGCTTAACACACCGTTTTCCAGATCCACCTCGTGAAGCCGGAGATTGAGTGCCTCAGAAAGACGTAGACCACAGCCGTACAGCATACGGAATAACAGCGGCATAATCAGGTGGCGCAGGGGCACCTGAGAGCAGGGACGGCATGCATCCACTTTACTCAGAATCGCAGCAATTTCACCATCACTGAAGATATAGGGCTGGTAGTGTTGTTTGCGCGGCAGTGTTTTTGGCGGCAGGACATAGGATTGAAGACCTAGCCTTGTCATGTATAACGCTAGCTGTCTAACGATACCGGCTCTGTTCTGTTGAGTGGCAAGCGCTTCGTTGGGCCTGCGCTCGATCCACGCATAGACCAGATCTCGCGTAATCAGGCTCGCGGTGTATTGCCGCTCAACACAGAATTGATCAAATTTGTAGAGCGTCCACGCACTAGCCGAGTATTTGTAGCCAACCGCTTGCTTCTCGGCAATGAGTCCCTTAATGTATTCTTGCAGGGAGCACTGAAAATGAAGTGGTTTCATCATTGCACCTCCGAAGCTGGATCCAATGCACACTGACGTAACTGATCAACGTCCACTTTAAGGTATGTTGCTGTGGATTCAGTGCTGGCATGACCGAGAATATCAGAGATAATCGGCAGCGGCGTATGCTCTGCCAGTAATCGACTGGCCAGCGTGTGCCGCAAGGAGTGCATCCCCCTTTTCTTGTGTGGTGAGATTGGGATCCTGGCAATTCTCATGTACTTGGCGATAATCTGATTCAATCGATCTTCGTCCGAGAAAGGCTCCAGAGGCGCCAGATGCCGCAGAAACACGTACGGAGAATCTACCTTTGGACGACCGTTTTTCAAGTACTCAATGATCGCCCAACCGATATCGGGTAATAGTGGCAAATAAACCAACTCCCCCGTTTTGGATGATCGAAGTTCGATGCGGCTCTTAGCCCAATCGAGATCAGCGAGTTGCAGGCGTTTTATGTCCAGCGTGCGAATACCCAAGCGAGCCGCCAGTAGAATAATGGCGTAGTCACGCTGACCAGAGGGATTGCCACGGTCAATGGCCTGAAGTAGCTTCTCCACATTTTCAGTACTCCAGACAGAAGGGATCCGGTTCTGCTTACGTGCTTTTATTGAGGGAATAGCTTTCAGCAACGGCTCGGCGGGTACACCTTCGTGTATCAAAAAACGAAGAAAACATCGCATTCCACACAGCTGCTGCTCGACGCTCTTGTAGCTATAGCCCAGGAGCGTTTTCACGTAGTCTGCTATATGCACTTCGCGGATGTCTTCAATCTGAAGCACACATTGTGACTCGATGTAGCTGAGAAAACGCATCGTGGTTTTACGATAATGATCACAGGTCACCTTGGAATACGCTTGCACTTGACTACAGTGTGTCTGGAATCTCTGCAGCCACTGGTTGAAAGGCTCACTAGTGAATACGATCTTCTGTTTGTAATAGCGGCGCAGCACGCTGCCATGCTGTTGAAAATCACCCAGCATACGTACGATACGTAGGCTGTTGATGAGAGACTGCGTTAGCGTTCCTGCTGCCTCACGCGTGGAAAAATCGTATCTGCAATCCAGATAACGCATTCCTGCTTCCTCTGTGAAGCAATCCAGGCCCTCTTGTTCAAGATAGGATGCAATGTGTTTCCAGGCTCTGCGATAAGCCTTAATTGAGCCTTCGGTGTAATGCAACCGTTGTAACTCAATGTCCAGACGATGAGTTAAATCAGTGAAAGTAAGCGCGGACATGATTTCTAACTCCTGCAATTGCGGGAGCTACCATTCTCGGCATATTAGTCAGGTTTTATGTAAAGTCATTCGTATAGGAAACCATTCAAACAGAGGGCTGCAGAGGTTAGCTTTGCATAATGATTAAGTGTTGATAAGGAGGTCCGCTGTCACCCGTACTTGCGAATCTGTTTTTGCATTATGCC
>CAYGSW010000439.1:0-3629 GCA_964352535.1 uncultured Granulosicoccaceae bacterium | reverse complement strand
TCCTGCTCAACATCGGCGCACTACATACAGCAGGTGCTTTATTCTTCCTATACTCCATACAGCAGGTGCTTTATTCTTCCTATACTCCTCTGTACCCTATGTCAAATATCCGATATTGAAATATATCGGATATTTGAATGCCACCTGCCTGTTGACACAGCGGCTGCTTGCCATGGCGGCATCGCCTATTGGCTGTAATTTTCAACCATAATCGCGGTAGTGGACTTGGTGACTTCTTCCTGGAGTTGTATGCTGCTCTTACTGTATGGCGCATCACGGTCAATCCATAATCACAGTATCGACAATTAGTACTCGACCCTACCGCCGACCGATTAAACTATAGCTGGCCTTGCTAAGCATCATCAAAAGGCCACATTAATTGTAGCGAGTCATCTCATTCGGTTAGACGCTTTGCTGCCGGTCAATGAACAATGTATCGTGGCAAGAATACTCCTACACTATGGGCATGTCAGACGAAAACTCAGTATCTACAATCAGCGCTGAATTGCTTGGGCAAATTCGGGAATTAATTGACTCCAGCCGTCTCCGCGTAGCCGCTACAGTCAATTCCGAGTTGACGGTACTTAACTGGAACATCGGTGGTCTTCTCAAGCAACACCTGCAAATTGAGAATCGAGCCGCCTATGGTCAGCAGCTGGTGATTCGCCTGTCAAAAGATCTCACTGCCCAGTACGGGCGAGGATGGAGTCATCAACAGCTGAGGCATTGTCTACACCTAGTAGAGACGTACCCTGATCAGGATATTGTCTACACACTGTGTAGACAATTAAACTGGAGTAAAATCAGGACGTTAATGTACATTGAGGATCCGGTTAAACGAGATTTCTACACAGAAATGGCGCAGCTGGAGAACTGGAGTGTGCGATTGCTCCAAGAACGCATTGCCTCAATGCTGTTCGAACGCACGGCTATCTCGAAACAACCTGAAAAAACGATTTTAGCTGATTTAGACAAACTAAAAACAGGCGGTGAGGTTTCGCCAGAGTTGACCTTTCGCGATCCCTATGTGCTGGATTTTCTGGGGCTAGCAGACTCCTACAGTGAGCATGATTTGGAGTCAGCGATATTGGCGCAATTGCAGCGCTTTATTGTAGAGCTAGGGTCCGAGTTCGCCTTCGTTGCACAGCAAAAACGGATTTCCATCGACAATCGTGATTACTACATTGACTTACTTTTTTTTCACCGTCGATTGAAGTCCCTGGTCGCAATAGATTTGAAGCTTGGTGAGTTCAAAGCTGAATTCAAAGGTCAGATGGAATTGTATCTACGGTACCTTGAAAAGTACGAAACTATTGAGGGTGAGCAATCCCCTATCGGGCTAATTCTCTGTACTGGTAAAAACGAGGAGCATGTCGAGCTGCTGCGTCTAAGCGAATCGAACATTCGGGTTGCTGAATACTTAACTGTGCTGCCCAGCCGAGAATTGCTGCAGCAGAAATTACACGATTCAATCAAGTTGGCAAAGCAAAAACTACAGTTAGATGTGGATGCTGACACTAGCGAAATTACCTAGTCGAATGAGCCCACTGACGGACATGTCACCCAACTATTCCGTTATTGCGCAAGAGATTCTGACTAAAAATATAATCCGTTAAAATACCATTAGTACGGATATATTGGTTCTACTAGTTCGGGTAGCCCTCAAGAAATGGAGTCATGTTGTTTGTGACATGAATCCGTTTCTTGAAGGCTACCCAAAACCAATAGTCAGAAATGGCCCCTTCTTCCTGAACAGGCCAAGGATGACATAAGCGCTTTCATCCATTGTTCTGGAGACAGTGAAAATATCATCTTGCTTAGTTCATAATCTGTCCATATTTTAACTGCTCAGATCAGTATTCGCATATATGCAACACTCGGATAGACTATTCCATCACAAGCTTATCGATGACCCCGTTCCAATTCCGATTTGCACTACCTCCTACCACTAAATCCGAAACTACTGAACCAAGGACATGAGTTGGATCTCCATTGATGCTAACGGTTCCTTTGAACACACCGTCAACCAAAAGCCGCATAGTATCGTTATCTCTTAACAGCACCTCCACTAAATGCCACTCATTCGATTTCCAATAGTCAATGTCATGTGAAATGACAGTACTCACGCCATTTATAGTGATGCGAGCATACATTTTCTGTTTCTTTTCAACAAACAATTGAAAATCGTTAAGCCATGGTTCGTTGCCCCATGTGATCAGATGTTGACGTGATGTGCCCGGATTTGTATAGTCCCAGTCCGATCTTACCCACATCCTGAAAGCACCAGTACTAAAGTTGATTTTCATATTCGGATATTTAAGTAAGTCGCCTTCGGAAATATGAACACCTAATTCAGATTCACTACCAAAAGAAGATGGTCCAGAATAGTTTTCAAGGTAGTTATCCCATATTGGACTGCTGATCTCTGGATCAACGTAGCCTTGATCAGAAGCGATGTCCATTCCTCTATCAAAACGAACTCCATTTGCTGTCATAGGTGATATACCGTTTTCATCAACCACTGAATTACTGAAGTTTAGGTCGGAAAATGTCAACCTCATATGGACACTTTGTTTAAAGGTTAATGTGCATTTGGCTGATAGCCAGCAGCGTGTAGCGTTGGGAAATTCACACTGTCGACAACGCCTTCGGCGATATCTTCAGCACTGAGCGGATTGATGGCAACTTCGGTCGGTGGCATCTTGACTATGGGCCTACCGCGTACAAAGCGTTCGGGATTGAGCGTAAAACGCTTGTCAAGCGCGTCTTGTTTGATCGTGGCAATCTGTTGATAACTACCGGTGAACACCTGAGCCGGTGTGTACCCGTTCAGGCCGCTGTGGTGATGTTCGACGTTGGCCCATTGATAGTAATCGCTGCACCATTGTCTGGCATGTTCGGTGCCGGTGAACTTACCCGGATGACGAGTGGCGCAGAGGAATCTCACCTCTGCGCTCTCCCAAAACCGGACGTGACACTGTCGCGTCATCCGGCTCCTACCGCCCAACCGTTTGTATGCCAATGCGCCAATGCAAGAACAGACTAGGAGAACGAAGACGAAGCTCCTCCAACCAGTTCCATGCGCGTGTCTTGCGCCGACGAAGCTTCTTCAGCTTACGTTGAGCCCATTTCACAATATGCAGATCCAGCGTCACTAGGGCTTGATGCAAAGTTGAAGGGTGGAAGAGCGAAAAATAGCGCACCCATCCATCCAGCAACTTGTTAATGCGGAAAGCTAGATCACTCAAGCTATATCGACTCAAGCGCTTCAAATCCAGTTGGCGTATTCTTTGCCGCATGGTCTTTGCTGCCTTGTCACCAACCGCAGGAGAGAAACTACAAAACAGCTTCCCGTAACGGTTGATGGCCGAGCGTGGTTTGAACGTATAGCTGAGAAAGTCGAACCGGACACTCTTGTACTTACCACGCCGATTTGCATCAGCACAGTAAGCAATACAAGTTTTGTCTGGATGCAACTGCAATCCACATTCTTGCAATCTTACCTGTAGTTCAGCCTTCAATAACTCTGCCTGTTCCAGAGTGTCACAATGGCAAATGATATCATCCGCGTACCGCTCGAACGATATGTCTGGATGCAATCGAGACATCCAACTGTCAAAGGCATAGTG
>CAYGSW010000438.1:0-3631 GCA_964352535.1 uncultured Granulosicoccaceae bacterium | reverse complement strand
GCCGTTGAAGTCTGCCGCAGAGGGCGAGAGGTGCCAAAATGGCATAGAAAAATGGAACAGACAAGCAACTGGCGGGTCACAGATTAACGATTCAACATGTGGTTATCTACAATACGGATCAACCAACCAAAGAACCAAAAGAAGAATCCCAAACTTGCAATGAAGAAAACAAACGTCAGCAATACAAGCCAGGTTATCGAAATTAGCTCATTGTTTACGTAAAACCGGCTTACCCACTGGGACGCCATATGAATCTCCCAATATGTCCACCCCCAAACCATTACAAGTATTACTCGTGTCGTGTAAGTAAGTATTCTACGGCCTGGCGGTATAGGAGAGGCGTTCATGTGGCATTGTATCTATCGTGGAGCTCAGCAATTGCGTCAAGATTAGCACGTATCTTAGCCTTGGCGGGTGAGTGTAGTCAGCCTAGTGTTTATCGAAACGACTAGAAAACAAAGAGCTATTCCCAGACCCAAATATCGATCAAGCAATTTTAGAGTTGCAGATATCGTAGCCTGCGATTGGTTTTGTGCAAGATTGCTGGCATTTACGATACGTCAATGCAGCTAGTGCCATGTGAGTAAAAATTTATCGGTCGAAAATGCAACCACTTTGGCTTAGCCACACAGACAATTCATACCTCTTGTTTACCAGAGCAAACGACAATTTTTTCAGTGTAGAGGACAGCCAAAGCGTTGCGGTTGGAATCAGAGACACGTCGACCTAGAGACCGATTACTGTCGCAAGCAGTTTGTTCGTCGGCTGAAGAGTCACGGGCGTTCGGCTAGAAATAGTCGTTGAATACTGCACTCGTTATAGAAGGCTAGTTCAAGGGTTACGCAATGGAAATTGAATCAGGTGCTAGATTTGAAATGATGTGTGCTGTCGGGGGTTGGCATTGTTGTCGTGACACCGAATCAGGATCCTGTCTTACCTGTAGATGACGTACTGTTCACAGTAGGTTGAGAATTGGCGTTTCGTCGTTCATCCGGCGTCGCCAGGCGGTTGGTTGCTCCTATTTAATTTCCGGATATTCCAACTTGACACGAAGACATTAGGGTTTCCCCTAATAGGCAGACTTGAGTAATTGCGATACAGTTTGAGTCACAGTGATAATATGCAAGGGAGAGTGCATCATGATAGCCAGCAACCCTATCCGGCCAGCCGTTCGCGCTTCATCATTAATGAGCGATCTGTCAGAGGAATCCGCCAAGCCAGCCAAACTTGCGGATGTTCTGTCAGCCAACAGCCCCATTCATTTGAACAAACGTGGCTTTGGTGATACCGCTGCATTACGCGATTCAATACTTTCGCGCAGTTCAACCAATGAGTCCAGCCAGCGTGGCGACATAAAGGATGTGTTCGTAGAACAGTTTTCCGATCTGGCCACAGACAAAGCAGCTTTTCATGCCCTGCTGCAGAACGTCATTGGAGATCGCTACGATGCGCCTGCTGGCGAGGCAATTCGCCTGCAGGCACTTGCCGGTGATTTCAGCTGGATGCCCGACATCAAATTCGTTGATGCAGCGGTGCTCCGGGGTGCGCAAGGTGCTTATGACTCAGCGAACGATACGGTTCTGATTCTCGCTGATCTGCAAGGTACTTCGCGAGGTGCCGCAGTGTTGACTGAAGAAATAGGCCATGCGTTGGACAACAGGTTAAACACGTCTGACACCACCGGAGATGAAGGTCAGCTATTTCAGATGCTGCTATCAGGTCAGACGCCCAGCAATGAGCAGCGGCGAGAGATGTTGCTGGACAATGACCATGGCAGTGTCGTTGTTAACGGTGAGGTGCTTGCTGTTGAATTTTCATGGTGGTCGGATAACATTACGAGGCCATGGAATGAGCACGTTGTAGATCCTGTCGTGGAGTTTGTTAAAGACGAGATTATCGATCCGGTTAACGAGCACATCGTGCAACCCATCATTGATCTTGGCGAAAGTCTCATTGATATTACCGTCGATCTTTTTACGTTTCCGCTCGAACTCGGTCAAATTGTTTTTGGAGGCATAGAGGATTTTGTCTCAGCCTTGGGGCGTGGCGATTGGTCAGCTGCCGGTCAGGCCGTTGTAGACACCTTTGTTGATTCATACCATGCTGCTGGCGGGCAAATCACAGATACCTTGGTAATGAGCCTGCACGCTGTTGTCAATCTAGTGGAATCGGTAACGGGGCAGATTGATGAGCGTCCACTGAGTCAGGCAGAAATTAACTATTTACGCCGCATTTACGGTAATTCTATTGATTATGGCGAGGTCACAGTTCAAAGCGGCGGGATCAGGGAATCACTCAACTTCGATGCAAACGTAGTGGGTAATGATATTTTCATGCCCAAAGATTCTTTCCTGAATGGCGGTCCTGCTCTGACAGATGAGGGGCTGGTGTTGCTTTCACATGAAATGGGCCACATATGGCAGTTCCAGAACCAGGGACCGGAGTACATTCACACGGCATTGGCTGATCAACATAACCACGGTAGTGATGGAGTAGGTAGCGGCGAAGCCTACGATTGGCTACACGTGGCTGATCAGGGTGTATCATTTAGCGATATGGGGCCTGAGGCTCAGGCTGAATTGGCTGCGTTTATTGGTCAGGCGCTTGATCCAAACACTGGTCGACTCGACGGGGATAGGGTGAATGACTTGCTTCGTGAGGTGCTCGACGACAGCACCTACTGGATGACTCCGCGAACTTGGGCGATAATCAACGAAGCACACGCTACACTTCTCGCCGGGTAGGTGTTTAATTAATATTTAACTGCTTGAGGATTCCTTACCATGAAAGTGCGCAGTATTCTGATCGCTTGCCTGTGCATATCCATATTGACCAGCTGCCAAAGAGTGTCACGGCAATGCGGGGGTTTTGATCACCCGCTAGCTGAGGCATGGACAGGAAATGACGGTCTGAGTGAGGTGCGTTCTTTTGTAAACGATGCGGGTAACCGAAAAAGCTACTCATTGCAATCGATTGATAAAAGTGGTCCAAGAACCAACACGGGACGCAGCGGTTCGGATCCTAACATGATTAGTTGCTTTGAAACTGCGCGCTATCTATACGTCCAATCTGATGATGATATCGCCTACGAGCTCGATTTTGTACAGAGAGAGGTTCGTGGAGATCAACCAATAGACAGTCAAAACTTGACGCTTGTGGTGAACACGCAAAATCCTGTGGGTGAAAATACCGATATCATCGTAAGGCCGTGGTTTGAATTAGCCAATCTTGAACTGAATACTTCTCTGGATACATCGGAAGGCACAGCACCATCAGAGGCTTCCGGATATATCCCTGAAGCAACGATAGGTGGAACTATCTATGTTGATCTGCTTCAACATACGTTCAACGACAACAGTGAGCGATTCCCGAGTGGATTGGTGGATGAAGAGGCCCAATGGGTTCGAGTGCTGGTTGCCAGGGATGTCGGTCTGCTGCAGTACGAGTTGTTGAACGGCACGGTGTACACACTATCTACGAACTAATCTGTCGATATTGATCCAAACACCTCGCCGAGTCTAGCAATCGGTAACGATAAGGCACTCTCTCTTATTCATGCTCTGGAAGTAAGCCTGCGTAGCAGCAACGAGATAAGCATCAGCATTGGCGAAGCAGGCAGTTTCGTAGCGTC
>CAYGSW010000437.1:0-3649 GCA_964352535.1 uncultured Granulosicoccaceae bacterium | reverse complement strand
TTCAGACACTCTACCCAAAAACCTGCCAAACGGCATCAGTTTTACAATGTCCACCGAATACTACTTTAGTGCTGATGGCGAATTCTTTGAAGATCAAGGCATACCCGTAGATGTTAAAGCTGCTTTTTTTAGTCTTGAAGACAGGAAGAACCAGCAGGATACAGGGCTTATGGCCGCGCAAGAATTACTAAGGGTTGGGGACAGAATATAAGCGCAATTTCTGAGTGGTCATACGCGCACCCAGCAAGGCGAGAGAAGAGCGAATAGCCGGCTATTCAACCAATGAACAACGCAGCAGGGTGAGATGGACGTGCGCTCGGAAAAACGATGATATTCTGGCTCCAGCCCTACAAAACTGATTCGCAATGAAGCGCTTAAGGGAACGCTGGCGCATGATCAATCATCAGCTCAAAGATGTCAGAAATTCTAAAAGCACCCGATTCACAGCGGCAGGTGTTTCAAGCGTTGGCAAGTGGCCAGCATTGTCAAGAACATGCAATGTCGATGCGGACATCAACGCATGCATCATCTCGTGCCTCTCCAGCGGGCACAAGTCGTCATAGGCACCACACATGACCAAGGTGGTTTTGTTCCAGTTTTTCAAAGTATCGCTATAGTCTGCCCGGTGCATTAACGCTCTGGATTGTCGCGCAAATACATCCGCGCCCAAGCCCAGAGCCATGTCAAGAACCAGGCCCAACAGTGCGTCATCGTCCCGATTATCCGGAGCAAGATAGACAGGCTTCATCTCATCAACAAGAATGTCTCTCAATTCACCACCCAGCGAACGTTCAATTTGCGGATAACGAAGTGCTTGCCTGTCAGGGTGCTCTGCCAGATGGTTTGTGTCCATCAGGATTAGTGCATCAACACGCTGTGGCTGCTGCCTGATACATTCCATCGCTACGATGCCACCCATCGACAAGCCGATGAGCACTGTTTTATCTGCATGCTCAAGGTCTGCATGTTCAAGGTCTGCATTTGCAGGGTCTGTAGTTGCAGCGTCTATGCTTGCAAGCGCTGTTGATGCGTACTCTTCAATGGTGTCGCCTGTCCGGGCGACCACGACGCTACATCTGGCTTGAGTTTCCAGCTGCCTGATTTGTGATGCAAACAATCGCTCGTCACACATCATGCCTGGCAGAAAAATACAGTGCATTAATTGACGCTCATCGTGTTATCACTGTTTCAACAGATTGCACAGTGGACCAAACGCAGCCTGTTCATGGCGGTGAAAGAGATCCCTCACTGGCACCGGAAGGCTTAGCTGCTTTCATGAATACCCCTGAAAAGATTAGCCCGCCGTCCAGCCACCATCAATGAGCAACGAGGTGCCGGTAATAAGACTTGCAGCGTCTGACGACAAGAACACGTACGCACCCATCACATCTTCTATCTCGCCAATACGACCCAGCTTAATCTTCGATGTTATCCAGGCTACCCGCTCAGGATCTGCCAACGTCCTGGCTGTGAAAGGCGTTGCGATGAACGTCGGACACACGGAATTAACGCGAATGGCATGTTCACCCACCTCAATGGCCAATGCCTTGGTCAAGCCTTCGATAGCAAATTTGCTGGCACAATACACCGTGCGGTCAATACCTCCCACATGCCCCATCTGCGACGACGTATTGATAATACAACCACCAGCCCCTTTCGCAATCATGCGCCTTACAACGTTCTGAGCCACGAAATACGCTGCACGGACATTCACATCCATCACCGTATCGAAGTCTTCTTCGGTCATGGCACTCATAGGGCCCGGGCGGTTTGCCCCGGCATTGTTAATAAGGATGTCAAACGGTTCCAGAGCACCCAGTGCCGTACCCACTTTTGCCGTATCGGTAACATCAAGCACCAGAGGCTCGCAGCTGTAGCCCGCCTCTGTCATAGCGGCACACACCTCATTCAGCTCATCGACTGAACGTGCAGTGAGCACCACATGTGCACCAGCTGCTGCCAGCGCACAGGCAGCACCCAGACCAATACCACGGCTGGCACCTGTGACTAGCGCGCGTCGCCCATCGAGGCGCATGGAGGGTGTTTGTGGAAGCTTCATGGGTGTATCTACCCTCGTGTGATCGTTCATGTCTAGTGACTACAACTTCTCTCTAGAGACTACAACTTGTCTAGAAACTACACCTTCACCGCAGCCTCTGCATAAGGCACATTGCGACCACCGAAGCGACGCACACGCACGTTAGCCTGTTCCGCGTGTCCGGCAAATCCTTCAAGCATGCATAACCGTGAACAGTATTCACCTACAAGGGCCGATGCTTCATCGGTCAATACCCGCTGATAGGTGTGGGTTTTGATGAACTTGCCCACCCACAATCCACCCGTGTATCTTCCGGCTTTCTTGGTGGGCAGTGTATGGTTGGTTCCGATCACTTTATCGCCATATGCGACATTCGTCCTTGCGCCAAGAAACAAGGCGCCATAGCTTGTCATGTTGTCCAGAAAATAGTCATCATCGCGCGTCATTACCTGCACGTGTTCAGAGGCAAGAATCTCTGACTGTTCCAGCATCTCTTCCAGACTGTCGCACAGGATGATTTCACCATAGTTTTCCCACGACTCACGTGCAGCTGCGGCTGTGGGAAGCACCTCGAGCAAACGCGCGATTTCTGACAGCGTTGCTTCAGCCAGTTTGCGTGAATCGGTGATCAGCACAGCAGGGGAGTTGATGCCATGCTCGGCCTGCCCGAGCAGATCAGTGGCGACAATCTCGCCATCAACCGTGTCGTCCGCGATAACACAGGTTTCGGTCGGACCCGCAAACAAGTCAATTCCCACTCTACCGAACAGTTGCCGTTTGGCTTCAGCAACAAACGCGTTACCGGGACCTACCAGCATGTCTACCGGCGCAATCGTCTGTGTTCCAATCGCCATGGCACCAACTGCCTGTGTGCCACCGAGCACCAGAATTTCATCAGCACCGCCTAGATGCATGGCCGCGACAATGGCAGGATGCGCCCCACCCTGAAAAGGCGGTGCTGCGGCTACAACCCGCTTCACTCCCGCAACCTTTGCTGTCAGCACGCTCATGTGCGCACTGGCTACCATGGGATATTTGCCACCCGGCACATAACAGCCCACCGAGTTAACAGGGATGTGCTTATGGCCCAGCACAACGCCTGGCATGGTCTCCACTTCCACATCCAACATGGAGGCACGCTGCTTTTCGGCAAAATTTCGAACTTGCTCCTGCGCGAACTTGATGTCTTCCAAGTCTTGTCTGGCCACTTTGGCCATGGCGTATTCGATGTCCTGTTCGCTGAGGATGAATGACTCAGGTGACCAGCCGTCAAACTTATCAGACAGTTCGCGCACGGCATCATCACCACGCGTTTCGATATCGTTCAGCAGGCCCTCTACGGTATGGCGTACTTTGCTATCGTCTTCGGCACGTTCTGACTGGGGCTTACTTGCTTTGAGAATGGTGGCCATAGTTCATTGCTCGTTAATCGTTGGGAATCAAGGGTAGCGTTGTTACAAAGCCGTGAAGCATTTGCCACATGCAGTCCGAGTCCGTTGATGGATATTGCATACGAATGCAACGCTACCGCAGAAAGAAAAACGTTGCAAGCGACAAGCAGGTCTGTGAAACCCGGCAGACACACAGACAATTAGACGCACAGACAATTAG
>CAYGSW010000436.1:0-3678 GCA_964352535.1 uncultured Granulosicoccaceae bacterium | reverse complement strand
GCTGCCCGTTAATTCGACCGTAAACAACGCAGCCAATTGCAACCCTCACAACTCTGTGGTCGCTTCAGAGGATACACGTGTATCCTGTGCCGAGCCGGTGTCAGGCCAGTATTCCTATCTGGTAGGCGATCTTCAAAGGCGATTTATAGGTATTACAGTGGCTGCTAAGTTAACAACGATGCTGTGAAAATCATCCGTAAGGTCTGATTTCCAGGTTCATCATTGGCTCAAGATAGCTGTGCGTGACGTGGACAGCTTACCAAATGATCATTGACCATCCCTGATGCCTGCATGAAGGCGTAACAGATAGTGGCACCCACGAATTTGAAGCCCTGCTTCTTTAATGCTTTACTCATCGCCAGGGAAGCCGGCGTACTCGCTGGCACCTCGTCCATTGATGCAAAACCATTCTGTACGGTTTTTCCATCTACAAAACTCCACAGAAAATCGGAAAAGTCTATTCCTTCTTTTTCCATGGACAATAGCGCCTGTGCGTTACCACGAACAGACAAGACTTTTCCCTTGTGACGCACGATGGAAGGATCAGCAGCGATTTTTTCGAGTCGAGCGTCGCGCATACGGGAAACCTTTACTGGATCAAACCCATGAAAAAGCGTACGGTAGCCTTCCCGCTTATTGAGAATTGTTATCCAGCTCAGCCCTGCCTGTGCACCTTCCAGATTCAATAGCTCGAACAAGGTATGCGAATCCCGACAGGGCACACCCCATTCCTTGTCGTGGTAGTCACGATATAACTCGCTGCCATGGCACCAGGGACAGCGCTGATCGGTTGTCGTGTGGGTCATTGTGTCAGGCCTGCAGTACACCAGATTATGGAATTCATTCTAATGTACTGTGAGCTGCAAAGGACAGGTACAGTCGATACGAAGGTACTGTAACTACGTTCCCGTTTTATAGCTCAGTACTGGCAGATCTGATTCCGACGGCGCTCTGGCAGACTGCACTCCGTAGGGCCAGCGCTCAAGCCACGACAGATACTGCTCAGGACTCAGCGGTTTGCTGATGTAATAACCCTGCGCGATATCGCAACCCTGCGACTTCAGAAAGTTCAACTGTTCCTCATCCTCTACCCCCTCGGCCACCACTTTCATGTTGAAGTGTTTGCCCAGCCCCAGAACCGCTTCAACGATGGCAACATCATCGTTATCACTTGAAATATCCGTGATGAAGGCTCTATCGATTTTCAGCGTATTGACTGGAAATCGCTTGAGATAAGCCAGTGAAGAGTAGCCCGTGCCAAAATCATCGATGGCCAGCTTCATGCCATATTTGCTGAGCTCGTGGAGCGAGCTGATGACTTCTTCGGGATCGTGCATGACAGCGCTTTCAGTAATCTCCAGCTCCAGTGATTCTGGACGAAGCATCGATCTTTCCAGCGCCCTGCTAACCATGGGGAGCAGATTGCCATCAGTGAACTGCACAGCAGATATATTGACCGCGACATTCAGTCCGTCATAGCCTTTTTGCTGAAGCGCATACGTCATGTCGCAGGCCGTTTGTAGAATCCAGGCTCCCAGCTCAATGATAAGACCCGTCTCTTCCGCTACAGGCACGAAGGCCTCAGGAGAGACGAAACCGTTGACCGGATGTCGCCAGCGGACCAACGCTTCAGCACCTGTACATTTGCGCGTGTGAATGTTGATTTTAGGCTGGTAGTACACCTCGAACTGGCCATCCTGCAGAGCAAGCTTTAGATCCTGCTCCAGTCGAATTCTGGCCGTAAGCCGGCTACGCATTTTTTCATCGAACAACTGATACTGGTTTTTACCGTTACTCTTGGCTTCCTGCAATGCCACCGCAGCGTTGTTGACAATTTCCTCGCCCAGCATATCCTCTGCCTGGTTGACGTGAACATCCGCAGGAAAGCTTGAAATACCGACAGACACTGCTGCTTTGAGCGTGAACCCGCGATACTCGTAAGGCGCTGTGGCTACACTCATGATGCGTCTTGCGACTTCTTCAGCAGAGCTTTTGTCGCGAGCCTCCTTTTGAATAACGACAAACTCATCCCCATCCAGCCGTGCGACAAGATCGATATCACGCATCATGGTTCTAAGCCGATTACCTACCTCGGCTACCATCTTGTCTCCAACCAGATGCCCGTACTGATCATTAAAAAACTTGAAGTTATCAAGATCAACCAGAAAGACGGCAAATTGCAGGTTTTCATCAATCGCTTCGCGCACGGTTTTCTTTAGCGCATCCTCAAACATGAGCCGATTGGGCAGATGGGTCAGCGGATCATGATGTGCCGCAAACTCAAGGTACTGCTGCTTGACTTTAACCTGTCTGGCAGACTTTCGCTGCTCTTCAATCAGACTGTTGAATTCGTCCGCGATGTGACGTAAATCTTCGCTGCTATCAATGTTAATGGGCTCTGGTACCTGCCCGCCGCTGTTCTCGCGACTTGCGCGTAATGCAGCAATAAGCGCCTCCATCGGCGCTATATAGTAACGAGCTGTTCCCCAGATGGCCAGAACACCGGCCACCGCACTGACAAACAATGCAATAACGATGTAAAGCAACATCCTCCAGCAACTGGAATACAGCTCGTTTCGGGTGTCTACAAAACCTACGCCATTCATGATTCCGGTGCGAGTAGTCAATTCGAGCGGCATGGGCGTGATCGATCCGGAAGTTCTGGGCAATGGTGCCCCGAATTCAAACTCCAGAGTTTCTCCCTTGTTCAGCAGCAACCGGTCTGTGTCGCTGGTCAACACCAGCCCGACTAGCGTGTCACTGAGCAAAGCACCGGAAACGTCCAGCGCTTCATGATCACTTGTGCGGAATGTGGAGGACAGCAGGTTGCGCTCCAGGTCGAAACGGTGCTCAAGAGAAGCCTTGTGGCCCGAATATACTGCGGGCACATACACGAGCATCTGCACCAGAAACATCGCCACAGCAACGGTTCCGGACAGCGTTCGCGCTGTCCTTGATCGGTACACATTCGCTGTTAATACACGAAGTTTCAAAGAGTTTACCTGATGAAACGGCTGGTTGGCTTATCGGCGGCGAACTGAATACTGGCCACGTAAACTCATATCGGCAACACGTTTGGTCTCTTAAGCTTGATTCACCTCGCCCCATAAACGACGAACCCCCGACAAGCGGGGGTTCGGTACTACTGACTACTGACATAGCGCATCTGAGAGTCCTCGGATGCAACATGGCAGAGGCTATTACATCATGCCGCCCATACCACCCATGCCACCCATATCAGGCATACCGCCGCCTGCAGGTGCATCGTCCTTAGGCAGATCAGCAATCATGGCTTCTGTTGTGATCATCAGACCAGCCACCGACGCTGCATTTTGCAATGCATAACGCGTTACTTTGGTTGGGTCAAGGATTCCCAGCTCAACCATATCGCCGTATTCACCGTTAGCAGCGTTGTATCCGAAGTTGCCTGAACCTTCACGTACCTTGGCAACAACAACTGATGGCTCGCCACCAGCGTTCTGGACGATCTGACGCAAAGGCTCTTCCATCGCACGCTTGGCAATGCTGATACCAATGTCCTGCTCGTGGTTGTCACCTTTGATTTTGTCAACCGCAGCAATTGCACGTACCAGCGCAACACCACCACCAGGAACGATGCCTTCTTCAACAGCAGCGCGGGTTGCATGCAGTGCATCGTCAACACGATCCTTCTTGTCT
>CAYGSW010000435.1:0-3711 GCA_964352535.1 uncultured Granulosicoccaceae bacterium | reverse complement strand
CCTAATATTTCGGGTTGACGGACTACTAGGAGCTTGTCCGAGAATAAGCTGATCGTACCGAAGGCGGCCCCCCGACGGCGCGATATTTTGGCGGGGCTGCCTGCAGCCAAATTTCCGCGTAAATCTCGGCGAATAGAACAAGCTTGTCCGCTACAACGCGTCGCTCGCAATTTTCACCCTGCAATAGGGAGACTGTAGCTGGGTTGGTAGTTAACGGTAAAACGCGTCAGGATATCGGACACTAATACAGTGTCTGGCTGTTCTGGAAAGTCGAACGTATCGATACCTGCGCGGGCCATAAACAGGATCTGATCCGGCCGCACGTCACCAGCCGCTCGCAATTCACCTGAAAATCCCAGTTGGGTACGCAACAAACGGGCTTGGGTATATCCACGACCGTCGGTATAAACGGGGAAGTCGATAACGATAAGTTGTATGTGCTCAAGTCTGGTGGCCAAGTCCAGCACGTCGTCCGTTGAACTTAACCAGACTCCTGATACAGGGTGCTGGCCCTGGTTCTCCAGTTCCAGAAACCGCTTCAGATTACACACCAGAGGCTTATCATTAGCAGAGTCAGCTGGAAGTGCGTCATCATCTTCAAGACGCACCCAGGGATTATTGTCGACCCAATGGCCGTTACGCAGCAGTGGCATAAACGCTCTCCTTGAAAGGGGTGGTACCAAGACGGTGAACTGCATCATGGAAGGATTCTTCCGGGTCACGCAGATCGATGTAAGTTTGCAGAATCTGCTCGATGGCTTGTGCAACTTCATGTTTTGCGATGGCACGTCCCAGGCGCTTGCCCAGTGAGGCTTCGTTGCCGGCGTGCCCGCCGATGGTTAACTGATACCACTCCACGCCGCCTTTATCCACGCCGAGAATTCCGATATCACCTACATGGTGATGGCCGCAGGCATTCATGCAGCCCGAAATCTTGATGCTGATGTCGCCCACGTCATGCAGGTAGTCCAGATCGTCAAAATGCTGATAGATCTGATCGTAGATAACCAGTGTTCCCGCGTTGGCCAGCGAGCAGTAATCAAGTCCGGGGCAGACGATCATGTCGGTCAGTTTGCCCAGGTTAGGGGTGGCAAGCTTCAGTGCCTTGAGTTTGTTCCATACTTCGAACAGGCTATCAACTGGAACGTGTGCTAGGACAAGATTCTGTTCATGCGTCGTGCGAATCTCCCCCAGGTTGTACTGGTCAGCCAAGTCTGCCAAAGCCTCCATCTGATCGCCAGTTATATCACCAGCGGGCTGTCCGGGTGCCTTTAACGAGACATACACAATCCGTCGTCCCGAGTCTCGATGCTCTTGCGTATTAGCCTGGTACCACTGATTGAACAGTGGGTTGCTGAACATCTGGTCAGGTTGCTGATTGCTTTTCTGTTTGTCAGGTTGATCATAGGTGTCAGTTGTGTTGTGCATGGCCACTGTACCCAGTGTCGGTGCAGCCGGAAACTGTGCCTTGAGTGCGTCGATGTCTTGTTGAGTAAAGGTATCGTCGCTGTCACCAGCTTGCTGCCAGTGTTGTTCCACCTTCTCTCTAAAGGCATCTATGCCCATCGCATTCACTAATATCTTGATGCGTGCCTTGTAGAGATTGTCGCGTCGACCTTCCAGATTGTAGACACGCAGGATGGCAGCGAGATAGGTCAGCAGATGACGGGTGGGTAGAAACGGATTGATTACCTGCCCGATATACGGTGTTCTACCCAGTCCACCACCGACTAACACTTCAAAACCTGTTTCGCCTTGTGCGCTTTTGACAAGCCGTAGCCCGATATCATGCACCTGCACGGCAGCACGATCACTTAGTGCACCGGTAACAGCGATCTTGAATTTGCGTGGCAACCAGTTGAATTCCGGGTGCAAGGTGGACCACTGGCGAATCAGCTCACACCATGGGCGTGGGTCCTCGATTTCGTCGGCGACAGCACCTGCGAGAGGGTCGGAGGTTGTATTTCTGATGCAGTTGCCACTGGTCTGGATTGCGTGCATGTCAACATCGGCCAGTTCTTGCAGAATTTGCGGAACCTCTTCAAGCTTTGGCCAGTTGTATTGAATGTTCTGGCGTGTGGTGATGTGTCCGTAGTTTTTGTCGTAGACACGCGCAATGTGGCCTAACTTTCTGAGTTGCACGCTGGACAACTGTCCGTACGGAATGGCAACACGCAGCATGTAGGCCTTGCGTTGCTCGTACAGTCCATTGCGCAGACGAAGTTGCTTGAATTCGTCCTCGGTAAGCTCACCATTGAGTTTGCGGTGAGTCTGCTCACGAAACTCTGCAACGCGTTGACGCAGAAACTCTCTGTCGTATTCAGTGTACTGGTACATTAGGCGGCCTCAACGTTGTCATCGGCGTAAGGGTCATCCACACCCAGTCTTTTATGCATGACCGGGCTGGTGGTGGTGTATTGCAGATGAACTTTCTGACCAGGAAACAACTGCTCTTTGATGGCGAACGCTGCAAGCGCCGCTTCATGGAAGCCCGACAGAATCAGTTTTTTCTTGCCCGGATACCAGTTGATATCACCTACCGCATAGATGCCTGCTTCGCTGGACTGAAACTTTTCGGTATCCACCTGTATCTGATTGCGCTTCAGATCCAGCCCCCAATTGGCGATTGGCCCCAGCTTGGGAGACAGCCCAAAAAATACCAGTAGCTGATCAAGATCCACTCGACGCGAAACACCGTCAAGCCCGGTAACCTCGATCTGCTTCAATGCGCCGGCTGCGGGATCATTACTGTCGGTATTGTCTGTGATCATTTTTGTCACGTTGCCCGTGAGAAACTGCATCTCCAGGTCGTCGCACAATGCATGCATTCGTGACACGGATGCCGGCGCTGCCTTGAATTTTTCTGAACGATGAATAAGCAGGACGCTATTTGCGCGCTCACGTAAGTCTAGTGCCCAGTCCAGTGCGGAGTCACCGCCACCGAGAATGACGATATCCTTGCCGGTGTGCAGGTTCTGGTCTTTCACCGCGTAGTAGACATCTTTGCCTACCCGCTCCTCAACGCCGGGTAGCTTGAGCCTGACCGGTGCAAATGAGCCCACCCCTCCAGCTATCACCACAGCCTTGGCAATGAACGATTCGTCCCTTGTTGTGTGTAAGTAGAACCTGCCATCCCTCTGGCGTTCCAGCTGATCAACCTGGCTGTCGAAGTGAAAGGTGGGGTTGAAAGGGGCGATCTGCTCCATCAATCGATCCACCAGCTCCTGAGCGTCGATAGTCGGGTAGGCGGGAATATCGTAGATCGGCTTGCCCGGATACAACTCCGCGCATTGTCCACCCGGCTTTGGCAAGGTTTCTATGACATGCGCATGAATATCGAGCAAGCCAAGCTCGAATACCTGAAAGAGTCCACAAGGGCCGGCGCCAATAATGACCACGTCGGTTTCAATTGCCATGAATACAAGTCTCGGTGCTGTCTGCTATCGATGGCGACCATTGAAGCAGGCTCTGAGCAGTTTGTATTAGGCTTTTTTGTTATGTCGTTATGTGGCTTTGTTATAAGCCGCTGCGCTGGGCTTGTCGTGGTTTAAGTGAATTAAATTTATACGGATTTGTAAACTCTCGCTTTCGCCAGAGAACACAGAAAATCGCCATTCTCGACATCACGAACCATGGGTGATTTCGAGTCATGGGTGAACTAGTAGTCCGTCAACCCGAAATATTAGGATTCAGCGGGCCTGTCTGTGTTCG
>CAYGSW010000434.1:0-3732 GCA_964352535.1 uncultured Granulosicoccaceae bacterium | reverse complement strand
CGGCGGCTGGTGAACTCTGAATCCTAATATTTCGGGTTGACGGACTACTAGAGGTTTCCTGCGCAACTACGCTGCGCGTTTACTCTCCAGAGTAAACCCATTCATCAAATCGGTTAGCTGATTGGCGTGTTCCTCCAGCTGACGGCTGTTTTTAGCGGCGTCCTGCACCAGTTGTGCGTTCTTCTTGATAATGGTGTCCACATCCCGGATTACCCGGTCGATCTCCTGTATCCCTACAGACTGCTCGTTGCTAGCCACAGCGATGTCAGCAATGAATGATGACACCTGCCTGACACTGTCAACAATCTCATTGAGAGTTTTGCCCGAGTTATTGACCAGCTCGGCACCATCTTTTACTTTGATAACACTGTCGTTGATCAGGTCGTTGATTTCTCTGGCTGCAGCAGCACTGCGTTGAGCCAGGATTCTGACCTCACCGGCGACAACCGCAAACCCACGACCCTGCTCACCAGCCCGAGCGGCTTCAACCGCAGCATTGAGCGCCAGTAGGTTGGTTTGGAAAGCAATCTCATCAATGACACTGATGATGCTGGAGATCTTGTGACTGCTGTCGTTGATTTCCGTCATGGCATGAATGGCCTTATTCACTTCAATGCCACCTTCCTCGGCATGTTGACAGGTGTCTGACGCCAGTCGGCTGGCTTCTTTCGCGTTCTCTGCATTGTTCTTAACAATGGCCGTGATCTGCTCCATGCTCGATGCTGCGTTTTCCAGCACGGCAGCCTCATGATCTGTGCGCGACGAAAGTTCAGTGTTGCCGCGTGAAATTTCAACGGCACCGCCATGCAGCTGCGATACGGTGCCATTGACGTTGGATACAATGTTTCGCAGATTTTCGACCATAACGCGCATGGCGGCATAGACGCCGGAAGACTTCCCTGAATCCACGAATTTCATTGAAAGATCACCAGAAGCAATGCTGCTGGCTATTTTTTCCATCTCTATCGGTTCTCCGCCCAGAGCGGCAAGAGACTTTTGGATAACTCGCAGCAACAGGGCGGCGGACACAATGCCAATGAGGATCGATATGACAGACAAGGTTAATACACGCTCGACGGTGGACTCGTTGTTGGCCTTCACTGCGGGGCCTATAGTATCCTGCTTTGCCTGAATCGCCAGCTTGATCGTTTCAGCATCTGCAGCTACCACAGGGCCAATCTCGTCAAGCGTATCCCTGATCAACTCGTTACGACTGGTGATAACCTTACCGATGTTTTCGAATGTCTTGCGATAGAGCTGAAAGGCATTATCAAACCGTTCGAACATCACTCGCCGTTGTGGGTCTTGCAGGGCGGCATCCAGTTCAGCTGCACGACCAGTCACTTGCTCATTCAGTTCTTTGAGTGCGCGCTCCTTGTCAGCTGGAGCATTGGTATTGAGATATTTCGTTGCATGCAGTCGACCCAGCAGCAACGCCTCTTGCAATCTACCAGCGTAATAGGCGGCTTCAGCATCACCTGAATCGTAGGCGGATTTCATGATATCAGTAACCGCCTTGCGCATTGCCAGACCGTTTGGATCCAACTGTGTGAACACCAGCTCATCACGTTGTTTCATGAAATCCACGACGCGGTTAAACGCGCTATCGTATCGGTCAAGTTCCTTATCAATGTGCTTGATGATTTCCAGACGCTCAGCATCAGAAGTGTCAGCTTTTGCGGTGGCAAGGAAGCTCTGCAATTTATCAAAACGCGCCTGATACCGTAACACGGCATCCTGATCCTTACTCAATATAAAATCCTTTACATTTAGCCTGACCAGCAGCATGTTGGCTTGCACATGACTCGATAAGTTGGAGCTTTTTGCTAGTGCCCGATACTCATTGAACTGGGTAACCGCTGAGTTCAAGCCGGTATACGAGGTCATTGAAATAAAAACGATCAGTGCAAGTACGATACCGTAGCCCAATAAAAACTGTGTGCCCAACCTGGATTTGTTCTTCATAAAAGACAGCCTGAAACTATGTTAGAGACGATTGCAATTTGCTCATTGCGCATGGTCTTATCGTACAGTCCAGTCTTGTATTTCAACGACTTCTCAGCGGCTACATTGCTCTCTATGAGGAGCAAGCAGATGAGGTGTAACTATTATTGCTGCACGATAAAAAATATATCGTCTTGGGCGTTTGTATCTTTACTGGTTGTATTAACACGTCAAACTTATAGCGGTTAACTGTCTTTGTGTGATCATATATAGTGCAGACATCATCCCTGTTTTTGCCATTTTCAGGTGCAAAAATCTGACTTTTGGATTGTTAGCGGCCAAAAGTAAAACGGCCGATGTCAATCGGCCGTTACACATAATGTCCTGTCAGTGTTATAACAGGTTCAGGCGGGTTTCCTGTTGTCATTCAGCGATTGCAATGTAACTCCCCGTCGTGCACGGCTTCTCATTATCAGCCTTTGCCTTTCCAGGGCACCATAACGCTCTCTGCCCAGCGCATGAGCAGATCGATACCAAAGCCGATAACACCAATAAGAATGATTCCCATGATGACAATGTCTGTGTTCTGAAACTTTGAAGCAGTCATGATCATCATGCCTGCACCTTGCTCGGCTGCCACCAGCTCAGCGGCTACCACCGTGCCCCAGCACACACCCATCGCCACGCGTGCGCCTGTAAATATTTCGGGTAGGGAATTTGGAATAATAACGTAGCGCATGATTTGTTTTGGCCCTGCGCCTAACGAGTAAGCTGCATGAACCTTCGCGATATTTACGCCGGACACCCCTGCGCGTGCTGCAATGGCCATTATCCAGAGTGCCGCAAGGAACAGCAGAATAATCTTTCCAGATTCACCGATACCTGCCCAGATGATAACCAGCGGAATGAGTGCCAGCGGTGGCACTGGACGCATGAATTCCACAATCGGATCAAACCAGCCTCTGAACCAGTTACTCAGACCCATGGCATAGCCAAGTGGAATGCCAACCAGCGCACCCAGCAGAAAGCCGACGATGACACGAAACAGCGAATAGCCCAGATGCTCGGCAAGCGTGAAGTTTCTGAACCCCTCATCGATTATTTTCAATGTTCGTGTCCAGACCGCCTCTGGCGCTGGTAAGTAGAGAGGCTCCATCTGCCAGCCACGGGCAGGCTCGATGTTAGGCGTGCCTTTATCAGACAGTGTTACCTTTCCACCGTCAACGCTGACAGATTGCCCTGGCGCAATGCTTTCACCGTTGATGGCAATGATAGTGGGCTTAGCACCGTCTGCGGTTTCGTCATTGTTGGCAACAGCGATCAGTTTGGATCGCCAGCTTGCAACACTGGATACATCATTTTTTGCAAATCCATCACCTGGATCCACTTCTATCTTCTCAGGTGTCTGTTCTCTAGGGTGCACTAACACAGTAACCGTTGCATCGTCAGTGGCATTGGCAGAATCCTGTGCGGTATAGGAGAACGTCATGGTGCCTTCAAAAGGTCCTGGTGCGTGCAAGAAGCCCGGAATCAGATTTGAGCCAGTGAACATGCCCCACAGCAGAAAGATAGTAGCAATGGATACGACACTGGCTACACGGTTGGGACGTACAGCGCTTTCATCACCAAAGGTGACTGTTTTTCTTGAGGAAAAGCCGCGTTCTCCTGCCGTTTTTACCAGCTTGATGACGATGAAATAGGCAACAACAAAAATCAGAATATAAATCAGTAGTGGGATCATGATGCTTCTTCCTGTGCGCCCATGATTTCCTCTTCCATGTCCCAGAT
>CAYGSW010000433.1:0-3748 GCA_964352535.1 uncultured Granulosicoccaceae bacterium | reverse complement strand
GCGGTGCAGCTCATCTCGGCCACCTCGGTCGCTGCCCAATTCAGCGAGGATGCATTAGCCGTTGAGGATCGCGGGCTCCGCCAACTCGCAGCGGTGTCCTCGCCGAAGGTAGACCGCTGCGACTTAGCCGTCTGGCTAATCTGCTGCGGATGGTCCATCCTCAGCGCCTTGGCCGCGGACCAAATCTGCAGCGGTGAGGCGACCTCAGCAGCGTCGCTTGCGCTCTCGCAACACCCTTACCCGCGCCGAACGTCCGGCATCACCGGGCCGCCGCGGTTGATGCTCGACTTGAAAACACACAATCGGTGGCTCCGTGTTCATTCCATTGTGATGTCGATTATCGAACGGGTCGCCTAACCGCTTGCCCGGGAAACGCTTTTGTGTCGAGAACGCCGTCTTTGATTAGTGGCGTGCCATTGACAATGACGTGACGCATTCCTCGCGTGTGTTGGTTCGGATCAGTATAGGTGGCCCGCACTTCGAGCTTGCCCATGTCAAAGACAATAATATCGGCGTCCATCCCCTCTTGTATGCGTCCCTTTTTCTTCATCTGTGAGACATATTCTCCGAGAATTTTTGCAGGGCGGAATGAGCAACGCGCAAAAGCCTCGATCAGAGTCTCGGCTTGCCGAACGCGGACATAGTCAATGAGGAATTTCACATAGGTGGCCGCAGTACGAGGATGGGCGAAGGCATTCTTTGGCAAGGGCCACACATCTGCGTCAATGATTATTCCGGTCGTCTTGTCGATCCACGGCATCGCATCAGAAGCAATGATTCCGCCGGGATACAACACTGCCAGATCGAGCATGTGTTGGTCTCTCGGCAGGCGGTAGTAATGCCAAACGATGATTTCCCCAGGAGAGTCTTTTTGCATCTGTCGCAGTTTCTCCTCAGTCAGCGGTTTTCCGAGATACTCAATATCCTCGGCCTTGGCGTTCATCCGCTTCATGTTCGCTGGCTGAAACATGGCTGCGTTTACAGCGCCGCTACCCGCACCGTAGGGATACCCCTCGACCGTGATTCTTGCTCCGCGCTCCTGAGCATCCCGAATGATCCGAACCGCGAGCGATATATCGGTCAAGCTAGTGCTGTTCAAATGGCATATGTGGACGTGCGAACCAGCACCGGTGGCGAACGAGATCAGCTCACCATAAGCTTGAATCGAGCTATTTGGATCAACACGGCTTAGATTACGGATGTGCGTAAACGTCGGTACATGGTGCTTCGCCGCCAATTGATGCACCGCGAGAACTTCCTTGTACCCGTAACCCGGCGCGTAGCCAGAGTTCAGCCCAATGCCAATGCTGCCATCATTGATGCCTTGCTCGACCAAATCGAGAATTTCTTTCGTCTGCTCGTCCGTGGCGACATTGTTCACCCATCTGGTTAATGCGTAGGCGTCCTGAAACCACTTCAAATTCGGCTCTGGATCGGGTCCTTCAATCGCGGAAACGCGTGCGTATGTCCAAGCCGCTGCGACACCATAGTTGATCACGCGTCCCGTTTGTTTTTGAATGTCGTACCAAGGTCCAACCGGAAGGATTCCGGATTCCAGCTCGAGAGCTGTTGTCACTCCGTCAAAGGCCTGCATCCGATCAGCCGGGATATTTTGCCCGTGTGCGTGAAAGTCAATGAATCCGGGAGCGACGATCGCGCCCTTGGCATCAAGCACCGCTCTCCCGGTAAGTGGTTCTTCCGAAACGGATACGATCGTTCCCCCATTGATTCCGATGTTGCGAACCGCATCAAGGTTCGTTTCTGGATCAATGACACGTCCTGAAGAGATGACAAGGTCGTATGTCTCCTGCGCAAGTAACGTTTGCGCTGGCAAGCAGAAAGCCACTAGCAAGAAAATTGAAATGAGAAAGCGAATGGGCATTTAGCGCTCCGTAAAATGCTTGTCTAATGAGGCATAACTTGTTTATAGGAGGACCAGCTTAACACTTGTCGGCTGTAGGGTTGTCAACCGCTTGGAACGACGGGCTCGAACGACGCCTTCGATGCGGTCGAGCGGCTGCTGCAAGACATGCACGTAGAGAAAGAGTATCGCCGAGAGCGCCTGATTCTGCGTTGACGCAGCGCCGTGCTCGTTGACGGCCAGGTGTGTCAAGAAACGGTTGACCTCGTCCTCAGCAAGTTCGCGAGGATGGTGGCGAACGTGGAACCCAATGTATCTACCTACCCAGTGGACATAGGCTTCCTCGGTTCGACGACTGTAGTGTCGAGCTCGCAGCACTTCGACCATGTGATCGTAGAGCCGGGGCGTTGGCTTGTTGGTGAACAAACCTAAAGGTGGGCGGCGTTGCTGCGACGAGTTGGTCACGGCCAGTTTCCATCAGATACTCGGATAGCACCCAATAGTAGAGCCGCGGGACACTGCGAAATCAAACGATGGCGGTCGATACGAGCAAATGGGCAGACTATGAGGCGGCTGAGACCGACGCGACAGGCGACACTTACTTCGTGCTGCCGGTTGCCTCAGCCTCGGCGCCGAAGGACAGGGCCGAATCTGCCGAGGTCGCCGCACCGACCGCAGTTGGCTCGGGCCGCCGCCGGCGCGTAGTGCTTGAGCACGCCAGCGAGGGACTCCCGGCAGACGACCTGATCCGGCCGCTCCGGCGGGTCGTCCAGGTCGGACCACACCCCGACCAGCGGCTTGTTCTCCTTCCGCTGGTGAGGCCGCGCATCGGCGTAATGGCGGACGTAACCTCGAGTTCGTCGCACGGTGGCGAGCCACCGATCGAGCAGGCTCCCTAGCTGCCGACATTTGGGATAGAGTCAGGAATCAAGATCGGTTCGTCTGACAGTTGTTGAGGAGGTCGATGTGGCGAAGAGGCTGAAGACACAGGAAGAGATCCCGGGGTGGGTCTTGTGGGTCGTGGAACACGGTTTCGTGGCGGTGATGGCGATTATTGGTAGCGCTCTGCTTCTTATTGCTGGGGTTGCGTACTGGCTCGACAATCGGCTCGATCGATTGGAGGGCGAGATAAGCCGAAAACCGCCACAGAGTTACGCGCCGCCCAACCTTGACGCCTTCCAAGCGCCGGAGGTAGACGACCAGATTGTTCAGAAGCATTCGGTCTACGTCCCTGTCTACTCCCACGTCTACTTCGGAGGTGGTCGTCCTTCCCTGCTGGAAGCCACGCTTAGCATCAGGAACACAAGCTCGGTCTCTCCCGTTTATGTGCAATCGGTTCGCTACTACAACACGGAAGGCGAGCTCGTCAAGGAACCCGTGAAACAGCTGATTATGCTCAAGCCAATGCAAACGCTCGAATTCGTTATCCCGCAGCGAGACAGCAGCGGGGGATCTGGAGCGAACTTTCTTGTGGAGTGGTTGGAGACCGGCGATGGCGCGATAGCCCTGGTCGAGGCGGTCATGGTCGGCAACGCGGGCCCTCAAGGCATTAGCTTCAAAAGCGAGGGTGTCGAAGTCGGGGAATTAGACAAGCTGGACCCCGTTGATCAATCGGAGGAGTGATCACGCGATTCGCCAGCGGACTCGCTACGCTCTAGCAAACACCTCTCGCTGGCTCGCGTTCTCAGTTTATGCCACTCGCGCCGGTAGCCGGCTGCGAAGAAAAGCGTAACGTGGGCCAACGTCGGGCGACCCTACGCGTTCACCCTAATCGTGTGCAGCCGCTCGCGGACTTGCTTGAGCTGCGATGCAAGGCAGATGAGCAAAGTGCCGATCGCAGCGAATCCCGCCCCGAGCAGCCAGGAGATCGCGAAGACGCCCGTGTCG
>CAYGSW010000432.1:0-3754 GCA_964352535.1 uncultured Granulosicoccaceae bacterium | reverse complement strand
GTATCTCAGCGGCCACCCTATCAATGAGCATCTGGAAGAAATAAGCCATTTCATTCACGGCCGTTTGAAGGCGGTTTGCGCCAAGGCGGGTAACGGCGATTCCGGCCCAGCGTTCCGGCAGCGAGGCGTACCAGTAGTAGCGGCTGGCCTTGTCATGGGCATCCGTCAGCGAGACGGACAGGGCGGTCGAATGCAGTTTATTACCATTGACGATGGCACCGGGCGCGTTGAAGTGAATCTGCGCGGTGAACAGATCGACGATTACGCGCAGCGCATTGTCAAGGACGAGGTGTTGATTGTGGATGGGGACATCAGCCCCGATGAATTCAATGGTGGTTTCAAGATTCGTGCGCGTGAGATCTATGATCTGGCCAGCGCACGTGGGCGTTTTGCACGACAACTGCTGATCCGGCTGGAAGCTGACCAGTGGCAGGAAAAAGGCCTGGATGAGCTGATCAATACGCTGTCAGATTACAAGAGTGGCACAACACCTGTGTGGTTCTCGTATCGCAATGGCAAAGCCGAGGCACGGATAAGAGCGGGCAATCGCTGGGCTGTCACACCGCGGCTTGAATTATTGGAGCATCTGCACGAATTGACAGGAAAGGATAACGTGGAGCTGGTTTATTAGGCATCAAGTTATGATTCTAACCAAATGCATCATGGTTTTTTTGTGTTTGACTTCTTTCTTCTTGTCGCTTCTGTATTAGCGCTGGCCCATCAGATGTCCGGTCAGGACAAAAAGACAGCCATGTCGGTTTTCCAGCGTATTTTCAGGCGGATGATTGTCGGGCGTTGTTGCTCTGTTTTTATTGCTGTTCGACTGGAGGGTGTGCTCACACTCAGCGTGCAACTTACCCCGTCACGTATTGGCACACTCTTGCAGGAATGTCTTTGAGCTCTGTTGATGTGGGATACCCATAAAACGGTAACTAACAGGTGCGACTACCTGCAATCAGTCAACGAATCATGCACGGCCAAAACACTAAGGTTGGTAACTTGTTGCAGGGTTGCTGTTGAGCGAAATTTGTACATACGTTGTGAGCCCGAAGCTGCCTGTTAGCCTGATATCGCTGATTCTGATCTCCTTCGTAAGTAGACTCCCGCAGGAGTGCTCTTTGTTGTTCAACATCACATTTCTGCGGCTACTAAAGCTGTTACTTAGTGACGAACGCGCGCTCGAAAACATAATCTCCGGGAGTGCCAATCGAAGGCGCAGCCGTAAAGCCACGTGCGTCAAGCAGCGCACGTAAATCGCCCAGCATTGCGGTGCCGCCGCAAATCATGAGTCGATCATTGGCAGGATCAATCGTTGGAAGCCCAAAGCTTTTTTCCAGCTCGCCGGTTCTAAGAAGGTCAGTCATGTGGCCATGAAGCACGGAGGGTTCTCGCGATACCACCGGCGCGTACCGCAGTTTTTGTGAGATGAGCTCACCCAAGTAGGGGTGTTCTGGTAGATCTCTCTGAATGAGGTCCTGATAGGCAAGGTCTGCGTGCTGGCGGACGCCGTGAACCAGAATGATGTTGTCGAACCGCTCATAGATATCCGGGTCTTTGATTAGCGCCAGAAATGGCGCAAGTCCCGTGCCTGTGGCAAGCATCCACAAGTTTTTGCCGGGATGAAGATCATCCAGCAGTAACGTGCCAACGGGCTTGCGACTGACATGGACAAAATCGCCAACCTCTATGTGCTGCAGCCGAGAGGTCAGTTTTCCATCACTTACTTTGATACTGAAAAATTCCAGTTCCTCTTCCCAATTCGCACTGGCAACAGAATAGGCTCTGCGCACCAGCTTTCCGTCGATTTCCAGACCGACCATCACAAACTGCCCGTTTTCAAAGCGCAGGCCGTTGTTGCGGGTGGTGCGAAAACTGAAGTACCTGTCTGTCCAGTGATGTATGGACAGAACCTCTTCTTGCTCGATTGTGGATTCAAGTGCCCGGGGGGTGGCTTTTGGGGTTTGTTCGGTCGCTTGCAAGCTCATATTTTCTGGAGATTAATAAAGGTAACAGCAATGTGTGTGACGATAGTTGATGGTGGACGTTGTGAATGTTCTTCAACCAGCGCTTTTGTTGGCATTGTCTGAAAATCGCAAAAGGGTCTGGATAACGACGGCTGCCACTCCCCAGCTCAATCCGACCACAACACCTGCGTCGATCAGTCCTCGCCATGGCTGATCCATACGGTTCATCAACACCACCAGTGCCACAATGCAGAGTGTGGTTATCCACGCTGTTAGCTTACGTTTGCGAGTGGCGTCGAAAAAGCTCATGCAGTAGAACGGCGCAAAGATTACTCTGGCGATTGTCCAATCAGTTTTTAGCTCAAAGGCGCGCCCGACTACTCTAGGCGCCCAGGTTTTCTGGAATGTCCGATAGCCCTCTGCGTAGGCCATGAAGGCCACACTGACAGCGAGAGCAAGCCAGTGAGTCGCCGTCAGGGAGAAACCAAATGCCGTAATGCTGATACTCAGTAGACGAACAATAGCCACCCCCAACAAGGTGATGACGCCCACTATGCCCCACACTAGCGCCAAGTAGCCAATCCAATGGCTCTGTTGTGAAGTTGCTGCAGTACGTGGAGCGTCTGACAACGAGTTACATGCACCATCGGCTGGCTGTGAGCGGGTTGTCATCGTGTTGCTGCCTCGTACAGCTGTCGCCATGATGTAGGAAAATTCATGGTAATAAGATTGAGAGTCATTTGCAATTGAAAACCGCGACGCCTTCGATTTCTGTCAATGGACTACTAAAAACTCCAATCCGCCATCAGTTCGAGAGTACAGGTTAACGAATATTGATATTCTCTGCCGCGCAGACTCTTAGGAAGCTGTCCGAGAATAACGATCGAGGCGAGAGTGTGAGATTTTTAGTCAGATTTTCTCGTCAATTGAGGTGAATAGTTGTTCTATTCGCCGTTGTTACGGGGAAATCTGGCAAAAATATCGCGCTCTCGGGGGGCCGCCTTCGGTACGATCAGCTTATTCTCGGACAAGCTCCTAGGAGCTTGTCCTAGGACAGCCTCCTAGCGCACTTCAAGGACCGCAAACCGACAATGAATCAGTATGTGCTCGAGCCCTACTGCGCTAATTTGACTGCCTGATTGTTACGCCACTTCCATGTCATCATCTTCTTCCCTGTCGATAGCCGTTAGTTTGTCCATGTTGTTGCACGGGCTTGGGGTCTATTGGTGGCTGCGTTTGCCGGAGGCTGAGCCACCGGTTTTAACCGGAGAAGCTACATTACTGGTGTCACTGAGTACGGAGGTGATTGTTCCGGAGCCAGAGCCGACGCCAGAGACCACGCAAGTATTTGAGCAGTTGCAAAATGCTTCAGAGCAGTCTTTGGCACGCTCAGAAGTAGCAGCAGAGGTTTCCTCTGATGATTACGTTGGAGATCCTGAGGCATTGCTCAGTTATCAGCAGGAGCTTCAGTCGTGGCTGCAAAAACACAAGCGCTATCCGCGTCGTTTGAAGCGCCGCGGAGTTGAAGGCGAAGTATTGCTGTCATTCACTCTGGGTAGCGAGGGGCAGCTGTTGAATTACAGAATCATTGAGGGAAGTGGTGAGCCGGGACTGGATCAGGCTGCCGTTGAGCTCGTTCAAGCAGCCTCGCCGATGCCGCCAATTCCGGAGTCGATGCGGTTGACACAGTACACGGCGCAAATTCCGCTCAGGTACGCGATTCAGTAGCGTGCTGTTCTAGTAGTCCGTCAACCCGAAATATTAGGATTCAGAGTTCACCAGCCGCCGCC
>CAYGSW010000431.1:0-3760 GCA_964352535.1 uncultured Granulosicoccaceae bacterium | reverse complement strand
AGCGTTTCTGTTACAGATGCTGCAGTATCTGGCAAAGGCCAGAAAAACCCTGCCTCAGGACAAATCATCGTCGAAGGCTGGGGGCAATCTTGTCAGTTTTCTGGTGTTGGATGTGTTCCACCGCACCATCAATGGTGAACTGGAATCCGTGTCTGCACAGAGTGCACTCGCAGCAGATGTCAGCGAGTCATTGCACAGCGTGTTCAGCCGTGAAGATCATGTAACCAAGTTGCGTGACAATCGCTTCGGTTTCCTGCTGTGTCATGCAGAGGAGTCGCAGGCTTATGTGCTGACACGCAAAATAATGCAGCGGTGTCTGGAAGTTGCACCGAAAAACGCACAGGCAATCGATGGACGGCCACTTGCGTGTACCGCCAGCTTGCTCAGCTTGACGCGCAATGCAGGGCAGCCCATGAACATATTGGTGGAGCATGCTTTCAAAGGCATGGATATAGTCAATGCTCGTGAACCCGACCAGGCTATCCTGCTGGATGTAAGACGCTTGCTCAGTGCGTATCCTGCGGCCAGCCAAGACACAGCGAGTACAGAGTAAGTCATTTAACGAAAAACCCGCAGTTCGCCAACACGATTGGTTGGCAGCGATGCGTTTCCTGCAGGGGTGGTGACCAACAAGGTTTCACCGTCGGCAGAAAACAGCACAGAGTGTGCAAATGCCTGTTTCGCCAGACGCGTCAGCTCGTGTGGCAATTCCAAGGCGCTGTGCCACTGCCGATCGTCAGTCCGATAGATGTACGTGCTGATTTCTGCTGCATCCCCAAACGGGCTTTGCCAACCCAGTACGACAGTGTTCAAGTCATTGCTGGCTGAAAACCGTAACCGCGCACGGGTGTCGTTTGTTGGAGCAGCCCTGAGTGAATCGAGAGTCTGGAATTCACCCGATTCAGGGCGTGCTACGTTGCCAGCTATCCGCATTCGCCACATGACGGGTGATCTCTGTTCAGAGTTCGCGTTGTCCCAGCCTGCGACAATGATTGACGTGGCATCCGAATCAGTTTGCAGCTGTATGTCGTCCAGTGCATCAACGCCTTGCACAAGACTACGCCTGACGTTTTGCCACTCAGGCAATTGCAGAGTCGGATTACTCAGTGCCGAATCAGTCTCTCGCGCCTGATTATCAGTCTGGCGATGATCGTCGCCATTGGACTGATAGGATTCTAGCCATAGCTGCCCGTTGGTTTGTATGAGCAGGTGAATAGTGTTGAATTGTCCGTTGACCGTGGCCGCCTTCAACTTAGCGCCTGAATCCAGTTCTACCGGTGTTTGCATAACCCATTCAAGGTTGTTACGTCGGTAGATCAACACGTTTTCTTCACTGTGAAGCAGCAGCACCTCTCCATCGGTTGACAGAGTGATGTTGCTTGTCTTGTCAACAGTGATGGAAGCCGGGACAGGAAGTGTGGCCGTGGGCAGCCAGGTCTCGCCTAGTCGTTCGATGATTCGGATGGTCGATGGCGTTTCATCGCTTGCCAAAAGCGCAGCCAGGGTGTCTCCTGATGCAGAACTGTCAATAGCCTTGAGCACATTTGATATTGCATTGCCCAGGCTGACCGGTGGTGTCGCAACCCACTGGCGTTGATTGTGAAAGAACACTTGCACGGCATTTTGCACTGGCCGTGTCACGAATACGATACTGGCATCGTCGTTGGCTGCGATGTATTCGGCGAAGCGCTCACCGTTAATAAATACACCGGGTCTGAGCACCGTTGTTGTCTCTGCGGCCAGTGAGTTCAAAGGCACTCTGGCAGAGCTGACGCAGTCAGACACGTCACACAACTCGAATCTGAACTGCTCATTGTGCCAGGCACGACGAGGCGTTCTGCTCTGCATTGAGAAGCTGGATGTAGTAACGTCTATGTTGCCTTGAATCAGAATCTCTTCACGCAGCATTGTGTTGTATGCATACAGGTTGGCCCACTGTTGGGAGCTCCTGCCTTCACTGCCAGTAAATTGCCAGGATAGCCGGAGTGTTTCAGGTGTAGCGCGAACGACAAGTTCTGGCTGAACCGGAGCCTGTAATGCATCGCTGTTCAAGGTGGCCGGTGATTGTTCAAGCTCATTATTGACACGTGCAGGAGGTTGATGCCCTTCAGAGCAGGCGCTCAGGTGCATCGTGATGGCCAATAGACAGATTTGGAATTTCACAAGCGTGATGTTGCGCGCCAACAGTGCAAGAGAAGAGCAGGTGACACCAGCGACCTTCGGCTTTAACAAGTATTCGGTTTAAGCCGTCTGGGTAAGTTGTCCGAAGTGTATTGTGGTGTCACCCGCTGCAAATAACGGAGCAATAAGTGTTCCGTTACCGCGGTCAAGTGATGCCTTGTGCTGTTTTTTTGAACTCGCAGCACAATGATGTGAGCCACAGAGCCACAGAGCCACAGAGCCACAGAGCCACAGAGCCACAGAGCCACAGGAATTGTGGATGGCGTTTCAGGTTCGTCTGGCGACGATCATGTCCCTGATGATGGCCTGATCCACTCGATGACGATAGTGATCGTTATCAGTCAGCGTGGACAGAGTCAATCCCGCTTGCTCGAGCAACGATATTACCTTTACCTTGCGCGCCAGATAAGTATTCCACGACAACCCGATGGTACCCCCTCGATTAAGCAATGCCACCCACACAGGGAGGCATTCTTCCAGCAAATGCAGCGGTGACTTGGTAATACCAGCCGCAGATCTGCTCCCGTGTTTAACGCCATAGGGAAGATCCGCTACGATCAGATCGAAGCTCTGTTTTTTGAAGAATTCGCCAGCGCGCAAGGTATCACTCTGGATGACATCGATTTTCTGCACATCACCAGCCTTGTACGCCTCTTTGTCGCTGGCAAGCTGGACAGTCAGGCGTTGTGCCTGTTCTTTGCCTTCCTTGCGAAGTTGTACAAGCTCTGAACTGTGCTTCAGACGCTTGTCCTTTAACCAGCGATTGATGAACACACCATACGCGTCAAAATCGCGTGAGTCGATTTCAATGCCACAGGCATCAAATCCATACATCAATGCCTGGTTCAAGGTTGTTCCGCGTCCACATAGTGGATCCAGAACACGCAGCCTGTTGGTCAGCATCCTGCTGGCGGATGAGGACGCCATGATGGTCACATTCAGCAGCAATCTGGTGAATTGCTCATTGGTTTTCCCGGCAAACTTCAGGATGCTTAACAGGTCACTGTCATAGCGATCCAGTGGAGCCAATACTTGTGGCAGAAAATGCCCTTGGTCATCATCACTTGCAATTTCAAACAGGGCATACATGAACGATAGATTAGATAGATAGGCGATGTCCGTTGTCGTTAGATCCTGGCAACGGAATGTCAGGTAGGGCACACCTGCAATGTGTGTATTGTCGATATCGCTAACACGATCGTTAAGCGCTGAAACATTGAATGCCTGCAGTTCGGCGTGTGCAAGTTTGCTGGCGCTTGTGTTGTATACCCTGTTACTGGACGGAAGTACCAGCATGGCGTATTGGCGTGTCACAAAGATGCCAGGCTTGTGGTAATGGTTGGAAGACATGCACTCTCGGCCAAGCCAAAAGCCAGTGCCTGCTTGCAAAAAAGCGGGGATATTCTCATGAAAATTCCAGATTTGGATTAATGCCGCTGAGTGGGACTTTAAGTGTATCAATGGCCTCTTGCAGGCCATCGAGCGACAGGGGGTACATACGGTTGTGCATAAGCTCACGAGTCATTCGCACTGAAGTCGTACTGTCCCACCAGTCGCGCGCTTGTGGTTTCAACCATAC
>CAYGSW010000430.1:0-3773 GCA_964352535.1 uncultured Granulosicoccaceae bacterium | reverse complement strand
TGATGTCCAACTAGGGGTTTTGCAGTTCCAGCGGAGTTAACTTGCCAGTACCCTGGTGAGGGTGCGACAGGGTTCCTTCAGTTCGCATCCGAAGTCTCAAAGCCGCTCACGAAAACTTCCTGGTTGGCAGCCGGCAGCCGGTAGAGGTGGGTAACGTTTTTCGCCAGGTCCAGCGCCGTGTAGTAGATGTACCGGGTTGCCGCGACCTGCGCCTTGAAGTCAATGGGAAACTGCTGATTGAAGGAAGGTGACACAATCTCTTCGACGTCGTTGAGGTTGGGAATAAACACTCGATAAAGCGCTGAATATCCCTCTTCGGGCGTGCCGCGGGCCCGCGGTCGTGTGGCGGCAAGCCCGACCACCAGGCTTCGCTGGTCTTCGGTCACCACCAGGCGGGCCCTGGCGGCCGTGGCATCGAGGGAAGCGATCAGTCTCGGAACCGCTGTCATGCTTGATTCGGACTCGTAGAGGTTGACCCTTTGGTCCGTGGACTTGGCAAAGTACACCGTTTGACCCAAAGCCCCCAATTCGAAAGCAAGCAGCGAGCCATCCAGGCCGCCGTCAATGCGGCTTATCGCTGGTGCGTCCTCCACGCTGACCAGGTACAACGCGTCTGTTGGGTACGTTGTATCGACGGGTGCCTGAAGCAGCACCAGGGGTGAGTCGTTCACAACGGCAAGCCGGTGCAACGGTCGATCCAGCAGAGGTTGCTCTACGAATTCCCCGGTGAGAGAACTGGCGTAGGTCAGGTCGCTGGCGGCCGTCCTGAACAGCAGGGACCGACCGTCTCCGGTGAGCCCTTCCGCCTCGGCAAACTTCCTGTCAGACAAGGGAAGTTCACCGCCGGGAGTGTCGACGGGTTTGCTGACCGGCAATCCTCCCCGAGTAAACACCACGCGCCCTGTCGCCTGGGAATAGATCAGGGTGGTTGTTCCGTCTGTCGATGATAGGGGCAGCGGATCGTCGACCAGTGGTCCGAACGGCGCTGTGTAGATCGTTTCCCCGCTGCCGCCGGGGGATTTGGCGGAAAAGATCACGCGCTCTCCGATCACGTCAAGCGTGAACATGCCGATGTCCAGGTTCCGGACGACATAGGCGGGCGAGGCACCGCTCTCGAGAAGGGTCAGTGACTGGATATCCTCAGACACAAAGGTGCCGCCAGCGTTGTCCAATTGATAGTTGAAGGTAGTCGCAAACACCGCGTCGAGTTCGTCGCTGATCTCGACCTGACCTCCCGAGATTATGGAGTTGATGCCGACACCACCGCGGTCGCCTGGCCGGATCACCTTAAGCCCGCCAAACCATCGCCCGGCGCTGTCAGGGCCATAGTTCTCGAGGGCCATGATTCGGCGTTTGGGCGAAATCAGCAGGCGCCGCAGTGTTCTGTCCGCGCCGAGCAAAGCGGCAGACGAGCCGGGACCCGCCACGACAAATGCTGACGGCGACAGATATTCGCGCTGGTCAGCCGTATACACAATTCGCCCGTCAGCGAGCGGGTAAAAATCCGTAACCGAACCGCTTTCCGGCCTTTGATTACCCAGCAGGCTTGGCGCGGCATGGCTGTACTGGCGCACCGACCAGAGGGATACCCGGCCCGGGTTTACAAGGAATCTGTCTGTAAAGATCGCCTGCTCGCCAGTTGGACTGATCGCTACCAAAATGCTGGACTGCGCTGGCGTATTCCATTGCTGAATAGACCGATTCGTAATGGAGTATTCCCGGGTCACGATCTGGTCGGAATCCAGCGTTGTAAAGATTACCGATCGACCGTACCTGTCAAACATGAACTGCCCGACACCGGTTTCGGTGAGCAACTGTGGTGGCAACGACTGGTCTTTCGGCACGATCCAGATGCTTTCGGCACTGGCGCTCACGACCCAGATGCCGTCTGGTGTGAACACCGTTTTCGTATAGCCGTTGGTTTCCACGTCAGGGGCAAAGGGGGCGGCAGGCCCGGCCGGCGGCTTGAGATACATTCGGGCCGGGGCATCACCGGTTTGCTGACTCAGGATGACATCGCCGTCGGTGGAAACGTCGTAGGCAATCACAACGCTGCGACCAGCGGTCACCGGGTCGATGCGCTGGGGCGGTGAACTTCCGTCGATCGCCGACTGGTACAAAGCGATGTCCTCGTCCTGGTTTGACAAGCTTCGGAAATAGACTTCCTGGCCCACTACCCGCAGGGCGGAGTACAGGCCGGTGGCTCCCGCCGCTGCTTCCGGGCTGATTTGCCTGGTTGCCTCTGCGCCGTCCAACGCTGCCGAGAAAATGCTGTCGCTGCCGTTTTCCGGACGCAGGGTGAAAACCAGCCGGTCCCCATCGCTGGAAAATACCAAATCGACAGCGCTGCCCGGCCGGTCGATCGACAGCTCTGATATCGAGAGTGGTTTCGGGGCGTTAATGTCAAGGTGAAAAAGTCGCGCAGGCCAATCCGACAGGAAGGCCAGACGCCTTCCGTCGGGCGAGTACCGGATGTTGTATACCGTTTCGCTCGTTAATCGAAATGTCTGCTCCGACGCCAGGTCGAAGAGGTAGTGAGCGTCGCCGTCGTTGAACACCAGGCTTTTCTGGTCCGGGGCCACTGCGCCAATCCACGGGTAGCCGGTCGGTGGATCGTCGGACCCGGGCCTTGTTACGACGGCGCGGGCGCTTTCCGGGTCAGACAGTGTCGTCAACCACAGGTCGCCGTCGAGGGTGACAAAATAGATCCGTTCGCCGGCCTGCACGAAATTCTTGACGGAAGGCGGAAACAAAGACCTCTTGGCAACCGGTACGACGGTGCGGTTTCTGAGCACATCGGCTCTTGCGACTATGAGGTCAAACAGACCGGGGCCGCGCTCGTCAGCCAGAAAAATGATGAAGTCGCCCGCTGAGGAAAATTCCGCTTGCGCGATAAATGACGGAGTGTTTCTGGCAAGTGGCGGCGTGAGTTGCTCAGCTTTTGCTGCTGCAGTCACCAGCAAAATAAGCGCAAGAGCGCCCAGCACGCTTTTGCCTGGCCCTGTATGACAGATTGTTGCGGCGTCGATAACCCATGCTCCTCACACCAGAGCGCAGAATCTATAATTTTTCGGGAAATAATACAAATGAAAACAGTCGCCTTTGAGGATGGCGCAGACCAGTGTGGCGGCGGAAGTCTGATTGGCGAGTGGGTATTTGCGGAATGCTTTCGCGCATTGAGCCTGCCAGGCAGCCGCATGAGCTTGTTTCCCTGACGTACATTTGTGTTCTACGTATGCCGCATGACACCTGGCTCACCTATCCGCAGTACGCGCGAGCGCATTCGCGCTGATGAGTGCCACTACTCGCTGCGCCAGCTGGCCCAGCGAAAAAGACCTCTGGTTCTTACCTTTCCAGAGATTCACCAGGACCCGTGGGTGTTTCCACCTACTGGCCAACCGGCGCCGGGCTGCTTCAACACCTGCAGCCTCGGCCGGAGATGGCATTAGCGCCTGAAGTGTAATCGGGTACGACAGCAGCCAGACCAGCAAAAAAACGACTCAACGGGTCTTCCGATACCCCATGGCCTGCCTGACCCGATCCTGGGCGAAGTTGAGGGCGGCCTGTCTGCTGCCGATCTTCTGCTCTCTGGCGGCCGTGAGGATCTGCCGCGTGTTGTAGCTGATCTTCTCGCTGATCGCGGCAAGGGCCTGCTGCTCACCGCCGCCCTGGTATTCCACCGCGCCGCAGATGACGCCGCCGGCGTTGACGATGAAGTCGACGGCATGAATGCACTCCTGGGCCATTCCATCACCTACCGGGTGGCGGTCGGC
>CAYGSW010000429.1:0-3792 GCA_964352535.1 uncultured Granulosicoccaceae bacterium | reverse complement strand
ACTTCTCTTCCATTGCACTGATGAGATCAACGACCTCCATCACTGACATGTTGGAGATGGTTTCCAGCATGTCTTCTTTTGATACTGCCATTTGTCTTTCTCCGATCGGTTAAACGTGGTGTTACGTGTAACCTTTAGTAAAGTAGTTGACCTCTCGAAACAGTTGCTGTCCACGAGACGTCGATTGAGTGAACCGATGTGATTCGTTATTAAGCTTCTTTCGAAAGGCGAACGGCTTCCACCGTGCGCACAAGCTTTCCGGGTACTTCGTTCAAGGTACGCGCTAGTTTGGTCACTGGCGCTTGCATGACTGCCATCAACAACGAAATCGCCTCTTCCCGCGTCGGGAGGTTGGCTAATTTACCAATGTCTTTGGCATCAATCGTCTCTCCACCTACCGCACCCAGGGTGATGACAAGCTTGTCATTCTCCTTGGCGAAGTCACGGAAAAGCCGTGCCGCAGCGCCAGGATCCTCTTGCGAGAATGCCAGCATCAACGGACCGCTCAGGCGATCGTTCATACACTCGAATTCAGTCCCCTTGACTGCCAACTTCGCCAGGGAATTCTTCACGACCCGCACATACACACCTGTCTCACGCGCTTTTGCACGCAAGGCAGTCAGTTGCGAGACGGTCAGTCCCCGGTACTCGGCAGCAACTGCAGACATCGCCGAATTCGCAACATCTGCGACTTCTGCAACAACTGCTTGTTTCTCTGCATAACTCAGAGCCATAGAGCACCTATAGTTTTATGACCCTCAAGATCAAACCCTGAAGGCCGGCCATGCAAACAGCTAGAAGTTATCTCCCGACCGTTTGCCCACTCGGTTCTGCAATCTGGTGGCACGCCACCCTTACAGCGGGCGTGTGTTCTCAGTTTACGTCCCCATCTGCGCAGGACATTAAGCCTGGCCAACAAAACATTCTGTCGACCTGACACCTGCGGTCTTCGATGAGACAGACCAAGCACCCTCGCCGTTTACGGCAGTGGCTTACTCGCTCCTGATCATCAGATACATCCAGATGTGGACGAACCCGACGATTGCCTGCTCACTCAAAGTTCTTACGTTACTACTTACAACCTGAACAACCGCTAACGGCTGCCCATTTCATCCTGAGACTAGATCAGCCCTGAATGATCGATCGTTAATCCGGGTCCCATCGTGGTCGATACGGTCACTTTCTGCATGTATACGCCCTTGGACGCCGATGGCTTGGCCTTGACCAAGTCACCCAGCAGCTGCTTCAGATTTTCCTGCAACTGAGCCGGTTCGAACGTCACCTTACCAAGCGTACAATGCACGATACCGCCCTTGTCAGCACGGTATCGAACCTGACCAGCTTTGGCATTGGTAACAGCAAGCGCAACGTTCGGCGTCACTGTACCGACCTTGGGGTTAGGCATCAGACCACGTGGGCCAAGAATCGTGCCCAATGCACCGACAACTCTCATTGCATCAGGTGCTGCAATTACCACATCAAAATCCAGGCTTCCGCCTTTAATGGTTTCTGCCAGATCTTCAAAGCCGACAATATCGGCACCTGCTTCCTTCGCAGCATCTGCTTGTGCACCCTGCGCGAAGACCGCTACCCGTACCGTTTTTCCTGTGCCGTTTGGCAAGACACTCGAACCACGTACCACTTGATCGGATTTGCGAGGGTCTACACCCAGGTTGACAGCAACGTCCACCGACTCGGCAAATTTCACTGAAGACAGTTCCTTGAGAAGCGAAAACGCTTCCTCAACGCCGTACTGCTTGACAGGATCAACTTTCGCGCGAATTGCTTTTGTTCGTTTTCCTAGCTTTGCCATAATCTAACCCTCTACTTCCAGGCCCATACTACGGGCTGTGCCAGCAATAGTCCGTACCGCAGCATCCATGTCCGAAGCCGTGAGATCCGGGTTTTTGGTTGTTGCGATTTCTTCCAGTTGCGAGCGGCTGACCTTGCCGACCTTTTCGGTGTTGGGGCGTCCGCTACCTTTGGCTATACCGGCAATCTTGCGCAACAATACCGAGGCAGGAGGCGTCTTCTGGATGTAGGTAAAACTGCGATCGCTGTATACCGTGATAACAACCGGTATCGGCAGACCGGCTTCCATGCTCTGCGTAGAGGCATTGAATGCCTTGCAGAACTCCATGATATTGACGCCGTGCTGACCCAGAGCAGGCCCCACGGGCGGACTTGGGTTAGCCTGTCCGGCAGGCACTTGCAGCTTGATGTAAGCCTGGACTTTCTTGGCCATACTATTTCGACTCCTAACGGGTTCAAGCGCCCATGTAATTATCCGGAGTATTCATACCCTCGAATCTGACAGGCTCCCCGTGATGTGTACTTACCAGACACTCTGACAACGAAGTCTGGCAAGCGGGATACCAGACAAAGTGTCTGCGCGTTTACTTCAACAAAATCACTACTGTGCATGCTCTTCTGACAATGCAGAAGAAACAGGCACAACTCAGGCTTTTTCTACCTGACTGAATTCCAGTTCGACAGGCGTGGAACGACCAAATATCTGGACCGCTACCAACAATCTGTTCTTCTCAAAGTTAACTTCTTCGACAACGCCGTTAAAGTCATTGAAAGGACCATCTGTAACTCGCACCACTTCGCCAACGTCGAACAACACCTTTGGACGAGGTTTTTCGACACCGTCCTGCACTCGCTGGAGAATGGCGTCTGCCTCTTTATCCGATATGGGCGCTGGCCTGTCTGCGGTGCCGCCGATGAAGCCAAGAACCTTGGGCACATCCTTGACCAGATGCCATGTTTCGTCTTCCATTTCCATCCGGACGAGCACATATCCCGGGAAGAACTTTCGCTCCGAGCGTCGTTTCTGGCCGTTTCGAATCTCCACTACTTCTTCGGTGGGCACAAGGATATCGCCGAACTTCTCTTCCAGACCGGCACGCTCTATACGCTCTTCCAGAGAGCGCTTTACAGTGCCCTCGAAACCTGAAAACGCTTGAACCACAAACCAACGCATTGACATGTCAGCTTCAGATCCCGGTAATTAATCGAAACAGATACGCCAGCAACATATCGAACAACCACAGGAATATACCCACAATGAAAACAATGATGAATACAGTGATGGTCGTTTGTGTTGTCTCCGATCTGCTGGGCCAGACAACCTTGCGCACCTCTGTGCGAGCATCGCGGAAGAACTCCACCGTTCGCTTGCCAAGATCTGTCTGATAGACGACAAAAGCGGCAAGACCTGCCACGATGAGCAACGCAATAACTCTCAGCAGGAGTGATTGGTTGGCGAAGTAGTAAAAACCCACTAACCCGGCGAACACGAGCGCCCCTGCTGCTGCCAGCTTGAGCGTATCCGCGGTATTCGTCGTTACTTCGGCCTTTGAGACCATCAATATGCCCGTTGCTTTCTTCACTGCAGCACACTGTGGACGACCGTTCCGGCGAGAACGGCTCACAGAGCAGTACAGATCATCATTAAACAATGCCGGATTGGCAGGCCAGGAGGGAATCGAACCCCCAACCTGCGGTTTTGGAGACCGCCGCTCTGCCAATTGAGCTACTGGCCTAATCCGGGTGATACGACAAAACAGCCTCGTTAAAGAGAAACCTTGCCGGTACTACATGAAAGGCCCGCCCAAATTCGGCAGGCCTTCCATTTAACTAACCGCAGATTGTACTCCAAATAGTGCCTTCAAAGTTAGTCGTACGTGCAGACTACCCGTAATCACAATACTTGTTACAACCTGACGGCCGAGTTACTCGATGATTTTCGCAACAACGCCCGCACCAACAGTACGACCACCTTCACGA
>CAYGSW010000428.1:0-3792 GCA_964352535.1 uncultured Granulosicoccaceae bacterium | reverse complement strand
CTGAATCCTAATATTTCGGGTTGACGGACTACTAGAAGCCTGCATCAAACCCTTCCGACTTTCAGACAGCGAGATGCTTCGAGATTCCCTTGTTGCTAGAAATGGCACTAAACTGCCGGTATCCAGACGCCGTCAAATTCCTTCATGTCATCAGGTCCGATCCGCCCCTTTGCGTACAACTCATCCAGCGCGCTTTCGTTAATCTTCTGTGGATTACCCTGGTCGTCGCAGTAGTGCCACGAACCATAAATCACCATAAGAAATAGGGTTTCCAGCAGATCGCCTACACGTACTGCCTGTTCGTTGGCAAATCGCTGCAGGTCCGCGGCGCCAAGGGGTCGTTGGTTCTTTTCGTACTCTCCGGCCAGAAACGAGGCGATACCTTCGTCCCAGAGAGGCTCTACGTTAACTGATTGCATACTGTCGTGTTCAATACCGTTGGTGAGTATAGCTTATGCAAAGTAGCGGCCATCTCAATCACGGGCTTTACTGATCTGATACACAAAGCAACAGGGCCAGTGCATGCAGATGCTACCTACTCCCGACGCAATCCCAGCAGCAGGTAGCCGACACCCGCAAGACCCAGGACGCCTACCCACCACGGAATCTGGTTGTCACCGCTGAGCATGGATGCACCTCCGAGCAAGCCCGCTAGGATGACAAGGCTGGCACCTGTGATGGAACGCCTCAATGCGAAGGAACTGCGTTGTATCTGAGCGTATTGCAATGGCATGCTCGTTTTGCCGGTGCCCGTCATGGCGTAACTGGAGGAGCGGTTCTGCAATTTCAGATAATCGTGTACCAGCATGGGCATCTCAGGCATTGCCTTGAGTATGGCAGGCGCCTGATCCAGAAAGCGTTTGATGACTGTCTGGGGGCTGTTGCTTTTTACAACCCAACGTTGCAAAAAGGGTTTGCCAGTAGCCCACAAATCCAGTTCAGGATAAAGCTGCCGCCCCAGACCTTCGATATTCAACAGGGTTTTCTGCAGCAGGACCAGCTGTGGTTGCACTTCCATCTCGAACCGTCGCGCAACGTGAAACAACTGCATGAGAACATCACCAAACATGATTTCCGACAAAGGCTTGTCAAAGATGGGTTCGCAAACAGCACGGACACCGGCCTCCAGCTCACTGACCCGTGTATCACGAGGCACCCATCCCGAGTCGATGTGTAGCTGCGCAACCCGGCGATAATCGCGTTGAAAAAAAGCAAGCAGATTCTCTCCGATGTAACGTTGATCATCATCAGTCAGAGAGCCCACTATGCCAAAGTCCACAGCAATATATTGTGGATGGTCAGGGTTGTCGCGCGACACAAAAATATTTCCCGGGTGCATATCAGCATGGAAAAAGTTGTGATCGAAAACCTGTGTGTAAAAGATCTCCACACCATGCTCTGCCAGCTTTTTCATGTCTATGCCTATCTCTTCCATGGCAGCAATATCGCGGATAGGTATTCCATCAATACGTTCTTGCACCATCACTGAACTGCGCGTTAGCTCCCAGTAAACTTCGGGTATGTAGAGGGTCTTGCTGTCCTTGAAGTTGTTGCGCAGCACCACCGCATTAGTGGCCTCGGCAACAAGATCAAGCTCACCGTGAATTGTGCGGTCATACTCGGCTACCACTTCCCGTGGACGCAGGCGTTTGCCATCCTGCAATACAGCAGCAACCATATCGGCGAGGATATACATGAGGCTGACGTCTCTTTCTATGGTGTCGCTAATACCGGGTCTTAGAACCTTGACAACAACCTGGGTACCGTCGTGCATAACCGCACCGTGCACCTGAGCGATAGACGCCGAAGCGATAGGCTCATTCTCGAAACTCCTGAACAGCACATCGATGCGATTATCCAGAGCAGTCTCTATCTGTTCGCGGGCCAGATAACTGGAGAAGGGCTTAACCTTGTCCTGCAATAACGTCAATTCATCACCGATGTCATCTGGCAGGACATCGCGTCGTGTGGAGAGCATCTGGCCGAGCTTGACAAAAATAGGACCAAGCTCTTCCAATGCAAGCCGGATGCGCTTAGCACGCGGCAGGCGACGCGTCTCATTACTCAGCCAGCGTGTAGGCGACAGCACGAACACATACTTCAGAAAGCGCGCTGGTGTCGCATCGAGAAAGAGCTCTTCAAGTGCGTATTTCACCATCACACGTTCAATTTTCGCAAAGCGTGCGATGTGCGTCAGCATGTTTTAACCCTTTACATCCGGCTTGCGAGCACTGGCTTCTTGTTGTTGTACACGTGCAGCCAGACGATCAGTCGCCGCACGTACCTCATCAACATCGCTACAGAACTGGCGCACTTCACTGTTAGGTGCCAGCACTTCAATTTCCTCTTGCAGATAGTCACTGGTGTTAAGTCGAGCGCTTTCACGCGTACGCTTAAGCCAACCGCCAAAACGCGCTTGTGCAACGTCCAGACGATGGGTCAGCCCATCCCCAAGATAGGGCGCAATCGCGTCTTGCCAGTTGGGGTCAAGCTTGGCAACGATCTGTTTAAGCTGCTGGCTGGTGCCAATATCACCTTCTATTTTTACCTTGCCGGTATAAACCGCATCGTTGCCACGGAGCAATGATCGCAATGCAACCGAGTCCCCCGTAATGATGGTGTCCGCACTGGAATCAATGCCCAGAGTGTCATCAGGTTCACTAATGTGGATGTTACCGTCCGCCACAGCTAACATCAGCGATATTGTCGGCCGGCCGACATTGACGCGTACCACTTTTCCGTTCAGAGACGCCAGACGGCTGCGGGTTTCGGGATCCAGACGCAGCACTGCCTCAATGGCTTTTTCCACAAGTTGCAAGATGGCATAAGGTACCGTCATGAATTGACCATGCTATACCTTGTAGCCCTTGTGCAACGCGACCACGCCACCAGTGAGATTGTGATAACGCGTCTTGGCAAACCCGACACTGCCCATCATCTCTTCCAGCGTATCCTGGTCCGGGTGCATGCGAATTGACTCCGCCAAATACCGATAGCTCTCGGCATCGTTGGCCACCAGCTTGCCCATCAACGGCAATGCTGTAAACGAATAGGCATCGTAAGCCTTGCTTAAAAGCGGTAAAACCGGTTTGGAAAACTCCAGTATCAGCAGTTTGCCGCCGGGTTTGAGAACGCTATGCATCGACTCAAGCGCGCGCAGCTTGTTGGTGACATTGCGTAGCCCGAACGCAATCGTGATGCAATCAAAACTGTCCTCCTCAAATGGCAGTGATTCTGCGTTGGCCTGGACGTAATCCAGCTTGCCGGTGAGTCCGGCATCAATCAACTTGTCGCGTCCTGTACACAACATGGAGCTGTTAATGTCAGACAGAATGACCTGACCATCTGTTCCGACGCGACGCGCAAATTGCGCAGCCAGATCACCTGTGCCGCCGGCCAGATCGAGCACTACATGCCCGGGACGAACCGCCGCTTGCGATACGGTAAAACGCTTCCATAACCTGTGAACGCCAAACGACATCAGATCGTTCATCACATCGTATTTTGACGCTACCGAATCAAACACCTGTCCAACCATTCCGACTTTGGCGTCAGCATCGACGGTTTGATAACCGAAATGTGTCTTGTTATTGTTCACGTGTTATGTACCTCGTCGGCGACTTGCCGGATCAATCGAAAAATACTAAAGCATGCTGTTTTAACGATGCCCCTGAAAAACCAGGCCCTTCGTGGTGACGCCAGTGCACAGGCAACTTTTATTCTCGGACAGCCTCCTGGGAGCTTGTCCGAGAATAAGCTGATCGAGCGAAAGCGCGATATTTCGGCCAGATT
>CAYGSW010000427.1:0-3811 GCA_964352535.1 uncultured Granulosicoccaceae bacterium | reverse complement strand
TGTTGTCTACGCGTGTAGACAAAACGCAGATTGACAACAGCGGCATTACCTACCGCATATGCTTTAATCTCCGTGATCAGAATCTCAGTTTAAGAAGCCATCCTCATGTCAGTCACCCCGAACAACCTCGCCTCCGATTCCTGGGCGATTGCCGATCTCCTTCGTGGTGATTTCAAACAGAGCCAATACGGACGAATTATTCTGCCGTTTGCGCTGCTACGACGTCTGGAATGCGTACTCGAAGACAGCAAGGAAGCCGTCCTGGCCAAGAACGAAGAAGTCGCCGCTATGGGCCTGCCAGAAGAGGCGGCCGAACAACTCATCATGCGAGCGGCCGACGGCCTGAACTTCTTCAACACCTCGAAGATGGACCTGTCCAAACTCGGTGAGTCCGGCATACAGGCCAACCTCATCTCCTACATCCAGTCATTCTCTAAAGACGCTCGCGAGATATTCGAGTACTTCAATTTCGCAGAATTCATCGGACAACTGGGTGATGCCAACCTGCTGTACCAGGTAGTACAGCGCATCCGCCAGATCGATCTTAACCCCAGGCGGGTATCCAATCACGACATGGGCCTGGCCTTCGAGGAGCTGATACGCCGTTTCGCAGAAGGCTCGAACGAGACAGCCGGGGAGCACTTCACACCGCGCGATATCGTCAGGCTGACCACTGCGCTTGTATTCATGGAAGATGATGCCGCCCTGACCAAGCCCGGCATCATCCGAACCATCTACGACCCTACGGCGGGTACCGGTGGTTTCCTATCCTCAGGCATGGAATACGTGCACGAGCTGAACCCCAATGCCGTGATGCGCGCCTTCGGTCAGGAGCTTAACCCCGAGAGCTATTCCATCTGCAAGGCAGACATGCTCATCAAAGGGCAGGAAGTGGACAACATCAAGCTCGGCAATACCCTGTCCAACGATCAGCTCTACAGCATGAAGTTCGATTACATGCTGTCTAATCCCCCCTTCGGAGTGGACTGGAAGAAGATCGAAAAGGATGTGGAAACCGAGCAAAAGGAAAAAGGCTTTGATGGCCGTTTTGGCCCCGGCCTGCCAAGGAAGTCTGACGGCTCCCTGCTGTTCCTGATGCACCTGATTAGCAAACTGCGCGATGCTTCCGAAGGTGGTGGTCGTATTGGCATCATCCTCAACGGCTCGCCTCTGTTTACAGGCGGGGCAGGTTCCGGCGAGTCCGAGATACGTCGCTATGTGCTGGAGACTGACCTGCTGGAAGCGATTGTGGCCTTGCCCACCGACATGTTCTACAACACCGGCATAGCAACCTATGTGTGGGTGCTGTCGAACAAGAAGCGAGAAGAGCAGCAAGGGAAAGTGTTACTGATCAATGGCGTAAACCTGTACAGCAAGATGCGCAAGTCGCTGGGTTCCAAGCGCAGTGAAATGAGCGATGACGACATTGCCACCATTGTTAAATGTTTCGGCAACTATGAGCCCGTGGAGCGACAGACACTGGATAAGCCTGCTGATCAGAAAAGCAACCGAGGGCGACAGTCTGACAATGCGAAGGAAGCATCCGCAAAGACCTTCGCCGCCAAACTCTTTGCAACCCACGAATTCGGCTATCGCCGTCTGACCATCGAACGCCCCCTGCGACAATCCTGGCAGTTCAGCGATGAGCGTTTGGATGAGCTTCGCTTCTCCACCAGTCGTAACCTCAATGCGGCTATGAGGTGGGCGTATGCAGAATACGGTGACTCATGGTCTGATGATGAAGACTGCGAGAAGTATGGCCAACTGGATGCGCACGAGGTGGAGATACGCGTGCATATCAAGGCCAACTTCAGTGCGATGAAAGAGAAAGACATTAAAGACCTTCTCGATAGCAAGACCTGGCTGAATCAGAAGTCATTGTTGTTGAAAGCCCGTGTGCTTCAAGGTGAAATAGGCAAGGATCAACATGATGATGCGAATCTGCTGGACGGTGTGTTGAAGGCTGCCATCAAGAAGGTAGACATCAAACTGGAAACGGCTGAAAAGAAGCAGCTACTGAATACCATCTGTTGGACCAACCCTGAGGCTGAGAAGGTTATCAAGAAGGTGCACAAGGTGGATGCTGATCCGGTGTATGGCTTGTTTGAAGTGCCTGCTGCGAAGGGTAAGGTGCAGGTAATGGAATATGTGGCTGACAGTGATCTTCGTGATAATGAAAATGTTCCGCTGGACCCTAAGCGCATGGTGAATGAAGTGAATGAGGAGTACTTCGCCAGAGAAGTGTTACCGCATGTGCCGGATGCGTGGATTGATGCGGGGAAGCGGGATGCGCAGGATGATGAGATTGGGATTGTGGGGTATGAGATTCCGTTTAATCGGCATTTTTATGAGTATGTGCCGCCGCGGGATTTGGCTGTGATTGATGCGGAGTTGGCGGAGGTGTCAAAGGAGATTATGGGGTTGTTGGGGGAGGTTGGGGTTTGAGCGGGTATGTGGGGTATCCGGAGTATAGGGATAGTGGGGTTGAGTGGTTGGGCGCCATTCCGTCTCACTGGGATGCTAAGCGGCTTGGAAACTTTTTTGAAGAACGCCGCGAGAAAGTGAGCGACAGCGACTATCCAGCGCTATCGGTCACTATGAAAGGAATTGTGCCGCAATTAGAGAATGCAGCCAAAACTGATGCTGGTGATAATAGAAAGTTAGTGAGGAAAACTGACTTTGTCATCAATAGTAGGTCGGACAGAAAGGGTTCATCTGGTGTATCTACTTTGGATGGTTCAGTTTCGCTCATAAGCATAGTACTAAAGACAACCAGAATCGAACCGAGCTACACACATCATTTACTGAGAAGCTACGCGTTTCAAGAGGAGTTTTATCGGTATGGAAAGGGGATAGTCGCTGATTTGTGGAGTACTAATTCTTCAGAGATGAAGAACATATTAGTACCAGATGTCCCTCGGGCAGAGCAGGTTGTTATCGCCAACTTCCTTGACCACGAAACCGCCAAAATCGACACCCTGATCGAAAAGCAACAGCAACTGATCAAGCTGTTAAAGGAAAAACGTCAGGCGGTGATCAGTCATGCTGTGACGAAAGGGTTGAATCCGGATGCGCCGATGAAGGATTCGGGGGTTGAGTGGTTGGGGGAGGTGCCGGCGCATTGGGAATTGCGGAAATTTAAACATGTGTCCCAAGTAGTAAGAGGAGGGTCGCCTCGTCCAGCTGGTGATCCCCTGCTATTTAATGGAGATTATTCGCCTTGGGTAACAGTCGCAGAAATCACTGGGAATGAAAATATTTTTCTGGATCAGACAGAAACCTGTTTGACAAAAGCTGGTAGTGAGCAATGTCGGGTGTTCAAGGCTGGAACACTTTTGTATTCGAATAGTGGTGCAACACTTGGCGTTCCAAAAATTTTAACTATTGATGCAAACGCAAATGATGGTGTGGTAGGTTTCGAGAAGCTAACCGTTGACATTACTTACGCATACTACTTTCTCTACTTTCAAACTGATGACCTTAGAGAGCGCACCAAACAGGGTTCTGGGCAACCAAACTTGAATACCGATCTTGTTGGCAATATGGAGGTTCTTATGCCTCCAAACGAAGAAATTGTCAGAATACTTGAGAGTATTGAACACTTTGAATGTGCCCATAAGAGCTTGCTGGCAAAGTCTAAAGATGCAGTGAATATACTGAAAGAACGCCGAACCGCCCTAATCTCCGCCGCTGTAACCGGCAAAATCGACGTCCGCAACTGGCAACCCCCAGAGTCCTCACCAACTCCCACCATAAACGCATAACTACCATGGCACATCACCCTGACAAGTCTGCCTAATATGCATTCCAG
>CAYGSW010000426.1:0-3817 GCA_964352535.1 uncultured Granulosicoccaceae bacterium | reverse complement strand
CCATCGATTCCGTTCTGTCCGTGACCTGCCTCCAGGCTATCCACCCGAGTACGGCCGGTGGCGACCGGTATGCAGCCCAACTCTTCGGTAAAGTATAAATCAGCCTTCATCTCCCCGTAGGCACCTTTGGCAAGCTGTGCTTTGCTTGCGTCGTGGTAAACCGTGCTGAAGTAATCATCCACGGTTCGCCCGGGCCTATCAGCCACCCACATATCCACCTCATCCACGGCTGCTCGCTGACGCAGGCGCAGTGCCAACTCTGTCGCGATGTTGTCCGGTGTCCAATCCGCTGCTCTGAGTGACGAATCATTGTTCGGCACGCTGGACGGGTGCGCAGTAGTGGGTGCGTTTCTGAAATTCAGCAGATCATCAATCTTTTGTTGCACACTCAGCAGAGTCTGCTGTTGCTCTGTACTCAGCAAATTCCACCCATAGCTCGTGGCTCCATTCTGCGCTCTTTCAATGGTGGACTGGATGGTCTCAAGCATGGGTTGTGTCGCCTGGAACAAGGCGCTGTTGCGCATCTGAGCCTCGGTCATTCTGCCGAAACGACTGACTATTTCTTCCACGGTCTGAGCGGTACTGCCCAGTCTGCCTAACTTGGCCAGATCACCCACCACCGGTACCATCGATACGACCGAAATAAAGGCATCGAAATAGTTGCCCCGCACCAGCGAGATACCCGCATTGACGCCATCGGCGACTCCCGTCTGATCAAAGATCCCCACCACATCCAGCGCTATCTGGCCCACGTCCAGCATCAGCTCTTTATCGGCGCCATTTATCGTCGGCAAGTTCTTTTCAAGTAGTGACCGCTGCGAGAGCCTTGTCAGCTCTGTCTGCACGGCCTCACCGCCGTAATTGTTCACCGCCTCGATGAACTTTTCCTGATGAACACCACCAAGCCCATCAAAGAATCGTTGCAAGTGCTCAGGCTTCAGGTGACGGGCCAGGTTGGCGAACGATGACTCCAGCTCGTAAACATCCTGTGCCTCGATCAGATCCATTATCTGCTCGAAGGTATTCTCTTTGTTAGCGGTAGTGAGCACCTGTTTGAGCTGACTATTCGTGTAGTTGGGCAGCTGGCTAACGATGTTCTTCAGGCGATCATCAACGTCCGAGGTGCCTAGCCTGAATCCGCCACCGACAGCAGCCACCAGGACATCGTCAAACTCAGCCTCCCATCCTTCCTCAGGACCGTCTCGCAGGATTCTGGCAATCTGATCAATCGCGGTGTTGCCAGCTGCTGCGTCAGCGCCAGTGTCAAGTTGTGCGCTCGTCATCTGCGCCACCGCTTCCAGTTCCAGCGGATCGCTAAGCCTGATCCAAGTAGCCGATGCAGCAATTCCGCCCCGCTGTTCGCTCAGTAACGTATCGCGGTCATTTACCAGTTGCTGGCGCTGCGGGGTATCCACGTGTTCAGTGCGGCCCAGAATGTCATTGAGGTAGCCGATCTGTTGCTGCTGAAAAGCACTCAGTGCGTTAGCGGTGTTCGGGCCAAAGTCGCCATCGATAGTGCCGGTTGAAAAGCCAGCTTGCTGCAGTAATTGCTGCAACCGGATCACGTGAGTGCCGGTTGCCCCCACACCCAGTGTCGCCCCTAAGGTCAGCTCTCCGGTGTCCGCATCGATTTCCGGTTCAACTGTGGACTGAAATAACTCGGACACAGGCGTTGCGAGCAACAGCTCGGAGGCCTCATCAAATACCTGATTAGTGCGTTCAACATTCAATTGCGCCCAGGTATCGTGCAATTGCTGTGCGCGTACAGTGTTGCCGGCTCGTTCGGCTCCGACTCGTTCGGCATCCAGTTGTATCAGTGCATCATCCTGGAAGCGGTTGACCGCAGCGACGGTGTCCTGATCATAGAACCCATCAATACTGGCGTAGAAGAAGCCTTTCTCTTGAAGCTGTTGTTGCAAGTCGCTGACACGCGGCCCGGCATCGTTTAACTTTAATGTCGTGCGCGATTGTTCTGCCTGAATCATCTCGTCCAGAACAAAACTTGACATATCCTGACCCACGGCTTGCATATCACCGTTGTTCGCGATGTAGCTCTGGGTCAGAGCATCAAGACTTCTGGAAAGAAATCCGCTTGCTCCTTCCGCACCAACCGGCAGCACGTCACCGAGAGCATCGGCCAGAGGACCAAAAGCGCTGATAGATAACTCGCGACCCTCCCAGCCAGCAGATACAGCTGTTTTGGCGATTTCTCCCAGGGCGCTAACAAACGGATTGTCTTCGGTGCCAAGTACGGCATTAAGGCCCTCAGTGAGTTGAGCACCGGCCCAGTCACCAATCAGTGCCAGTGCGAAGTTATCTGCCTGATCGGCCAGTTTGGACAGATCACCACCAGTCTCTATCATGAGCGCAGCAAGACCGTAGAAGACTTGCGAATGCAGAGCGTCTGCCCCGCCCATGCGCTCGAGGGCCTGATGTCCAAGACTGCCGGCAACGTGATCGACGATGGAGTCTTCCAGTGAACCCAGTGCGGCATCAAAATCACCGTTGCTGTTAACAAACTCAGTGAATGCCTTCGCCAGTGGTTCACGGAGCGTGTCGTTTTCGATACCAACGACCTCTGTCAGGAATGTGTCAACGTTATCAACTGCATAATTCTTGACAAAATTCTCAAGACCGGCGGTGATCAGATCAACATCGCCTTGATAGCGAATCGACAGCTCGATGGTCTTGCCGGTAAAGTCGTTAACGAAAGCTGGCATGTTGTCACCAATACGCAGCTTAACGGCATCGCCGACTTCCGAACCCAGCGAACTCAATACGCCATCGATGAATTCCTGCCCGCTGAGTTCATTGACAGCACCGTTGAGAATGGAGCGAGCGATGACACCAGTGAAGCCCTCAAGCTTATTGACATACTCGCCCAGACCACCGCTTATCAGGGCCATACCACCGGCCTCAAGAGCCGCGTCTACATCACCTCTTGTTATGACCAGTGTTGAGCTGAATGCTCCGATACCTGCCTGCACGCCAAGCCCGACTGTTGTGCCAAAGAATGCAGGTGCAAATGTAGCTATGGAACCAGGAATGACGAAGCCTGCCACCACTGATATACCCAGGAGCACGAAGTCATCGAAACCGAATTCTGCTCGGTCAAGCGCTCGTGCCTGTGCATCCGCACCGATTGACTGTCCGATAATGGGAGCTGCGTTTTCCCAGCGTGCAAGGCTGACATCAGACAGTCCGAAATAGGCCAGTCTTTCTTCGCGACTGGAACGCAGCCAAGCCGTGGCAAAATCGAATTTTTCTTTGCCAAAATTGCCGTATCTACCTAGTTCGCGCTGGCGAATATTCTGATCTCTGTTGGTGTACCACTCATGAATTCGAAAGCCGAGGTCTCGATAGTTTTCACCGTGAATCCATTGAAAAAGTGACTTTAATTCGTTTTCACCAAAGGCTGTTTTTGAGCCAGATAAAATATAGCTGGCGGTTTGCCATCCCATATCTGCTGCTCTTTTAAAGGCTCTTTCACTGGTTGCAGAAGTTGACTCAGACACAAAGTTACCTACCAGTGTCTGCATGGTTGCTTCGCTTGGTGTCAGATGACTTGTCGGATCAAGCAGAGAAAACAGTGCTGCAATTTCTGCGTCTGGGGCGGCCCCGATATTGCCATATTGATCGAAGTGCTCCAGCGACAAGGTGAATGCACTGGATGTAGGCATACTTAACGCACTACGAGCGAGTACGACGCGATCGGCAAATGAAGCAGTGATGGGCATGTCGTTTCGAGGAAGGTGCTGAGCGAGCTCGCTCAAACCTCCGGCTTCCAATTGAGCGCGCAACCGTCTAAGTAATATCG
>CAYGSW010000425.1:0-3827 GCA_964352535.1 uncultured Granulosicoccaceae bacterium | reverse complement strand
TTTATTCACGTCCATCAAGGCCGTACCCTTCACCGGGTACGGCCTTTTTGCATTCGGCTGGTCGGAAATCAACCCGGGTAGAGTGTGAACGCCGCTACCCGGTATTCCTGTGGCGTGGCTTCTTGGCGTTTTGGAATAACAAATCAATGCCTTGGCATCGGAAGCTTGACCTGCTTCTATTGTCCATACGTGTGGAGTGCTTTTCATTGATTCCAGGTTCAGAACAGGCAAACGTGAAGAAAGTACTCACGCTCAAATAGTTGAGCGGTTTTATTATGAAATTTTGGTAAATCAGCGGCTAAATAACAAAAACCTAGGGCTTGTTAGTGCGGTAAACTCACCCAGCGAACCGATACCACAAAGTGCATGGACGCAAATGTTATAACTAATAAATCAGCAGACAAGCGGCCCATACCGCTAAGTGAAAACGAATGCGTCAGCTTTCCCTGGTATCTGGAAATTGATCAGCGCATAGCTATGCATCGCTTGTTCGGGTGGTTGGCAATTCTGGCGTGAGGCATGCCAGGCCTCAGGGTTGGCGTGCCAGAATTCTTCCGTTTGCGGGTGAGCCTGTGTGTCAGCCAGCGTTACCAGATTTGCAGAAAATGTTCCCAGCATTGTCTTGTTAGCCGTAAATGCTGCTGATGCAAAGCTCAACATGGAGTAAACGCCGGGAATTGGACCGTCAGCTTCAATGTCGGTACTCACGTAAATTTCTTCAGCCATAAATCAGTAACTTGTAGTCTGGACATTGTGTAATGGGCGTATCATCAGAGAGATAATTCTTAACAACCATATTTCCAGCGCGAGTGATCATGTACTGTACGACTGTGTTGACACCACAGTGTTGAATCAAAGCTCTGGCACGCTACTATAAGTGTATTGCCTTACATCGTGCTACCCTTTGAACGCTGAATTTGGGTGGTATTGAGGCCCTGTTTTCAGATTACTCTGCCCAGGCAGGAATTGACTTACGTGCTGTTATTGACGCCACGATCCAGATTTCAGCTTAACCCCTGGGAGTGGCCTACTGTCACTTACTCCGCTCTGCTATTTCAGTATGTAACGGGCTCCCACACCAAACGAATTGCCATCGATATTCTCAACCGCAGCATACACCTGACCAAATGAGGTTGGTAGAACGACTCCGGCTGTAATCCCGAACTCGATATCCGAGCCATTTTCATTCCGGACAGCTTCGCTGACATTCACGTTATTGATGGTGAAGTCGCCGCCGTTGGGAGTACCGAAGTTTGCATCACTTGTGATTCTGTGTAAACCGGCGCCTGCGTACCATTGCAAGCTGTTATCTGCGATTGGTTCTATTGAGCTGACAATAAACTGCGCGGAGATTTCGGATTCCTCAATACTGGTCTTTAGTCCGTCAACATTGATGTTGTTCACTGAGACACTAACGGAATCGTCCTCAGCATCAACGGTATGGTAGCTCACTATAAACGCTGCATCATAACCTTCCACAAGACCAGGTCTGAAATACACAAACCCCGCACCCATGGCATTGCCTTCAGGCTCTGCATCTACACCCGTTTCATCAACATCACCGGTGACTTGCATGAAGTCTGCAAAAACAACAACATCTTTGTTGTAGCGATGAGAAACCCTTGCACCAATCGCACTTCCTTCGAATGACTTGTAAAACCCTTCAACTGCTGTGCCCTGGTTTCCCGCAGCATTGACTGTACGGCCTGGAAATCCACCATTGAAGGCTGAACTTGCGGGCAGTGAGATAATTGCCAGTGCGATAGCGGTGATAACTGATTTGGCGTTCATTGTGTTTTTCCTCGGTTCAACTGAGTATTCAAGAGCACTTTTCTTAAAGCACCCATGTTTAGATAAGCTGGACGAGTTGCAGTCAACCTGTAGATATCAGGTCATAAGTCACATCATCACAGCCCCATGATGGCCTTAACGAACACGGAGAGTTTTCTTGACAAGTCTGAAAGAAGAATTTGATAATCTAGGCTAGGAGTCTGCACGGTGGCGATATTCGAGCTAGCGTGATTTCAAAGTGAGCGGGTTTTTCCGCTTATTTAAGAAGCTTAGTGGGCGTGGTTTCAACACCTGTCTGCCATTCAATGCCCACTGGAACGCTTTGGTTCAGAGAAATAACTACGTTTTGCTAGTCGTGCGGCGCGTACACTTCTAATCCATCATTTACACCTTTTGCTTCAAATGTTCCCAGGTTGCGCCAGGGTTGATCAACAAGACATTTGAACGCCTTTGACACCAGCAGCGGTTCACCCACTTCCTTTGTGAGACTCTCCAGCCGACTTACTTCATTGACTGACCGTCCAACAACTGAGAACTCTATGCGGTCATGAATGCCGATGTTGCCGTACAACACTTCTCCTACGTGCAAGGCAAGCCCAAACTCAAGCGCTCCCTGTTCGTTCTCTAATCGTTGTTGGTTCAGGATATTCAGACGAGTTCTTGCGTCACGAGATGCCAGAAGTGCTTTTTGGGCAGCCATGGATCGTGTTACGTACTGTGTAACTGGAAAAATAGCCAGTACGGCATCACCCAGAAAATGCAGAATCTCACCGTCATGTTCCACGACTGCGCCAGCTGTACAAGAAAAATAGGTGTTCAGTGTTTTCAGGTAATCGGTGGCGCTGGCTTGTTCGGCCATGGCAGTGGAGTTACGCAAATCACATAGCCAGATAACGGCGGGTATACGCTCCACATCACCGAGTTGTATCTGACCTTTGAGTACCCGTTTGCCAACTTCTTTACCCAGAAATGCTGAAACAACGTTTGCAGCGGTATTTTGCTGCTGAGACAATTTGGCCACGAGCGCTAGATAGGGTTGCAGACGTCTCAGTGCTTCGATATGCTCTTCGTCAAATCCGCCCGGACTGTCACTAACCCAGGAGGTTACGATGCCGTTTCGGATTCCGTTTGCGCTGTTTTCAGTACTGAAGGCAGTTGCCAGCGCCAGATAATCTGTGCCCCCGAGTTCAACCAAATCAGCGAAGATAGGGAATCGATCGCGCACCTCGACGATGGTTAGATCCTGGCGTAGTTCATCAAGGTCATTAGACAGCATCCAGTGCAGAGGGCTGCGAAGCCAAGGCTCTCCCGAGTTAGATCCGTGTTCGTAGCCATCCACCGTCAAGCCTTTGCCATGCACCCACATCAATCCAACAGATTCAACCAGTGGATGCAGGGTGTTCATGCCCAGATTGCCTCGCAGCAATGGTAATCCAATGTCCCTTAATCTGCCGCACAGTTCATCAAACACACAACCGTAACTCTCTTCAATAACTGCAGATTCAACTAGCCAGCCGAGCACTGTCGATAGTTGCGCTGGATTGTGACGTTTGTTCATGTCCCTTTAGTGCGTGTGTTCGTTGTTGAATAGATAGCTGCCGACAATGATTCAGCGCGATGTCTTAGCGACCCATACAGAGCCTACAGCATTACACAATTCCATAGCCACGCTTAGTTGCTCGTCTGCAATTTAAATTGCCTGACATTCACGATACGGCTGTGGATGACGTGTTTTTTTGGACTTGCCACTAACTACGCTCACCGTGCATAGCCTTGAATTACTGGACGGCATGGCAACCTGCTGTTGGCTTTATTAACACCTCCAGTATAGGCGCAGAACTTCAGATATTTTTCGCTTTGGCGATGTCTAGGCTGGCATCTGAACCTCCCGAAAAAGGCCTAGACTACAAGTGAAAAAACCTGCGTCGCTTAAGGCTGCCAATTACCTAGAAATGGGCTGGCAGCGTTACTCTGGAATGAGTGGCAGTTTTCGCCTGGAATCAGTGGCAACTTTGCTCTGGAATATGCAGTTAATG
>CAYGSW010000424.1:0-3873 GCA_964352535.1 uncultured Granulosicoccaceae bacterium | reverse complement strand
TTATACAGCTGAGCAGAAGAGAAATCTTGAACACGCTAAATCTAGATTAGCTGAATCTGAAAAAGACTTGGAAACGGCCCGCAAAAATCTAGTTGACGTACAAAATGATTGTCATGAAGCCAATGAAACTCTAGCAAAAACACAAGCGCAATTTGAGAAAACAAACAGCTCACTTGAAGAAAAAAGCCAACAGTTCTTGAACCAGAAATTACAAACAGAAAAATTGCAGACTGAACTAGAAGGACAGAAACAATCAATCGAGAAGCTATTGGTGGAGCGCGAAGGCTACAAACAGCAAGTGGAGGAGCAGTGCAGCGAAATGTTTGAGCTAAAAAAACAAGGTGAGAAGTTAAACGACAAACTAGTATTAGAGGCTGACACAATAGCTGCTTTGACAATAGACCTCGATAGTGCTAAGGAAATATTCACAGCACAAAAAGCAACGAACACAAAGCTGGATGAGTTGGAAAAGAAAATTGCTAGCGTAGGTAGTAACATAACAAACCAATTTGAAAAAAAGCTGATCAGTGCAACTAAACAGATAGAAAACACACTAGGTTTGCAGAACTATTTTAACAGTGGAGAGCTCCCACTGAATCACCACGGCTGGTCAATCAATCCTGATTTGGCATTGTTCTTGACTGAGAAAATCGAAAATGAAAATTATGATCTTGTAATTGAGTTTGGCTCTGGAAACTCCACGTTCTTGTTCGCTAAGGTTTTAATGAATAAAAAAATGAAACAAGATCAGCAAGAATATTTGGAGAACAAACTAGCAGTTAGTTGCTGTACAACACATCCTAGTCGCGATTTGCAGAAGTCGATAGAATCTTATCATGACATCAGTCCGCTTAAACCAGTGATAGCATTCGAGCATAACAGACACTATTACGAACAGACCTCTACGATGCTGCGACATGCGGAACTCGAGCAGGTGGTGAATCTTGTGCATGCACCACTAATTGATTATAGCTACTTGGGTGAAGACTATTTGTATTATGATTGTGACTTAGCCCTTGCCAATATTGCAGAGGCATTCGATAACAGAGCGCCGAAAATCTTAGTTTTGGTTGATGGGCCACCAGGAGATACAGGGCTAAACGCGAGATTTCCAGCACTACCGAAACTTCTCAATCATCTAGCTACCGCGACATTCGATATTGTTTTAGACGACTACAATCGTTTGGAAGAAAAAGCGGTGGCAGATAGCTGGTTTAATTTGATTAATAAAAGGGCGATAAGTTATACCGAGAAAAAGATACCGCTTGCGAAAGGAGCCATTTGCATTTCTATCGGAACTTGGGCTAGCCAGAAATGATGAACAACTAATTGCAACCTGGGTAAAATAATGGTTAATGAAAATAATCTGATTAAACAGGCAAATAAAGCCTTTCGGGAAAAGCGATTCGAGAGTGCATTGGAGTTGTATGAGAAAGCTTCACGTATTTATGGTGGGCACATAGTTGAATTCAACATCAGTGCGTGCCTTAAAATGCTAGGGCGCGATAAGGTGGCACGGATAAAATACGATCCTATTACTCTTGTGCTTTTGGCTAACTCAGAAAAAATAAGGCTTAGCGATGATGAGAGGAAAGCGGCGCTCACTCACTATGAAGACTTAAAAGCGAAGAAATCTGAGTCGTTGCCTATAAAAACAGTTAACCCCATTCCAACAGATTGGCCAGAAGGGCTTGAGCTTGCACCGCTGCCTGATGGTCCTAACGATTACGAGTGGTATCTAGCGCAAAGATATGGGGAGAATCGCAAGATTTGTTCTGAACAAAAAGAGGAGGCAACAGGCCTAAGTATAGTAATTCCTACTTATGACCGACAAAGAATACTTGGAATCACTCTATCCTGTTTGTGTCATCAGAAAACTGACTATCCGTATGAAGTGATCGTTGCAGATGATGGAAGTAAAGAAGATCTGACTGAATTAGTACGCAAGTTTGAAGATAGGCTGGATATCAAATATGTAAGGCAGAGAGATTACGGTTATCAACTATGTGCTGTAAGAAATCTTGGCTTGAGAACAGCTAAACATGAGTTTGTTTCAATACTTGATTGTGATATGGCCCCTGGTAACGATTGGGTACAGACATATATTGAAGAATTAGTTCGGTGCGACGACATTGCATTAATCGGTCCTCGAAGATACGTTGATACTCACGATATAACGCCTGAGCAAGTGTTGGCAGATGGTCAGTTGATCTCATGTTTGCCTCAAGTGCGAACCAATAATAATATTTGTGATACTAGTCAGGGAGATATCTCAGTTGACTGGCGACTGGAACACTTTGAAAAAACAGAAGATCTTCGTCTATGCGATAGCTCGTTTCGATACTTCTCTGGTGGTAATGTTGCTTTCTCAAGTAAATGGCTGCGAAAAATTGGTTGGTTTGATGAGGACTTCAACCTTTGGGGGGGGGAGGACAATGAATTCGGCTATCGACTATTCCGCGCAGGTTGCTTCTTCAAGGTGGCGCATGGTGCTTTGGCGTACCATCAAGAGCCACCAGGTCGTGAGAACGAAACGGATAGGGCTGCTGGAAAGGCGGTTACCATTAAAATCGTGCAAGAGAAAGTGCCTTATCATTATCGGAAATTGGCAAGCATTCATGAAGCAAAGATTCATCAAACACCTTTGGTCTCGATTTACGTTCCCGCATATAATTGTGAAGATTCGATAAAACAATGTGTCGACAGTGCATTGAACCAAACCATAACAGACCTGGAAGTGTGTATTTGTGATGATGGATCAACTGACGGTACTTTAGAGACAATAAAAAATAACTACCTTGATCATCCAAGAGTTAAGTTTCAATCTACTCCTAACGGAGGCATAGGTGCGGCTTCCAACAATGCTGTGAAGCTATGCAGAGGTTTTTATATTGGTCAACTTGACTCAGACGACTATTTAGAGCCAGATGCAGTAGAAAGATGTTTAAACGAGTTTTTAAAGGATCGAAGGCTTGCGTGTGTTTATACCGGGAATCGCAATGTTGATCCTGATGGAAATCTGATTAACGTAGGTTACAACTGGCCTGAGTATTCACGTCACAAACTGACCTGTGCGATGACTGTTCATCATTTCAGGATGTTTACGATCAGAGCATGGAATTTGACAGAAGGGTTTGATGAAAAAATCACCAACGCGGTAGATTATGATATGTACTTAAAGCTAAGTGATGTCGGTCCATTCAAGCATTTGAATTGCATTTCTTACAACAGAGTATTGCATGGAGGTAACACATCTATTAAAAACCTTGGTACTCAGAAGATGAATCACTTTGATGTGGTCAATCGAGCGCTTATGCGTCAGAATATTTCCGATTGGAAATACCTGGCAGCAAGTATAGATGATGATGCTTGTCGAAAATACAATTGGATCAAAGAGACTTCATAAAAAACGAGAGTCTTAGTGTGTGTTAACACCAAGCGTCTTTGTCATAGATTGATTGCCTAGTGGTTCTGTCGCATTTAATTAACAAAGAAAATTGACGGCTGTTATTTAACGGCAATCCTCTGAACTATTTCAATAGCTCAGAGGATCTCAGCGTATGATTATTATGGACCCTCAATCCCAACTCACTGTGGATATCTTTACCAAGATTGCTGAAGATAAAATATATGTCGTCAACTCCGAGAAGCGGCTAGGTATATCATCCCAGACCATCGAGCGCTATCTCCAAAATTATCAAAGTTGGTATTAATTTGTTGTGCATCAAAATACCGGCAAGGTGAACGTTAACAAATCCTTTATCGTAACTGCTCACCCCCTCTATAGGCTGTCGATTGATTTTCCAATCAATTCCAAGCTTGCATAGTCAGAATTGTGAGCTAAATAATTATGCGTGGCAAGCGTCAATACAA
>CAYGSW010000423.1:0-3874 GCA_964352535.1 uncultured Granulosicoccaceae bacterium | reverse complement strand
TGGCCACGAACACCGACAGGCCCGCTGAAGCCTAATATTTGGGGTTGACGGACTACTAGGAGTCTGTCCAGAAGGCCCATACGCGTACGGAGCCTATCGGTCGTCTATCGATAGCCCGGACGCATCACGCTCATGAATGATCTGTCGGAACACATCGAGTGTTTCCTGGGACACGTGGTGTTCAACACCTTCGGAGTCGATCTTGGCAGTCTCATCGCTAACGCCGATGCACAGTAGAAAGCGATAGACCACATCGTGCCGTTCACGTGCCGTATCCGCTAACGATTTGCCGCGAGCAGTGAGGAAAATCGAACGGTAGGGTTCGCTGGTGACATAGCCTTCACGCTGCAATCTGGCGATTGTCTTGCTGGCACTGGGCTGGGAGATACCCAAGCGTTCAGCCACCTCGACCAGTCTTGCTTCACCACGTGTGCCGATCAGATCATCGATAAGCTCGACATAATCCTCAGTAGATTCCATAAGATGAGCCTGGCGAACGGTGGCAAACCCTTCAGCCTGCTCGTCGGCATCCTGAAGTGGTCTCATGCCTGTTACTTTTGGCGCATCGGAGCTCATTCCAGCCCTCCCAACAGGCGCCAACCTGTGCAAGTCTGTTGTTTCAACATAATGTTTGATAAATTTTTCGCCAAGTAATTATGCCATGATCTTGTTTTATTATTCGAACGATATAAACTAAGCCAAGGCTAAATTAGTCGCCAATTGTAAATTCACTGATGCAACGCAAACTTTTTACCCTGTTACAAACCACGGTTCTTCTGTGCACAGTTGCTTTTACCCTGCCTGTGCAGGCAGACGACAAATTGAAGGTCGTCACCACGTTTACGGTACTGGCAGACATCGCCAGCAATGTGGCAGGCGATGCCGCCGAGGTTGTGTCCATCACCAAACCCGGCGCTGAAATCCACAACTATCAGCCAACGCCCAGAGATATTGGCCGATCCCGAGATGCCGATCTGATCCTGTGGAACGGTCTGAATCTGGAACTGTGGTTTGAAAAGTTTCTGACCCGCCTCAACGGTGTGCCATCAGCAATACTCACGGAGGGTGTTGATCCAATGAGTATTGGCTCAGGACCCTACGATGGGATGCCTAATCCCCACGCATGGATGAGTCCCACTGATGCGCTCGTCTATGTTGATAATATCGAGAAAGCTATGAGTGCGGCTGATCCGGACAATGAAGCCATCTACAAAGAGAACGCAGCAAGATACAAGGATCAGATCTTGGCAATTGCTGAACCGCTTCGCGCACAACTGCAGAACATCAGTGAGGACAAGCGCTGGCTGGTAACCAGTGAAGGTGCATTCAGCTATCTTGCGCGTGATTTTGATCTTAAGGAGTTGTACTTGTGGCCAATCAATGCAGACGCGCAAGGCACACCGCAACAGGTGCGGCATGTCATCGATTCGATTCGTAAATACAACATTCCCACAGTGTTCAGCGAAAGCACAGTGTCGTCCAAGCCCGCCGAGCAGGTAGCCCGTGAAACCGGCGCGCTGTACGGTGGTGTACTCTATGTAGACTCACTGAGCAACGCCGACGGTCCTGTGCCAACATACCTCGACCTACTTCAAGTCACCATAGACACTATCGTGACCGGTATACAGGCAGGCACCGACGCTCAATGAAGGACGTGGATGCTGGCATTGCAGCAGGATCCCAAGTACAGACACTTGATGCAGCAGCGCTACAAACTGAGCGCAGAAACCTGCGCGCAAGACAAGCCAGCGAGGCGGACGGCAGCGGCATTCGCGCAGAAGGCATCAGCGTTGTTTACAGAAACGGCAATGTCGCACTGACCGACGCCACGTTTTCCATACCCACGGCCACCATATGCGCGCTTGTGGGAATCAACGGCTCGGGCAAATCAACACTGTTCAAGGCCCTGATGGGACTGGTCCCGCTGGCTCGCGGCTCTGTGAGTATTCTCGGGCAGCAAGCGGGCAAGGCTCTGGAACGCAATACGGTGGCCTATGTGCCGCAAAACGAAGACGTTGACTGGAACTTTCCGGTGCTGGTGGAGGATGTCGTGATGATGGGCCGCTATGGCCACATGGGTTTTCTTCGTCGCCCATCAGCGACTGACAGGCAAAAAGTCGATGAAGCGCTCGGAAGAGTAAAGATGACCGAGTTTCGTCATCGACAAATCGGTGAACTCTCCGGTGGGCAGAAAAAGCGTGTGTTTCTGGCGCGCGCACTCGCCCAGGAAGGTAAGGTCATTCTGCTTGATGAGCCGTTTACAGGTGTTGATGTGGCCACTGAAGATGCCATCATCGATCTTCTCAAGGCACTGCGTGACGAAGGCTGTGTCATGTTGGTATCCACGCACAATCTTGGCAGCGTTCCACATTTTTGCGATCAGGTGGTGCTGGTGAATCGTCGTGTGCTGGATGCCGGCAAGACCGAGACAGTTTTCACGCAGGATAATCTGCAGGCCGCCTTCGGTGGGGCGTTACGCTTTCACGTGCTAGAAAGCAATCAGCTGCATGACGACGATGATCAGCGTCAGGTGACGGTCATATCCGATGATGAGCGTCCGTTTGTTCTGTATGGCGACGGTGAAGGCGAGACGGAGGAAACAGCATCACCCAACCAGAAAGGCAAACCCGATGCTTGATTTGCTGCTGGAGCCTTTCGGCTATGGCTATATGGTCAATGCCATCTGGTGCAGCGCTCTGGTCGGGATCATCTGCGCGTTTCTCAGCGCATATCTGATGCTCAAGGGCTGGTCTTTGATTGGCGATGCCCTATCGCACTCAGTGGTGCCGGGTGTGGCCGGTGCCTACATGCTGGGCATACCCTATTCGCTTGGCGCATTCATTTCAGGTGGTCTTGCAGCGGCAGCCATGCTGTTCATTTCTCAACGCTCCATGTTGCGAAATGATGCTGTAATCGGACTTATATTCACCGGATTCTTCGGTCTGGGGCTCTTCATGGCTTCGCTCTCCCCCACATCCGTCAATATCCAGACCATTGTCTTTGGCAACATCCTGGCCGTCACGCCGTTTGACGCATTGCAGCTGGTTATCATCGGCATCGTCACACTCACTTGTCTATTGATTTTCTGGAAAGACTTCATGGTGGTGTTCTTCGATGAGACGCACGCGCATTCCATCGGCATGAAAACCACACGCTTGAAAATACTGTTTTTTACCTTGCTGAGCGCAGCCACTGTCGCAGCCCTGCAAACCGTCGGTGCTTTTCTTGTTATTGCCATGGTGGTCACACCCGGCGCCACGGCCTACCTGCTAACCGATCGCTTTGACAGGTTGCTGCAAGTGAGTGTAGCACTGGGATTTTTCACCAGCGCATTCGGGGCGTACATCAGCTATTTCCTTGATGGCGCGACAGGTGCTGTCATCGTGTTGTTGCAAACAGCCCTGTTCATTGCAGCCTTTGTGTTTGCGCCTGTGCACGGTGTTCTGGCCAGTCGGCGGCGTGCTGCCGAGCGACTGGGACAATACGATATCGAGAACGCTGACGCATGAGCAATCTGGTCAACTGGTTTGCAGAACCATTCAGCTTTGATTTCATGCAGCAGGCATTGATCATCGCATTGCTGGTGTCAGTATCCGCTGGGGCGCTTTCGTGTTTGCTCGTTTTGAAAGGCTGGTCCCTGATGGGTGATGCCGTGTCTCATGCGGTTTTACCGGGCATCGTGGTCGCCTATCTGCTGAATATTCCTATGATTATCGGCGCTTTCGTCTCTGGTATGCTCTGCGCCTTGTCCACCGGCTACCTCACAGACAACACACGCCTCAAGGAAGACACTGTCATCGGTCTGGTCTTCAGCGGTCTCTTTGCCCAGGGAGTAGCCCTGTTTACCAAAATCCAGACCGACCTGCAGCTAGAT
>CAYGSW010000422.1:0-3878 GCA_964352535.1 uncultured Granulosicoccaceae bacterium | reverse complement strand
TGCCCGAGCCACGCACGGATCACGTTAACGTCTACACCCGACTCCAACAGGTGGCATGCTGCTGTATGTCGAAACGTATGCGGTGAAATATGTGATCCGCGTATTCCACCTTCAGACTTGATTCCCTGCACATGGCGACGAACGAGTTTGTAGATTCCGTAGCGAGTCAAAGCTGCTCCTCTATGCGATATAAACACCGGCTGCTCTCCTTCTGCGTCAGGTCGACGCTTCGCTAGAAGCTGCTGCAAAAGAGACGTTGTTTCCTCCCACAACGGACAAACACGCCACTTATCGCCCTTGCCGTGAAGGTGTACACGCGGTGGCGATTCAAGATCAAGGTTGCGAATCTCCAGATCCGCAACCTCTTGTACTCTGGCTCCCGTATTATAGAGAAACAACAAAAGACAGCGATCCCTTAAAGCGAACCTGCCGCTATCTGGCAGATGGCTAAACATTGCCTGGACCTCGTCGCGCTCGAGAAAGAATGTCTCAGGTGGTGGTACGCGCTTGGTGGGAATGCCAGCGACGCTCTCTGTTTCGCAAATAAACTCCGGATCTTGCCGAGCTAGATACTCGAAGAAGACACGAAGTGCTGATAATCTCTGATTGCGAGAGCGTATATGATTATGCCTTTCTGCTTCGAGATGATTAAGGAATCGGCGGACGACCTCTGCAGTCAGATCAGCGAGTCTTACTCGCGACACTTGCCGCCCAGTATCATCCGCAACGAAAAGCAGAACCAATCGCAGGGTGTCGCGATAGCTGCGTACCGTATTTTTTCGCAGACCCTTCTGGCATCTAATATAGTCATCGAAAAATCCACGGACTGCACTGCCAAGCGTGAGGCTACTCATAGCTTCGCCTCCTCAAGCACGGGTGAGACGAAACTTTCGTAGCGCTGGCTCGCAGCGTGCAGTAGTTCGTCAGTGATTGTGAGGTAGACGGCGGTGGATGCTGGACTGACATGTCCTAGAAACGTAGAGAGATACAGTAATTTCTCAGCTGGATCGATTCCCTCTCTGTACCATCGCACCAACGTGGCGACGGCGAATGAATGGCGCAAACAATGCAGATGCGGCGCAGTCTCGCCAGGTGCAGCTTTAAGCCCAAGGTCGATGACAAGCTTGTGAAAGACCCAACTCACGGTTGTTGGAAGAACCGTGCACTGGGACGCCTTTGAAAAGGTGAAAACTGCGTGATCGGTTTCTAGCCGACCTAGTTGCCGCTCACGCTGCTGCAGAAATTGATGCAGCCTGTTTTCGACATTCGGTCCAAACGGCACCAAACGGTTTTTGTTGAACTTCGTTTGTCGAATTACGAGCAGTTTATTTTCAAAGTCGATGTCACTGCCGCGCAATCGAGTCGCTCCACTAACGCGCAACCCTAGCGCATATAGCAGCGCAAAAATCGTTGAATAGATTACTCCTCGCATACGCGCATTCGACGTATCTGGTAAGTTTGTCGCGGAATCGATCAGAAGGCCAGCCTGCATTTTATCGAACAAGAATGGTCGCAATTGAGGTCCGCAGCGTTTTGACTCCACGCGTAGCGGCGACGACGTGCTAATACGCTCTTGCAAAACCAACCAATTGAAAAGCTGTCGTACGGTACTCAATAGATCATTGAAACTGCTTGATGTGCGCACCCTGGAGCTCATAAACCGGTTCAACACATCAGGAGTGATTTCATCTAGCCTGCTGATACCCTTTTCCACGAGATAGCGATCAAGCAGTATTAACTTTTTCTCCTCGCCGTCGTAGCAGCACCCTAAGGCACGCTTGTATCTGACAAAATCTCTTATACCGCTTGCAAGGATGCTCCCATATTGTCGCGTCTGCTCACTCATAGCAGTGCCTCTCCGTCGCTCATGGCAACCTCGCGAAGTTTGTCAATGTCGATTTTGACGTACACGCCAGTGGCAACGGCAGTTCGGTGTCCCATATAGTCACCGATCGTCTTGAGCGAGATGCGTGCATCGACAAGACGCTGCACGCAGGTATGGCGTAATGTGTGAGAGCCAGGGTGATGCACCTTGATACCGGCCTTGATTAATGAGCGTTTTGCAAGTTGAGAGATGGTACTGTGCAATACTGGGGTATACGGCGCATTGGCAATTAAAAACAGTGTACGTTCAGTGGTTGGAGGGCGGGCCTCACGAAGATAGTCTACGATCGCCTGTCCCACGACCGGTGACAGTGGGAACCGTGTCGAGTGACCAGCTTTACGCTCTGGAATGCTCAGTCGTTCACGCCGCCAGTCGATGTCTTCGAGTTGCAATGCAGCTACTTCCCGAGCACGCAGCCCGTAAGTGACTAACAACAATAGGATTGCGTAGTCGCGTTTACCGACGCCATGGCAGCGATCAATCGACGCCAATAGTTGCTCAACTTCACGCCATGAAATTGATCGCGGAATATTCGAGTGGCGATAGTTGCGCGGCGGCACAATAGCAAGACTTAGATCGCGTTGCGTTATTCCTTCACAGGAAAGGTACGAGAGAAAAACCTTCAGCACACTGCAGAATCGTTGCACCGAGCGCTTGCTCAATATCTGGCTTCTTTCTGTGATGTATCCGGAGAGAACAGCAGGTGAAAGGTCGGTAAGTTTAATCAGTCCTATGCTTGCCAGATAGCCTTCAAAACGGCGCAACTGACAGTCGTACTGGATCAAGCTCTCTGAGGAAAGTCCTCGCTCATTAGCCAAGTACTCGAAAAACTTTGGCACGCGATTAATAAACGGTCTGGGTAAATTGTGGCCACGGGTGCCGCCTTGGTAACTGGGTAGTACTGCACGTAGAAACTGACAGATAGGACCGCGGATAGAGGTGATGAACTGTTTGCGAGACTCGTCGTTCGGAAATGATCGCTTTCGCGAGTTCAACCAATACTGGATGAAAGGTTCAACAGAGTCCGGCAACTCATCCAGCAACGTTACTCCATTCTCCCTCGCGAAGTCGCTGAAGCGCAGAAGTATAGGGACTCTTTGAGGGACATTGCTGGCCGCATAACCTTGTTCGATTAGCCACGAGACGTATTGTTCAATGGCACCTCGAATCCACGAGGCCCTAATGCGGTCGACTGTTTTGGGGCCTGCAAAATATTGCTCTAGCATGACGATCTCCGATATCTTTATTGGGGGATGGAAATCATGGCAGCTGTAAACAAAAGTTATGTGCCTTTAGTTTTGCATGGAACCTGTTCTTTCAATGAGTTAGCGCACGACGGCAACATATTAATGGTGGGCACATTACATTGAATTCCTCAGGGCGGGCATCGTTTATCCTCAAAAATTGAGGGACGATCACCCAAAGAGGTTGAAAGATCAATACGTTAGAGAGGATTCCGGCTGAACGTGAACAGTTGTTCTGGCAACGTGAACAGCTATTCCGGAAAATCGGCAAAAGTGTTCACGTTCAAACCAGAATGAGTGTTCACGTTGAATCGGAATCGGTGTTCACGTTCGGCCAGAATCACCGTTCACGTTGAGCCGGAATATGCACCGATGTAGTAGTTGTCAAGTTTTCTTGATAAAAATATAAAGAAAATTTATTTGAGATGTCGCAACAGCATGCGTCTGGTGCATCCTTGGGAAATTATCATGGAAGAGATGGATGAATCGGTATCACACCGAAGATGCGGATGAATTTGCAGTAAACATACGAGCGTAGTTCCGCTGCGATAAAGGCTGGAGAGGAAATAGAATAACAATAAAGTTGTCTTCAAAGCGAGGTTGATTTCAAATGCAGATAACCGGCCAAGTGCATAGCATTTTGATAACTACACATAACAAAGCATTGCACCTGTCATTTGACATTGCCCTCCCGACGCTGCCGCTCTGGTCGGTCAATGTCAAATGCAGGTGAATGCGGCTGTTATTTG
>CAYGSW010000421.1:0-3879 GCA_964352535.1 uncultured Granulosicoccaceae bacterium | reverse complement strand
CTCACCAACTCCCACCATAAGCGCATAACTACCATGGCACATCACCCTGACAAGTCTGCCTAATATGCATTCCAGAACGAAATCATCAATCACCTGAAAAACTACAGTTTGCTGATAGTCACGGTGTCAAACTTATAATCGCAAGGGTATTCAAGGATGTTATCGAAAAAATTCCGGGGCAGCGCTGGGTTCGTACAGATGAGATTGCTGAGCAACTCGGGCTAATTTAACTTTTGACATTCTCCCCTCCGTGAACAAAGAGGATTCCTACGGCGTTCAGGCAGAAGCCTCTGGAGCGGATGGCATCCCAACTGAACAAGGTAGGCCTGAATGCATCTAACAAAGAGCTTCCTACCGCTGGTATCCAGAGTGCGCTGCGCCATGAAATCAGGGAGCTTGGGGCGGGGTTCGATTTTTTGTCCAGGTCCTGTTGCGTGCCTGAATTCCCTCAATGTTGATTGATGAATCTAAAATGGCATATTAGCGGGTAAAGTGGTATTTCCAGTTCTAAAGGGGCAATTCCACCTATATAATGGCAAAAATGTCTCTATAGTGCTATATTGGTGCGCCTAAAGCGTCAAATTTAGGTTTTCGGGTTATTTTATTGTGACAGGTGTTTTTTGCGGAAAAAGAAGTATCCACTCGCACCGCGGAATACATTTGGAAAACCCTCAATCACACCGATAAAGAGCACGCTTGGAGTTTCCCCACCGTCTGACAACTAAAGCTGACGATGCCAAAGACGAAAACCAGCGAGGCTCGGCTTACGCCATTGCTTGAGGTCATCAGGCGTCATCCTGATGGAATTTCACTGACAGAGCTTGCGGCCGCGCTGGATCCCAGCTTGGGTCTGGGCGCAGATGCGGTGAAGTACCGCCTTAGAGTTCTGGTGGATAGCGGCAGGGTAACCATGCAGGGTTCACGCAGGTGGACGAAATATTTTCCTGTCGATGTTGACTCCATAGGCATCATGTATTCGCAAAAGTCGCGTGAGCTTGCTCGCTACATGAGCCAGCCAACGTCATCCCGAAAGCGATCATCGTACGACAGTGCGTTGATCGAATCATACCAACCAAATTCCAGCAGCTATCTCTCCGCTGAAGAGCAAGGGGCACTTGAAGAGGTCGGTACTGACGTCGGGGATGAGCAGCCTGCCGGCACTTATGCGCGGCGGATAATGGATCGTCTACTCATCGATCTTTCGTGGAACTCTAGCCGATTGGAAGGCAATACGTATTCGCTTCTGGATACTCGCAGGCTCATTACATTTGACGAAGAGGCGGAGGGTTCAACTGCCACTGATGCCCAGATGATACGCAATCACAAGGACGCTATTGAGTTTTTGGTTGAGAACGCTGAGGATTTAGGCTTCACTCGCCACACGATATTAAATCTACATGCATTGTTAGCTAACAACCTGTTGCCAGACCCTATGTCTGCTGGGCGTTTAAGAATGATACCGGTGGGTATATCAGGTTCCACGTATCTGCCGCTGGATGATCCTCACCGCATCGATGCCTACTTTCATCTTACGTTGCGAAAACTGGCTGAGATAGACAACCCGTTTGAGCAAGCATTCATGACGCTGCTGTTCTTGCCTTATCTTCAACCGTTCGACGATGTGAACAAACGAGTGTCGCGTATGGCGGCCAACATACCGTTTATAAAAAAAAATCTCATCCCCATATCGTTCATCGAAGTACCAGAAGATGCTTACTCTAATGCGCTGGTCGGCTTTTACGAATGTGGTGACCCATCGATGATGAAAGACTTGTTTATCTGGGCATACAGACGTTCTGCGCAGCACTATTCATCGGTGCGTCAACAGCTTGGAGCACCTGATCCTTTTCGCATGAAGTATCGGGAAGCCTTGCAAGTCGTGGTGCAAGAACTCGTAAGGCAACCTGTACCTCGTCAGGATGTTGGCAAATTCATCAAATCCTGGGCTTCAAGTCATATTCCGACAGATGATCAGAGTAGATTCAGAGATGTTGCTGAAATCGAGGTAATTTCTTTGCACGAGGGTAATTATGCTAGGTATAAACTAAGGCATTCGGAGTTCATCCATTGGAAGGCCATGTGGGATGCTCAAGCGCAGTGGCAATCTCCGCATTGAGTGTCGTTATCGAATGCATGACAAAAATATCTGATTTAACGTTGCATTCGTAGTTCTCATCAATAGCCAGTATGGACGCATAAACACCATGGCCAATCACCCTGACAAGTCTGCTGAGTATGTATTTCAGAACGAAATCATCGCTCACCTGAAAGCCAATGGTTGGCTGGTGGGGACAGCGTCAAAATACAACCGCGAACTAGCGTTGTATGCAGAAGACACACTGGCCTTCGTCAAGGAAAGTCAGCCTGACCAGTGGGAGAAGTATTGCGGCATTTACCCGACGAATACAGAAACCAAGTTTCTGGAGCGAGTGGCATCCCAATTAAACAAAGCTGATCCGAATGCAGCGAACAAGGAGCTTCGTACGTTCGGCACGCTGGGTGTGCTGCGACACGAAATCAAGGATCGTGGGGCGCGATTCAGTCTGTGTCAGTTCAAGCCAGAGCATGATCTTAATCCGGATACCTTAGCGCGCTATGGCATGAATCGACTGCGTGTGGTTCCGGAGTTGGTCTACAGCCCATGGGCAACGGACAAACACTTGGCAGAGACTGGCGCGAGGGCCAGGTCGTATCGTATTGATCTGGTGCTGTTCGTCAATGGCCTGCCAGTGGTGACGATGGAACTCAAGTCCGAGTTCAAGCAAGCTTTCAACAATGCTGTAGAGCAATACAAGAAAACACGGCTGCCGGTTGATTCTGCAACTCGCAAGGCTGAGCCGCTGCTGACGTTCAAGCGGGGTGCGCTGGTGCATTTTGCGGTGAGTCAGTATGAGGTGTGGATGGCCACGCGTTTGGCAGGTGATGAAACGTTCTTTCTGCCGTTCAACAAGGGGACCGCAGAGGGTGGCAAAGGTAACGATGTGCCGGAGGACAAGAGCCTTCATTCGACAGATTATCTGTGGAACGAGGTGTTGTTGCCGGACAATCTGCTGCGTATTCTGCAACGCTTCATTCATCTGGAAATCAAGGACAAGGAAGACTGGGAAGGGCGCAAGTTCAAGAAGGAGACAATGATATTCCCGCGTTATCATCAGTGGGATGTGGTTAACAAGCTGATTACGGCAACCGTTACCGAAGGGCCGGGACAAACCTATCTGATACAGCACAGTGCTGGATCAGGTAAGTCCAACTCCATTGCCTGGACGGCCCATCAGCTCTCATCGCTGCGGGATGACGAGGGCGATAAGCGCTTTGATTCGGTCATCATCGTCACGGACAGAACGGTGCTGGATGATCAGCTTCAGGACACCATTTATCAGTTAGAGCATGTGGATGGTGTGGTGGGGCGCATCAATCGAAAAGAGGGTGAAGGTTCGAAGTCGGACAAGCTAGCCTCAGCCCTTGAGCGGTCCCAGCCGATCATCATTGTCACCATTCAGACGTTTCCTCATGTGCTCAAGGCCATTGAGAACACGGTAAGTCTGAAGGAGCGCAATTACGCCATAATTGCTGATGAGGCGCATTCCTCGCAGACCGGCTCCACGGCTCGCCAGCTTAAGGAAGTGCTGATGAAAGATAGCAGTGAGGCGACAACCGATAACGATGAAAACCTGAGCGCTGACGATGTGCTCAACGAGATCATTGCCTCGCGTCGCGCTTCACCCAACTTGAGTTACTTTGCGTTTACCGCAACCCCCAAGGCCAAGACACTGGAGTTGTTCGGTCGCTGTCCTGATCCGGCAGAGCCACCGTCCAAGACCAACAAGCCAGCATCGTTTCATGTGTACAGCATGCGACAGGCAATCGAAGAAGGCTTCA
>CAYGSW010000420.1:0-3887 GCA_964352535.1 uncultured Granulosicoccaceae bacterium | reverse complement strand
TCCCAAAGCGCGCCCTCGCCCAGGGTTACCTTTCCAACCGAGAAAGAAGCCGACAAGCTGCCACATGGCGTCAAGCCCCAGACAACCGGGCATTACGGGATCACCTTCAAAATGGCAGGCAAAGAACCAGAGCTCTGGTGTGATATCGAGCTCGGCAATGATCTCACCTTTACCCGAGGCACCACCATCCGCTGTGATGCTGGTTACACGGTCAAACATGAGCATGTTGGGCAGTGGCAGTCTTGCATTACCCTCGCCAAACAAATCACCGTGCCCACAAGCCAAAAGCTCGTCACGGCTGAACGCGTTGCGATCGGAAAGATCAGGTGGCTTCATAAGAGTTATTGACTTCCGAATACGCGCTGCAGGATTTCTGATGTGCGCTTGAGAGGATTGTCTCGGATAGCTTTTTCCTCCTGAGCCAGATAGTAGAAGATACCGTCACTACCTTCTTCCACAACATGGCCTGTAAGGTCAGCGTCAATTTTCGGCGCCAGTGGAATCTTGTTGTATCTGTCTAGAAGCTGATTGAATGAACTGACCGCACCGACCTGTGCCAACGCCCGATCGACTATCGGACGCATCTGGGCCTGCAAAGTTTCGCCTGTCTTGCCCCGGAAGTACTCTGTGGCTGCGTTGTCTGGCCCCTGCAGTATGCCCTTGGCATCTTCGACACTCATGTCGCGAATAGCACCGAGAAACAGCTCTTTTGCTTTAGGTGTAGCTTCTTCAGCGGCTTGGTTAAGCTTGAGTTCAAGCTCATCGAAATAACGTTCCTGACCGACCCTCGCTGCAAGTTCGCGAGCCTTCACCAGAGAGCCAGGCAGCGGAATACGGATGGCGGGATCGCCGCTGAACCCATTGGCAGTACCTAGCTGGCTGACCACAGTATTGGAGCCAGTAGCTAGCGCCTCTTTGAGTCCGCGTGTGATGTCGTCAGTGCTCAGTGGGCCGCTCTCTGAGCCTTCCAGCGCGGTTTTGGCAACAGCTGCCAGATCGTCAAGTTTCGGGCCGCTGCCAGCGCAAGACACAAGCATTGCACTGACAAAGACGCATGTGAGGGCTTTCATTGAGGATTTCACCGGTTAAGGAATTTCCAGATGCTCGGGAGTAATGCTGCGGCAATGAGCACTTTGGCAAGATCACCCAGTAGAAACGGTGTCATGCCCAGAGCAACGACGGGCTTGTCCCAGCCGATCAGGGTGCCCAACCACAACAATCCGAAGCCGTAGATAATGGCATTGCCGACAAGCATGGCTGCTATTGTGGTCAGTATGGAACGATCCCACTGGCGCCGGGCCAGCAACCCGACAGCAAATGCCGCCACCACAAAGCCTGCAAGATAACCACCGGTGTGCTGAAGCATATAAGCCAGTCCAATACCTTTCTCAGGTGTGCCGGCGAACACGGGCAAACCCACTGCACCCTGTGCAAGATAAGCCAGCACAGCGGCCACCCCAAGTCGCGGTCCCAGTGCCATACCCAGGCACAGCACTACCATGGTCTGGAGCGTCATCGGAACCGGCAGAAAAGGTATGGATAGCTTGGCCGACAGGGTCAGAAGCAGGCTACCGGCAGCAACGACCATTGCCGAGCGTAACCACGAACCTTGAAGGGATGCCGCTTTTGGCAACACCGTATCCAGCAAGGTATCAGCCGAATAGGCCGGAGTGTGCACGTGAGCCATCTTGGGGTTTTCTCCAACGAAGTTAATGTTTAGTGATGGCAAGGGCCTTTAAGCCAATTGCCATGCGGGGCAGAGTATATCAAAGCGCTGACCATAGACCGAGTATTGACACAGTACAAAGACCTAGACCGATTACCCGATTGAACTGACGTCTCTGCGCACCCACCAGCCTAGTATGCACCTTTAGACCCATGAAGTGCCCGAATGCGGCCAGCGGCAGTGTCAGCGCCGAGAGTTGCCACTGCAAGTTCACACCCGCTGCGGTAAACGTCGCAAGCTTGCCAACAACCAGCACGATCCAGACGACAAACAAGGTATCGCGAAGCTGTGTGGCGGGCAGCCTGAGAGTGCTGTAAGCCACGATCAAGGGGGCGCCAATAAGGGACACACCACTCACATAGCCACCCCCGATCAGACATATCCCATCCATCAGGCGATTGCGGCTGACCATGACCCTGTCGAGCGTATACAAGCTGCCGTAGAGTAGCGTTATCAAATAGACAAACACTGCCAGAACTTGAGGGGACAGATTGAGCAGTCCGAACAACCCCGCCGCAAACGGCAGTGCCAGCAACAACACCAGCTTGCCCAGATAACGCCAGTTGACATTATCCAGACGCGTTGCGACCGTTAATGAGGAGAAAAACAGCAACTGCCAGCAAATCGCGGGCAGATATAACAACACATCGTTATGTACCATCAGCAACAGCGGCAGGGTTAGCGCTGCGCCACCGAACCCGAGGCCTGATCTGACAAATCCGCTCCACACAAAACCTGTCCCTATGGCAATCAGTTGCCACAAGGCCAGCGAACCGAGGCCCGATTCGCTCAGCATTGCCTACGTATACGGCCAGTGATACGGCCAGAAGCCATCGCCACCAAAGGCACACAATCCTTCAATACTACAGAGCAGCGATACATCATCATGCGACACCCCGACGAAAGACAATTGATAGACAGCGTTCTGAGCACATGGTTTAAAGACAATGAAACGGGGCGCATGGACTTGCCACAGAAGCAGCGCTGGTTTATGGGTGGCAAGACGCTGGACGAGTTGTTAAGCGCACGCTTTGGGCAGACAGTACAAAAAGCACAGGCCGGTGAATTTGATCATTGGCTGGAAGATATACGCGGTGCGATGGCGTATGTCATTTTGCTGGATCAGTTTAGCAGGAACATTTATCGCGGCGCAGCACAGGCCTTTGCCGGTGACGCACGAGCACTGTCGATCAGCCAGCATGTATTGAGTTGCGCGGACTACGCGTCATTGCCGCTCACTAATAAGGTTTTCCTGTTTATGCCGTTTGAGCACGATGAAAACAGCGCATCGCAGCAAACCAGTGTCGCGCTATTTACCGATTTACGAGATCAGGCACCACCGTCGCTTGCCCGGTTTGCACAAGCCACACTGGATTCAGCAATTGAACACAAGGCCATTATTGATCAGTTCGGGCGCTACCCTCATCGTAATGCAACACTGGGCAGGCCAAGTACCGCAGCCGAAATATCGTGGCTGAGCGAAAGAGGGAAAAGCTTTGGGCAGTGAGTTAGAAGAACAGCCTGACAAACACTTTAAGAATCGAGCGAATATCGAGTCTGATGGTGTAGGAGACTACTCTGCTTTTGGAGCGCTTGAAGCGATAGCTGAAAATGGAAGCTCTTTGATGCCGATGGACAACACAGGAAACAACACAACCTCCCAGTTAGTCAACACCGATAGCATGGGCACTGTTACCACCTTTCTAGAAAACTCTATTGAGCGGTCACTATATCTCTCAGACTGTAATCTCTCCCAGGCTGTAATCCAAGTGAGTCATAGAAAGCATTCCGTCAGGTCCGCAATTGCGTGCCTGTGTAGCTGCCTAGTGCCACCTACTAGGAGATTGGGCAACGGATTGTCAAAGTCGAGCAAAATGGAGTTCAGCGAGCTGGTTACGGCGATGCATTGATTGATCAGCTAGCAATAGGTATGACGATTAGCAGGCAAGAAGAGTCTGCTTTTTTCTCTGATTCTCCTGACAATATACGTGTATCCTGCATTGAACAGGAATCTACTGCACAGATGAAAGCACATCATCTTTGCTGGATATATTGCCAGTTATTACTTGCTGATATTGTCATCTGATGTTATATTGACACATCAAGCGGAGCACGGTTTCATGGAAGATTCAAAGACAACCACTAGCAATGATGTAGTTAA
>CAYGSW010000419.1:0-3905 GCA_964352535.1 uncultured Granulosicoccaceae bacterium | reverse complement strand
GGCGGCGGCTGGTGAACTCTGAATCCTAATATTTCGGGTTGACGGACTACTAGCGACTGATTGTGCAGGTCTGCGCTGGTTGGTCAGTCTTGCAATACACTGCCAATGCGTTTAAACGATATCCACAGGGGTTCAGCGGCGCCACGTATCTCCAGCAGCACTTTGCTGTGAATGAAATCCGCATCCATCACAACTCCCTGTTTTCCAGCCAGCTTGCCGTTGACAACAGCAACGCGTTGCCCGACAGACAGAATAGGGCGCCGGTTTCGCAAGGCATTCTTTTGCCTTGCCTCGTTGGCAGCTAACATGCTTTTCAGCGCCTGCCGTCTTGCTTCACGCTGTTCCTTGTCGAGGTCGTTCAGATCGTGTGTCAGATCAACAGGCTTGTCTGGCGAAACGGGGATCGGTTCATCAGGCACCATCGCGCGCCAGAATTGCCTCTCCTTGGATCGATCTCCGTTACCGCTCATTGTGCTATCTCGGTTGTGCCAGAAATTGCCACGTTTCCACAATCGTATCAGGGTTTAGTGACACACTGGAAATCCCCTGTTCCATAAGCCAATAAGCCAGATCAGGGTGGTCCGAGGGTCCTTGTCCGCAAATACCCACGTACTTTCCCTGATCATGGGCGGCTGCAATGGCCATTCCGAGCATTTTCTTGACCGCAGGATCACGTTCATCGAACAGATGGGCCACCAGACCCGAATCACGATCCAATCCCAGGGTCAATTGCGTCAAGTCGTTAGAGCCGATGGAAAATCCGTCAAAGCGTGACAGGAATTCCTCGGCCAGAATGGCATTGCTGGGCACTTCACACATCATGACTATGCGTAGGCCATGATCACCGCGTTGAAGTCCGTTCTCCTTCATTAGAGACAGCACTTGATCGGCTTCATCCAGAGTGCGAACGAAGGGCACCATGAGTTCGACGTTGGTAAATCCCATGACCTCGCGCACGCGCTTCAAGGCACGACATTCCAGTTCGAAGCAATCCTGAAATGAAGACGACAGGTAACGAGAGGCGCCACGAAACCCGATCATCGGATTCTCTTCATCAGGTTCAAACAGCTGGCCGCCAATCATGTTGGCGTACTCGTTGGACTTGAAATCGGACAGTCTTACAATGACCGGATGGGGAGAGAATGCAGCCGCCAGAGTGGCAACGCCTTCGGTAATCTTGTCGACATAGAAGCTGACAGGGTCTGCGTACCCTGCGGTGCGCAGATCGATTTGCTCTTTGATATTGTCGGGCATGGCGCCATAGTTGAGCAATGCCTTCGGATGAATACCAATGGTGTTACTGATGATGAATTCCAGGCGTGCCAGACCAATTCCATGATGAGGTAGTTGGCTGAAGCTGAATGCACGTTCTGGATTACCGACGTTCATGGTGAGTTTGAACGGTAGTTCAGGGAGTTTGTCCAGCTCGGTTTCGGCGACTTCAAAAGAGAGATTGCCCGCGTAGATAAAGCCTGTGTCGCCTTCAGCACAGCTTACGGTTACATCAATACCATTGGCCAGTGTGCTGGTGGCATCATTACAACCAACAACCGCGGGAACGCCCAATTCCCGCGCGATAATGGCCGCATGACAGGTTCTTCCGCCGCGATTGGTCACGATGGCGGCTGCGCGTTTCATGACAGGCTCCCAATCCGGGTCGGTCATATCGGTGACAAGAACATCACCTGTCTGAACACTACCAATGTCGTCGAGGCTGTTGACGATGCGAACCGTGCCTGCGCCAATACGTTGTCCGATGCTGCGACCGGTAATCAGTACAGGGGCTTTGTGTGCAGCCAGCTGGTAGCGAGTGATGACGTTCTTGTTCGAGCGAGATTCCACTGTTTCAGGTCGGGCTTGTAGTATGTACAGCTTGCCGTCATTGCCATCCTTGCCCCATTCGATATCCATGGGACGGCCGTAGTGCTTTTCGATGGTGACAGCCATAACCGCCAGCGCCTGTACATCCTCATCGTTGAGCGACAGTCGCATCTGATCAGCGAGTTCCACATCAACAGTATCCACAGCCGTCTGGATGCCGTAAATCATCTTGATACGTTTTTCACCGCGGCTACGCTTCAGGATGGCGGGCCTGCCTGCCGACAGGGTGGGCTTGTGCACGTAGAATTCGTCCGGATTGACAGACCCCTGAACAACGCATTCGCCCAGCCCCCAGGACGAGGTGATGAAGACCGCATCAGAGTAACCTGATTCAGTATCAATCGAGAACATAACGCCGCTGGCGCCGATGTCGCTGCGTACCATGCGCTGAATGCCCGCGGACAGTGCCACATCAGCATGCGCAAAACCCTGATGCACACGGTAGGAGATAGCGCGATCGTTATACAGTGATGCAAATACTTCGCGGATGCGAAGCAACACGTCATCGAGAGTCTTGACGTTGAGAAAGGTTTCCTGCTGACCGGCAAATGAGGCCTCTGGAAGGTCCTCTGCAGTGGCTGATGAACGCACGGCAACCGACGCGCTGCCACCTGCTGATTCGTTGATGGTTGCCCAGGCCTCACTCACAGCATCTGCCAGACCCTGCGGAAGGGGTTCGTCAATAACCCATTGACGAATCATTGCACCGGTGCGGGTGAGCGCGTCCATGTCATCCGTGTCGAGGCCGGTTAGCGCATCGTTGATGCGTGCCTCGAGACCGTTTGCCTGCAAATGCTCTCTAAACGCGTCAGCGGTGGTGGCGAAGCCGTCGGGCACGCTGATTCCGGCATTCGCCAGATTGGCGATCATTTCCCCCAGAGAGGCGTTCTTGCCTCCGACGCTGGGCACATCGTGCATACCCAGGTTTTTGAACCACTGGATGTACTGTGTCACGTTAACTCCTTGTTCTTGCGCTAGACTAAAAGAACCTCAGCAAGGTACCGAGTGTGCAAAAAGTATGCAGTGTAGAGCAATTGTTCCTTAATTATCGCTCACCTTTTACAGGCAATGTATATGGCGCATACGTTTCCATCGATAAAAAATCATGACACAAACGATAAAGCGTACGGCATTCATCGTATCTGACCGGACCGGCCTGACGGCAGAGGCCATGGCGCACAGCCTTCTGAGTCAGTTTCCCACCATTGATTTCCAGATCGAGACATTCACGTTTGTGGATAACCCCCAGAAAACGGCTGAGTTCGTGGACCGTTGCTTGCGTATCAAGGAAGAGCATGGTTTGGGGCCGATGGTGTTTCTGACCATGGTTGATGATGATCTGCGAGCACAAATAACCGACGCCCAGATCAAGGTGTTTGACCTGTTTCAGGCATTCATCGGGCCTATGGAGGAGCGATTAGGCGTTGAATCGTCGCATACCATTGGTAAATCGCACGGTGTGCAGGACGAAAACGCCTACACCTCACGCATTGCAGCCGTCCACTTTGCCTTGCAGACAGATGACGGGATGGACAGTGAGCACTATCAGCAAGCAGATCTGATCATCGTCGGCGTGTCACGCTGTGGCAAGACACCAACGTCGTTGTATATGTCCTTGCATTATGGTCTTTATGTGTCGAACTACCCACTGACCGATCATGAGCTGGAGTTCAAACGCCTGCCGGATGCGCTGCTGGCCCATCGAGAGAAGTTATTCGGACTGACGATTGACCCTTTCAGGTTGTTGCAGATTCGCCAGCAACGCTATCAAGGCTCAAGTTACAGCGACGCATCAACCTGCATGCGTGAAATTGCCCAGGCTGAGAGTATCTTTCGCTCGGAACAGATGCCCTATCTCAACACCACAAAAATGTCAGTGGAAGAGATAGGGGCCATGATTGTCAACCGGACGAAACCTGCCAAGCGACTCTATTGAAAGCAGGTAACGCCGTGGCCGACGTAACCCGGGCACTAGTAGTCCGTCAACCCGAAATATTAGGATTCAGCGGGCCTGTCTGTGTTCG
>CAYGSW010000418.1:0-3912 GCA_964352535.1 uncultured Granulosicoccaceae bacterium | reverse complement strand
GCCCAGCTTTATGACAAGTTTTGCATTGAGCGCAGACGCAGAACCAATAGCCAGTGCCGCCAGCCCAAACCAGAAGGCAAACCAGGAACCGGTATTGTAGGTCTGTTTGAACACTTGCTGTGCTGAACTGAGATAGCTGATGAAGGCGCCGAATATCCAGCCGTTGGCCAGTGTGTATCCCACCGCTAGTCTGCTGGTGAAAAAGTATTTCAGGCCGCTCGTCAGGGTTGCTACAGTGAATGGCCTTCTATTCTCGACTGCCAGACTTTCAGGTAAGCGGATCGAAAACCAGCCCCAGCTGACAAGTGCAAAAAGTAGCAAGGCTATGAATGTTCCTCGCCAGTCGCCAAGCAGCAATATTGCCTGGCCAATAGCGGGGGCAATAGCTGGCATAAGGATAAAGATCATCATGACTATCGACATGATGCGTGCCATTTCGCGTCCGGAGTAGCCGTCGCGTACGATGGCCATTGTCACGATGCGAGGTCCGGCTGCGCCCACGCCCTGCAGCACACGTCCGACAAGCATCACACTGAAGCTGTTGGCGAAGATGCAGAGCAGGCTGCCAATCGAGAAAATCGCAAACCCACCATGAATAATCGGACGTCGACCAAAGCGATCTGATAGTGGCCCCGCCAACAGCTGACCGACAGTTAATCCCAGGAAAAGCGCAGTAACGACAAATTGTATGTCGTTGGGGTTAGCCACTTGCAGCTCTTGCCCCATGCTGTTCAGCGCTGGCAGCATGATGTCGGTAGACAGCGCTACGATCGACACCATAAGTGCTAATAGCGTGACAAATTCAGCAAGGGGCAAAGCGTTGCGCGAGACGATGGGAGGCATCACTTCCTGGCGTTGGATGCTCTCCACCATATAGCATAGCGCGCTGTCTCGGTAGTCCAAACTGTCAATGCCGCATTGACAAACTCGCCACTCAAGGCAGATGTTCATCCATTACGCTTGAGGTCCGTCGCCAGCGCTTCACGCTGCACTACTGCCGCACATACTCCATCGCAGCCCCATCGCTGCCAACCATGACTATCCTGTCGGCAGATAACTCGTAGATATTGGCCTGACCAGCAATGCCTTTCTGGTTATTCACCATGTTACTGATCATCGATCCGAGTGTGTCGTCGCGGGTGCTGCTCATTGTTATATTCTGGTGAGTGACCACATCAGCCTCGAGTGTCCAGTTTCCACTGAGTTCAAATTGCAGGTTACCCAGAGCTTCAAGCCCTTCGCCGGAGGGCGTTATCAAGCCGGTTACCGTACCATCAGAGCGATATTCGATAAGCGTTGTCTGAGGTTCTGTTTGCGGCAGTGGGTTAAGTTCACTGACTGCCCACTTGCCCACCAACTGCTGTGTTTGCGCAGACTGAACGTCATCAGAGCCTGTGTAGTCCGGGCGAGTGGGTGGTGTCAATGATGCGCAACTTGCCAGAATTATCGTTGCACCGACCAATGCGATTGGGGTTGATACTATTTTCATCTTTTCCTCTCATCGATACAGAAAACGTCCGTCCTGTTTGATGGTGCAAGAAATCTGCAATGCTGACAACTTGCAAAAAGGCTAGGAATATTTCCGAGTAAGACGATCAAGCTGCGAAACCACTACCCCGGCAGCTGTTCAAAATCAAAGGCAAAAGGCGAATCGCTATCAATACAATCAAGAATGGCAGCGGTCAGCGGTAGTGTTGCGATATCCAGCACACCACTCTTGCAAGCAGCATTGAACCCGTGTAGCAGACTTCTACCGGTATCTACACCTTCCACCGTCACTCCGGCCATGTCTGATCCAAGGACTTCGCTAAGTGGCTGGCCCTTGCCAAGATGCAGGCCCAGTCGGCTGTTCCTGCCACCACCGACGGTAACATGAAGATCACCCATGCCCGCAAGATCAAATGCAACGTGATCAGCAGCGTCTACCAACGAGGCCGTCTGAGTAGGAGATGCCTGGCTGATCCATTGGCTAAGGGTGAACAACTCACGAACGGCCTGGTTATATAACGCCGCCAATGGATTCTTCGCATGGCTGTCATTTAAGGGGTAGGCGCTGAACATTGCGCTAACACCAATGCACAGGAAGTTCTTGAGCGCGGCACAGGCCTCCAGTGCCACGATATTAGAGTGAGTTGTTATCCGGTAGTAAGGCGTCTGGAACCATTGCCGCGTTTCAGAAGCCAATGGTTCATTGAGTGATGCAAATGTCACCCGTGTGGGGTAACCCAAGGCAAGTTCTCTGGCAATGCAAGGTCCGCCAATACCGACAATTCGCCCGGCAGGTTCTGTCATGGATGACGCGAGTGAATCAGCGTAGGTCAGTGGTGGGGAAATGGGGTCGTCATTGGGAACCAATCCTTTTGTCACCAGTGCCAGGACGCCAGGCGCCACGTTCATGCTATCCAGATACTGCGTGATCCAGGGCACACCTGCACTACTAACGCCAATTACGATAACATCAGCAGATTGAAGTATATCGTCCGTCGCATCTTCAAGATGAATCGCATCAATAGCGTCTGGTATGTCAACGTTGAGCGTCGGGTGGTACCGGTTTTGCTGAACAGAGTGAATGATGTCGTTGTCCAGCGGCGAGCCGATGAGTGACACACGATTATTACTGATCGTGGAAGGTGGGACAGCCAAAGCCGTGCCCATGACACCTGCACCTATGATTACGATGTTAGCCATATCGAGGTCCGTTGAGAGTTGCCTGTATTTCTCAATACTTCACTGGTCAGTTAATCCTCAGTTCACTTCTGCTATCGAACAGGTGGATTTTTTCCTCGTCAATGGCGAATTTCACGGCATCATCTTTTTTGATGGCAAGTCTGGTATGAGAAACCGCACGAATACGTTGTCCTGCGAACAGCATGTGTACATGAGTCTCAGCTCCGGTGTTCTCTACAAAATCAGCTTTCCCTGTGTACGCGCCATCTGGTTTAATCTGGATGTCCAGTGGCCGTATGCCCAGAGTGAGCTCAGTGCTCGCTGTGGCGTTGCAGGGCTTTTCCAGCTTGATAAGCTGGTCACCGATAATGACGTGCGAACTGTCATTGCCGGAAACCAGGGCGGGTAGAAAATTGATGGCTGGTGCGCCTATGAAATCAGCAACAAAGGTGTTGGCAGGACGATCGTAGACTTCTTCGGGGCTGCCCATCTGTTCAATCACACCGTGACGCATGACGACAATTTCATCAGCCATGGTCATGGCTTCGATCTGATCATGAGTGACATAGATGGTTGTGGTGTTTAATGTATCGTGAATTCGACGTATCTCATAGCGCATCTGAGCGCGCAGTTTTGCGTCCAGATTCGACAATGGCTCGTCAAACAGAAATACCTTCGGATGCCTGACAAGGGCACGCCCCATGGCTACCCGTTGCCTCTGACCGCCCGAGAGAGCCTTGGGGTACCGATCCAGATAACTGCTGAGATCAAGGATGTCTGCGGCCTCTTTCACCCGTTCTTCAACCACCGATTTGGGTTCTTTGCGAACTTGCAAACTGAAGGCTATGTTCTCGTACACGGTCATTTGCGGATAGAGTGCGTAGCTTTGGAAAACCATCGCGATATCTCTGTCGCGTGGATGCACATCGTTGATACGGTTTCCCGAAAACAGGACATCACCACCGGTTATTTTTTCAAGCCCGGCGGTCATCCGTAACAAGGTTGTCTTGCCACAACCCGAAGGGCCTAACAGTACGACGAATTTTCCTTCTTCAATGGAGAACGATACGTCCTCCATAATCGATACGTTGCCGTAACTCTTCTTGATGCTTTTATATTCGACAGCCTGCATGGAAGTTAATATTTCCTTATTGCGCTATTGTGGTAACGGACACTGTTGCAACATCATGGGTTATCCTGAAACGCATGACGCATGACGCATGACGCATGACGCATGACGCATGA
>CAYGSW010000417.1:0-3943 GCA_964352535.1 uncultured Granulosicoccaceae bacterium | reverse complement strand
GGTCAGAACATTTGCCCGTTATCTGAACGCTGAAGACACTGTGCATGAGATACCGCCAGAAAAAGTGTTTTGCACTAAAACGACACGTCCCACCCCTTACATATTCTCCGATGCTGAGCTTTTCAGCATTGTGCGCGAAGCACACAAGCTTGATTCCAGTTCGTCCTTGAGAACACAGACCTTCAGTACTCTTTTTGGATTGCTGGGTGTCACCGGTTTGCGCATTTCTGAAGCGCTGGCATTACGCATTAATGACGTTACAGCGGATGGACTGATTATACGAGAGACCAAATTTGGTAAAACCCGGTTAGTACCATTGCATGACACAGCACAGACTGCCATCAATTCCTATATGGCATATCGGCTGACTCTGTGCTCTGACACTGATTCACTTTTTGTGAACCAGAGGCACAATCCTCTTTGTTACGGTACGACATGGCAGGTGTTTCGCAAACTTTGCAACCATGCGAACCTGCCTTGGCAGCCACATCGACGGCCTCTGAGAATGCATGACATTCGCCACACGGTGGCCGTGAAAATGCTGACCAATTGCTCACATGTTCGCGACCAAGTAACAGCACATATGTTGTCGATGACGACATACCTGGGCCATGCGAGCTTGAGAAGCACTTATTGGTATTTGCAGTCAACGCCTCAGTTGATGCAAGATATCAACAAGGCGAGTGAGGCATGGATGGCAGGGGATGCACTATGACTGCCATTGCTCCACACATTGCGGCGTTTCTACGTGATCGGCTGCCTCTTCAGCAAGGTGCAAGTCATCATACGTGCGAATCCTATGCGTATGCCTTCAAGCTACTGTTCGAGTACGCCAGCACTCGATACCATAAGAGGCCCTCGCAGTTGGAACTTGAGCAGATTGATGCTCCATTGGTCGTAGATTTTCTGAAGTACCTTGAAACCGAACGAGGCAATGGCAAGTCAACACGAAACGCCAGATTGGTGGCACTTAAATCGTTCATGGCGTTTGTAGAATATCGAGTGCCTGTGCTCATCGAGTAATGCCGCCAGATCCATGCCATCCCACAGTCGAAGACTGAATCACGGCTGGTAAGTCATCTTGGCCGCGCAGAGGTCGAGGCAATCTTGAATGCACCACGGCTGAACACCCGTAACGGCGTCCGTGATCGGGCGATGGTACACCTTTGTTTTGCGGCGGGTTTGCGTGTAACAGAATTGATAACACTACAAGTTGACTCTCTGTCTCTTCATCCAACCGGAAGTATACGAATTCTTGGGAAAGGTCGTCGGGAGCGAGTATTACCGTTGTGGAAAGAGACGATGGTCGATTTGCGAAAATGGCTTTCAATGCGAAATGAGCAACCTGGCGTAACCGAGCTGTTTGTCAATGCGCGGGGTTTGCCGATGACACGTTCCGGATTTGAGTATGTATTGAAAAAGCATACATCCACGGCGGTTTTGAGCTGTGTATCTCTTGGAAAGAAAAGGGTGTCGCCTCATGTGCTCCGACACAGTTGTGCCTTGATGATGCTGCAGGCTACAGGTGACCTGAGAAAAGTGGCACTTTGGCTTGGTCACGCCGATACCCAAACAACCGAAATGTATCTGCGAATCGATCCGACAGAAAAACTAGACGCACTTGAATCAGTGGTGCCGTTGGAATTAAAAGCTGGACGCTTTCGGGTACCCGATTCGCTGATAGAGCTTCTGCGGAGCGATTGATTATGTACTGAACTTGGTTCCCGAAGGGTAGCATTGATGCCCTTTGGGATATCTAACTGCACATAATCCTGGAAAGGGCATTTGCCATAATATGCGGTGCACCGCATAGTATGGCACCTGGATTACCATGTGGGCTCTCGCGATATCATCACTTCCAGTGGTGAGCGAAAACGCCCACAACTGCTTGGCATCATCGATGATCATTCGCGTCTGATCTGTCACATGCAATGGTACCTGGATCAGAGTGCGTTCTCACTGGTACACGGCTTCTCTCAGGCTCTGCAGAAGCGCTGCTTGCCTCGCTCGTTGATGTCAGATAACGGCCGTGCCATGAAGTCCGCCGAGTTTACCGGTGGACTATCAAAGCTGGGTATACAACATGACTTTACTCAGGCATATAGTCCGGAACAAAACGCCAAAATCGAAGTGCTCTGGGGCTCTGTCGAGGGGCGGTTGATGGCCATGCTTGAGAACGTAAAGCAACTTGATCTTGACACACTCAATGAGCTGACACAACTGTGGGTAGAGCATGAATACAATCAGCGCTACCATCGAGAAATTGCAGCCAGGCCCATTGATCGTTATTGCGAGGAACGTCGTGTCGGACGTGAATGTCCCGGTAGCGATGCATTGCGAGAAGCTTTCCAACGTACCGAGACCCGTCGCCAACGCAAGAGCGATGGCACCATCAGTGTGGCCCGCGTGCGCTACGAGATCCCGAGCCGTTACCGTCAACTGAGTGAGATCAGGGTGCGCTTTGCTCAGTGGGACCTAAGCCACGTGCAGTTGATGGATCCGGGCAGTGATACACCGTTATGCCGTCTCTACCCGTTGGACAAACACGCCAATGCGGATGGCGTACGGCGCGTACGTGAACCGATTGATGAGGGTGGCACGCCAATCGATACCCCGGTGGGATCAGCGAACGTTGACGATGATGAACTGCCCGCATTGATGCGTCAGTGGCAGAGCGATTTTGCAGCCACGGGCTTGCCTCCCGCTTACGTTAAACCTGTTGATAAGGAGCCCACCTCCGATGAATAAGAAATTACTCACGCTCTATGGTCTGAAGTGGAATCCGTTCTCCCCCGAGCTCCCTGTTGAGGCCTTGCATGTTAGCTCCCAGTTGGAAAGTTTTTGTTGGCGGGTCGAGCAAGGGCTAATCCGTGAAGGCGGCTTTGCCATGATCAGTGGAGATCCGGGTACGGGTAAAAGCGTGGCGCTTCGAGTACTGGCAGACCGGTTAGGCAAGATGCGCGACGTCCATGTAGGCGCCCTGGTACATCCGAGCAGCAACCTGGCGGACTTCTATCGTGAGATGGGCGATGTGTTTGGGGTGGAGCTGCGTCCGAGCAATCGCTGGGGCGGGTTCAAGTCCTTGCGCGAGCGCTGGTCGGCCCACCTTCAGAGCAATCTGTCGCGGGCTGTACTGCTCATCGATGAAGCTCAAGAAATGCCACCGATGGTGCTCAATGAATTGCGCTTGCTCAGTAGTGAGGCCTTTGATTCCCGCAACCTACTCGGCATTGTTCTATCAGGCGATTTAAGGCTGAACAACAAGCTACGTCGTGAAGACTTGCTGCCGTTGGGCAGTCGACTCCGTATCCGGCTCAATACCGAATACGCCACCCGAGATGAGCTTCATGCGTGCTTATCGCACCTGCTCGACAGCGCAGGCAATGCGAATCTGATGACACCGGAGCTTGTGCAGACACTGTGTGATCACGCGGCTGGCAACTATCGGGTGCTGTGCACGCTGGCCGCTGAACTGCTTGATGCGGCGGCACGAGATGAGCTGATGCAGCTGGACGAAAAGCTCTACCTGCGTGTTTTCCAATCCCCGCCCACCAAGAAACGTAAGTCCGCCTGATAACACACCATCAGACTGTCCAAAGGAGCGATACATAATGAACAAAGAGCGTATTCCCTTAGCGATTCTGCCGTCGTTTGAAGCAATGCCAGAGCTTAGTGACGAGAGCATCGCTGACGTGTTGACATGGCTGATGGCCTTCGTTGATGCCTTTGAGGATTACTATGCAGAACCACTCTCACGATGGCGACAGGTGCGATACCGGGAGCTGCATGAGCAGGTCGATGAAGAGCAACTTCAACTCCCTGTTGTTCCGCACATCGACGATCCGTTTTGAAGGATCTCTACCATAGCAAGCTGCGACCCTGCGGATGATACAGCGTAGTCCTTCTAAGTAGTGCATGAACCAACGGCAGTAAGGACGCTGTC
>CAYGSW010000416.1:0-3965 GCA_964352535.1 uncultured Granulosicoccaceae bacterium | reverse complement strand
CTTCTAGCAGACTCTCTACTTTGGCTTTTTCCTGAAGGCTTTGCTTTAGCTTTTGGTCATAGCACTTGAGGTTGACATTTAGTTCCGTTATCTGCGTGCCTTTTTCTTCAAGATCACATTCATAGTGGTTAGCTTTGGTTATTTCCTGTGCCAGCAGTTTTTCTGCTTGAAATATCTGATCTTGATGTTTCCTTATCGCTTCTTCTAACTGTTCGTTACTGACCCTCAGTTTGTTATTCTCGTCTTGTAGCGCGATGATTTGGCCTCTTAACGGATTCATTGTAAGTCGCCAAGTAGGCCAATCCGGGTCTTGCTGATTTTCATCGGTAATTTGATATCCATAGTCGACAAGAGCTTGCAGTGTGTTTTCTGCGGCGACGCTACCTTGGTAGTAGGGCTTTGGGTTAGCATTCAGACGCAGATCACTGAATTGTTTTAGCTGGTCAGTTTTGATAAGCGACTGGAGTATCGCATGCTCTTCCCCAGGTACCTGAATATTCAGCAAGGCTCGTTGGTTCGATTTTGGAGCGTACTCGGCAACAAGTTGCTCAGGGCTTACGGTAGCAACGGTGTGTGTGGCGTTTATTCTCAAACCTGGATACAGGGTTTTCAGACCAGTTGCTAGGTGTATGCTACAAGCCTCCGGGAGGTTGTATTCCTGTAGCTGATTTTTGTTTGAGCTGTTGGTAATAGCAGCCTCGACGACCGTTACCTGAGGATGCTTCTCGCTTCTATGTCGAAGTTGTTCAGCCAATTCAGGGTTGGGCTCTACCAGGACGATCTGCTCTGCACCAGTATTCAACAATTGGGGTAGTTCGCTCGCTAGTCCTGCACCGATGTGAAGAATGGTGTGCATGGTTTTTCTCACAATCTCAAACTGTGCCAGGTGTGGGGAATAACGGTATATCTTGGTGGCTTCTCAGACGCCTTTCCTGCTGACCAAGCGTGTAGTAGTGAAGCAAAGGGTTAATTCCACGATCTACAACTTCAGGATGGCTCGTTAGGTACAAGTCTGTATCAAAATCAGGGCTTGGATTACGGCGTTCTTCAGCACCGAATTTAAGATAGTGCAAGATTGGATCTATACCGTTCTCGGCAACATCTGGATATGTTTTCAGGTACCAACCTACATCGAACAATCCCGATTTGCGAACCTCTCTCGCCTGTTTGTTCAGCGCTCTCTTAACCGGTATACTACGTAGCTTTGCTCTCAAGACTCTTATTGGAGCTGTGGTTTTGTAGGCAATGCTGGATTTTACGTTACTGAGCTCTTTCTGCAAACGCTGAACTTCGTGGTTAGCTGCATCCAGAACAGCGTCTTGCTGATTCCGATGTTCTGCAAATTCGCTTGCCAACTTTTGCTGTTCGATTAACTGGCATTTTAGCTTGCTGTTTGCTTTTTCTACACTGCGAAGTGTTGAAATTGTTTGACTAAACTTCTCCTTGTACTTCGCTTCTAGAGCACTGCGTATCTGTTCGGATCGTTGTAAGTTTTTCTCAGATTTTTTTATCAATTGTTGATCATTTTTCCAAGATTTTTCAATATGAACTAACTGCTCCTTCAGTTGGCTATGACTGATCAGCTTTGCTTCAAGTTCTTTTTCCTGCTTGCTCTTTGCGTCAACTGCGCAGCGCAACTTTACATGCGCTTGGTTCAATTCCTCCTTATGCTCAGCATCAATCTCTATAAGCTGTTTTTGTAATAGTAGTTTTGCATTTTCTGCTTCTTGCTTTTCTTGCAGATTTCTCTGCTGCTCTGCCTCAAGTTGAATCAATTGCTCGCGAACCCGATCATGGCTAACATATTTTTTTTCTAGCTCTTCCTGCACCAGATGCAGTTGATCCATTAACAGATTGCACTCATCCTTCTCTTGCTGTGATTTCAACATGACGTCTGCAAGCTGAGATCTCAAAGCAGCTTGCTGTTCCTTTTGCAGAGCCAAGTCCGCAACATGTTTGTGCAGGCCAGTCAACTCGTCGTCAAGTTTCTTGTTAGTAGCACCAGCGCGGTGAAGCTTGGTATACGCCTCATCTAACTCTGCCTTATAGGTGGCTTCGGACCGTTGCTTGGTAGCAACGTGTTGCAATATTTCCTGCTTTAATCGAATAGCCTGTTTCTCGTGCTCAGCTAGGCTTGCTCTGAGAGCTACCAGTTGGCGATTCGCCTCACCAGTATCCAGACTTGGCGCTTCGTAGCTATAGCCTTGTAGCGGAAGAGTGCAAGCTTCAATTTGTGCCAGTAAATCCGTGATGCAGGATGTCTGATGAAGTAATTGAACAGCCATTAGCCTTTCCAAAAGTGGTGCTTGCTCCACTTGCGGTACCGTTGTTGGCAATGAATGATCCGACAACCCAAGCTGATCCGCAATGGTCGATAATTGAGCTTTCGGATTAGCTAACAAATTGGGAAGATAAACGACTACAGCCTGTTTTCTATGTTGTCTGTAGAAATCTACCATCGCCTTAGCGCCAATCAGCCAGGCCGCTGTAGCCTGCTCTGGAGGTACTCCGCTGGCAATACTGTGGGCAATTGCCTCTTCTGGATGACTGTGCAGCAGCAGGAAACGACTGTCCTCTCTGATATAACCCTCAGCATTTTCATTGCAGGTTTCCGAGTTTTTGATTGATATATCCCAACCAGTATGCTCAAAAAAAAGCTTTACGACATGCCAATTGGCTCCGGGCGTTATGCCGAGAATCAGGTTCAGTCCTTCAGTTCTGCTCATTTGTAATCAATAGGTTCCAAAGGTAATTGCCACAACTAGTTTTTGGAGCTACTCGCCATTTCCGTGCTGTAGTACATCGTGTTTTCAGCATTACGCCGATTGTTTTCACCAAAACTAGCAATTTCCAGACCGTGATATATTTTGATAATTCAGTTGCAACTACTGCGTACTTACGGTAGCTGTGGGTACGTGTATCCAAAGTATTGAACCAAACCCAACACAGTTTCACCCGCAAGATTCCGGCCATCAAATAGAGATTGACGAGTGTATTTAACGCAACCAGGCTTTGAACATATTCCACACTGCTTTTGTGCTTCACTTGATCAGCCTGTGTATGTTTGTAAGACCAGTTAGTCCTCTAAGTGGCAACCATCCGGGAACACCAATTTTTAGTCTAGTGGTTTGAGACTTCAACCTGCTTTGATTTGTTTTACTGACGACATCGGCTCTTGACGAAGTGGTGGACGTGCCGTGTTCCATGTAGAGCGATTGATGCAGGTTCCGCGATTACTCTCAGGGCTACAACCACTGAATCAACGAGGAACAGGGGCAGTGGTTACTGCAGCAGTCACGGGTTGCCCGTGGCAACTACTAGCCGGTTATCGCTCCTGTCGGCACGTAACTTGCCCGTGCGTCCACGTAGAATGTGCATCACGGGTAAGTGTTGCACACTGCACGACGCAGCGTGAGTACGCTGGTACAACACATCTGCCGCATTTATGGTGAGATCAATACACACTTATTGCTGATAAACGGCCTCATTAGTGCTGTTGAGTAGCTGAACACAATGGTGACTGGTCTGCCAGAAATGTCTGCATTTTGTCATGCATCTGCAGGGAGGTACAGCGCTGACCGTACACTGAATATACTCTCAATCTTGCATGCAGCCAAGCTTTCTTCCTTTCAGAATTACAGTTTAATTCTTCGCGTTTCCCGGATACTAGGGAGGATCATTTCGATTGTCGAGCGGGCTGAATCTCTTGATGACACCACACAGTGTAAATTACCTGTACTTATCGATGCTATTCCATGACGTGTTAAACGGTGGCCCACTCGAGGGGCACGACATAAAAGAGAACCTTGCAGGCCACATAACTTTTGAATCCAGCCACCCCAATACCCATCAAAATGCTGGATAAAGCGCGCGTACCTGGTATTAGCTGCTGCCAAATCTGAACTATAATGCCTGAATCCGTAGCTTCCTGATAGCAACAGCTTTTGGTTGGCTACCTCGCGAGT
>CAYGSW010000415.1:0-3995 GCA_964352535.1 uncultured Granulosicoccaceae bacterium | reverse complement strand
ATTTCAATGAAAGGCATTGATATCGTTGTCGGTGGGTCGGTTGGCCATATGTCGGCCTTTATGGGTCAACTAGGGCATCTGGTGGTTTGTGGTGATGCCGGTGAAGCTCTGGGCGATTCAATCTACGAAGCAAAACTCTATGTCGCAGGATCCGTTGAGAGCCTGGGTGCTGATTGTATAGAAAAGGATATGACTGCCGAACATGAAACAGCACTTGCCGCCTTACTTGAACGGGCACAGATTAACAGGGATATAAAGATTTTTCGTCGTTATGGATCAGCGCGCAAGCTTTATAACTTCGATATTGATCATGCAGACGAATACTGATCATTGAGTGTCGCGGCATTAAACACCGAATCTTGATTTTCTTGAATTACCCTCGGGCACTACGCTCGGCACAACTGGCCAAGTAACAAAATGGACGAGAACATACCTCAAGTGACTCCCCGAGAGTCGGCCACCTTCGATGAGTACACACGCTCCGAGATTCGCCGCGCTGCCAGCACAGGGATCTACGACATTCGTGGTGGTGGCGCAAAACGCGCTCTGCCCAACTTCGACGATCTTCTGTTTCTTGGTGCCTCGATATCCCGCTATCCACTGGAAGGATATCGTGAACGTTGCGGCACTGATGTAACTCTGGGTGCACGTAATGCTTTAAAACCGATAGAACTGAAAATTCCTATCACGATTGCAGGCATGAGCTTTGGCTCATTATCGGGACAGGCCAAAGAAGCCTTGGGCCGCGGTGCGAACCTTGCTGGCACCTCCACAACCACCGGTGACGGCGGTATGACTCCCGAAGAACGAGGTCATTCAAAACAACTGGTATATCAATACCTCCCCTCGCGCTACGGCATGAACCCTGATGATTTGCGCAAGGCCGATGCGATTGAAATCGTCGTTGGCCAAGGGGCAAAACCTGGAGGCGGTGGTATGCTGATGGGACAAAAAATTAACGATAGAGTCGCTAAGATGCGCGCTTTGCCCAAAGGCGTGGATCAACGCTCGGCGTGTCGCCATCCTGACTGGACAGGTCCGGATGATCTTGAAATCAAGATATTGGAGCTGCGTGAGATTACCGGCTGGAAAGTCCCAATCTATGTAAAAATCGCTGGTGCACGCCCCTATTACGATGTCGCACTTGCCGTAAAGTCAGGCGCTGATGTCATCGTGCTCGATGGAATGCAAGGCGGTACAGCCGCCACCCAGAACGTATTCATTGAACACGTCGGTCAGCCTACACTTGCGTGTGTCAGGCCTGCAGTTCGTGCACTTCAGGATCTGGACATGCACAGAAAAGTACAACTGATCGTATCCGGTGGCATTCGCAATGGCGCTGATGTTGCCAAGGCTATGGCACTGGGCGCTGATGCGGTTTCGATAGGCAGCGCAGCAATGATTGCAATCGGCGACAACGATCCGAAGCACGAAGCGGAATACAACAAGCTTGGCACCACAGCCGGTGCTTATGATGCCTGGCATCTAGGTCACGATCCTGCTGGCATCACCACGCAAGAACCCGAACTTGCAAATCGACTGGATCCAGTTGCAGCTGGTCGCAGATTGGCAAACTATCTTGCCGTCATGACACTGGAAGCACAAACCATCGCACGTGCGTGTGGCAAGAATCACCTGCACAACCTCGAACCAGAAGATCTTTGCGCATTAACAGTGGAAGCTGCGGCGATGGCTGGGGTCCCTTTAGCCGGGACATCTTGGGTGCCGGGACAGACGCAGTATTAAGGCACACACAGAACGCACAAGCAGAACACTTAGATAGAAAACACCGTACGTCCGCACTATAGGAGTTACACAAACATGGCACTGGATCTTACCGACTATGCCGAGAAACACGGCATCAAGTTCTATCTATTTAACTTTACGGACTTGATCGGCACCCAGCGGGCCAAGCTTGTGCCTGCCGGAAAAGCCAGTCAGATACAGAAAGGCGGTGCAGGCTTTGCACCCTTTGCCAGCTGGATGGACTACAGTCCGGCGGATCCGGACATGCTGGTGATTCCAGACACCGACTCACTGATTCGACTGCCCTGGAAGCCTGATGTTGCCTGGATAGCGGGTGATTGCTGGATGGACGGTGCGCTTGTCGCTCAGGCACCAAGAAACGTGCTTAAAAAACTGATGGCCGAATCAGCCAAACAGGATTTACTGATGAAGGCAGGTGTTGAGCCTGAATTTCATATCATTGCACCTGATGGCAGCGCAATATCTGACGAGCGTGATGTGCAGATGAAACCTTGCTACGACCAGTCAACCATCATGCGGCGCATTGATGTCATCGCTGAGATCAGCTCGACCATGACGCAACTGGGCTGGAATCCCTATCAGTGCGATCATGAGGATGCCAATGGTCAATATGAAATCAACTGGGATTTCTCTGATGCCCTGACCTGTGCCGACCAACTGGCCTTCTTCAAGTTCATGACCAAATCCATCGCGGAGAAACATGGATTACGGGCGACATTCATGCCAAAGCCTTTCTCGCACCTTACGGGCAATGGGTGCCATGTTCACGTGTCCATGTGGTCCCTGGATGAAACAACAAACCACTTTGCCGATCCCAGTGGTGAACTGGGCTTGTCGCAAATAGGTTATCAGTTCATTGGTGGTCTACTCGAGCATGCCGAGTCGCTAGCGGTTATTACCAACCCCACCGTCAATTCCTATAAACGGATCAATGCACCACCTACACTATCAGGCGCTTCATGGTCTCCAAGCAGCATCAGCTTCGGTGGCAACAACCGGACACACATGATTCGCATACCTGACGAAGGGCGTATCGAACATCGCTTACCTGACAACTCTGCCAATCCCTACTTGTTGATGGCCAGTTTGCTCGCTGCAGGCATGCACGGAATCAACAACAAGACAGTCAGCGGCAAGCGACTGGATATCAACATGTACACCGAGGCGCACACCGTTAAAGGGATACGCAATCTCCCGCTGAACCTTCTTGATGCCATACGACTGTTCGAATCCAATGAGGGTCTGCGATCAGCCATCGGTGACGAGTTCAGCAGCGCCTACATCAATCTGAAGAACGATGAATGGAATCGCTTTGCGTGTGCACTGACCGATTGGGAACGCGAGCAAACCCTGGACTGCTGATTTTCAGCACCAGCGATCAACTCACCATAAAACTGGCGTTACCAGTGGCGATCAACGAACCGTTATCGTTTGTCAACATTGATCTGGAAACACCAAGCCGTTTGCCCAATCGCACAACCTCAGCTGTTGCTGTAAAGCTCTCACCGATCCCCGGTCGCAGATAATCAACGCGCATGTCAATGGTTGCAAAATTGTCAAAACGACTCATGATCTGATCAGCCGTCTCTTCGCTATTGTACTCCGCAACCCCCATCATAATGGCAAGTCCAGCGGTGACGTCCATGACCGATGAAATCACGCCACCGTGAAGTCGCCCATACAGAAAATGACCGACGTACTCGGGCCGCATATCAAAAGCTATGGTGACAGGTTCTGGCGAAAGGGTGACTACACGCAGGCCTAAATGCTCATTAAAACTGATCTGGTGCTCAAACAGTCGCCTTACGCGCTCATGAAGTTCATCTTGCTCTGCTGGCGTGCGTGTTGACATACTAAAACAGTACCGTTTACGGAAAAACATCCGGGCTACCGGAGAATGGCGCAGACAACGGTATCAGACGCAGCGTCTCAATACACGCTCTTTAATTCCTAGAAGTAAACCTCACTTCCCTCCTTGAATATCGACTTGAATAACCAGTGCAATTTTCCGCTGAGAGGCTGTCCGAGAATAACGATCGAGGCGAGAGTGTGAGATTTTTAGTCAGATTTTCTCGTCAATTGAGGTGAATAGTTGCTCTATTCGCCGTTGTTACGCGGAAATCTGGCCGAAATATCGCGCTTTCGCTCGATCAGCTTATTCTCGGACAAGCTCCTAGGAGGCTGTCCGAGAATAAGCCTACCAACTCTGGCACAATACGTTCACCGGA
>CAYGSW010000414.1:0-4039 GCA_964352535.1 uncultured Granulosicoccaceae bacterium | reverse complement strand
TCAGCTCAGCGCGCGACTGCAATAACACCATCAATCCGTCGGTTGACTCGGCGATTATTCTGCCTGCCATCTCCAGCACCCGCTCGCTATCGGCCTGGGAAAACTGCCGTGCATCGATGCCAGCGCCACGTAACAGAGCGTCAAGTCCCGACGAGGTGTCAGCGTGTGAGCCGGGTTTTCGCTCCGGCTGAAAGTATGAATCTGGTGGCGTAGGTGAGATTGGCACCGCTCCGGGATGATTGATCGGTGTGGGAGCAGAGACCGTTTCGCTGGCATCGCCAGGTAGCCAATCCAGCTCATCAGCCGGGTTATTTGCCAGGTTATTTCCCGAATTGGCCGCTGATGGTCCGCATGCCGGCCAGTCGTGCCAGTCGTGCCAGTCGTGATCTGTGGAGGGCGTGGCCTGTGGTAGTAATTCGTCTTGCCTGTCTATGCTGCCTTCAAATCCGGCCTGGCTGGATGCAGGCGTCCAGTCGTGTTCTGCATCGCTGAACGGATCAAAAGGATCGGCAGCCGGTACACTGTTGTAACCCGGCTGGTTATTGCGCACAGGGTCAGAGGAGAGGTCTTGAGCGTCTGGTTGATTCGTGATCTCAATAGCCAGGGAGTAGTCACCGATGGTCAGGGATGCGCCGGAGCTGAGCGGGACACTTTTACCGCGGCCAATTGGCTCGGTTGATCCATTGATGTAGGCGCCGTTCGAGCTATTGTCCTCGATAAAAAACTGCCCTCGCTCGAGCATGATCACGACATGTGTCGATGATATGTACTTGCTGGGATCATCCAGTATAAAGTCGCAGGAAGCTGCCCGGCCAATAACCACTGGAAACGACTCGAAGGACTTCTCTATGTGGGCATCTGCAGGCCTACCATCGATAGATATCAACTTCAGTGTTAAACGCATGTGCAATGTGATCTGATTGGCACTTGAGAAAAGGCTTGACCGTGGCTCGTGCATCGTTACGGTGCATTGCGCCTTTATGACGTTTCATGAAATTTACTACTACAACATAGCGCTATTCTGGCACAGACTCAACACGATCGAGTGGTTGTCAGGTTTCCGTCAATCGGATCAGAAATTAGACGAAAGGGTAATTGCCAATCTGTTAATGTCAGGCTGGGAGCTGGTATTGTTCTCCCAATGCTGGCGAATTTGGTCTTGGTGACTGAACGGTTCCAGCACCTTGCATGGTTGTGGAGTTGTTGTCCTTGAATACGTCAGCCCAGATACTGGCTACAGATATCGAGAGCTCGGTAGAGTTCCAGGCTTTGCTTGTTGCCGCTGCGGGTAAACCTGAACGATCAATGGGTGAGTCGGTCATTGCGGCCGAGCCACCGGCATGGTCTGACGTTCGTCAGCGCGCCACGGCCTTATTGTCCGATCCACCACACCTGTCGATTCTCGTTCATCTGGTTCGAGCAGATACCCACATTGATGGGTTTGACGGCCTGATGCGCTCATTGCAGACGCTCCTTGAGAAAATGCATACGCACTGGGAGTCGATGTTGCCGCTGGCTGACCCTGATGACCCGGACGACCCCTACTATGAACGGGTAAATTATCTGCGCGAAATTGCTGAAGATCCGGCCTTCATCAACAGCTTGCCACACCTTTCGCTGGTTGATGTTCGTGGTATTGGCATGTTCAGCTCGCGTGATATTGATATCGCGGGTGGTCAGATCACAGCCACGGAAGAGGAACAGGCGCGCTGCCAGGACGGATTGATTCGCGGTGCATTCGAGCAAGCTGACGTGGTATCGCTGCGTAGCGTGTACGATGCGATCGAAGCCGTTGTGAGTCTGAGTGCGTCTTTGAGTTCGCTAATTGATGAGCGTGCGGGGCGGCATCATGGCCTCAGTTTCAAGCCGTTGAACAATCAGTTAGCGAAATGCCGCGAGAATTTCCTCAAGTACGCTGAGCAACGTCTTGCTGAGTGCGCAGTGCCCGATGCTGAGTTAGATGTTGCGCTCAACGATACGGCGCATGATATGCCGGTAATGGGTGCCACTGAGTCGCAGCACAATGAGTCGCAGCACAATGAGACAAGCTTTGTCGATCGCGTGGCAGTCTGTCAGGCGTTTAACCAGATAATTTCTTTCTACCAGCACAACGAACCCTCCAGTCCCATACCTGTACTTGCCAGGCGAGCGCACGACATGGTGAGTAAATCATTCTTTGATGTGCTCGAGGATCTAGCACCTGCACAGAAAGGCGATTTTGCAGCCCTGCTTGGCGCATTGGGAACTAACCCGACATCAACTCTGCTCAGCGACAGTTATCAGCGTTTTCTTGCAAACGATGGTGTTGCCGATCTGCATGTAGACGCTGGAGCTACGTTAACCTCTCGCGCGGACGTGCAGGCGATGCTGAGTAATATCGAGGCCTATTTCAACCAGTATGAACCGTCCAGCCCTGTGCCACTGGTGGTTGCTGAAATACGACGGTTGATACCCAGGCGATTTACTGAATTGATAGAAGAATTCAACCGAGTGCTGAACCCGGAATCAGCAGTAGGGGACGAATAGCAGCGGACGAATAAATCAACAATTGGATGCGAGGAAGGTAGATGAGTGGTCAGAAATTCATTGCAAAGAACAGAGCACCACGCGTGCAGATCGAATACGACGTGGAGTTGTATGGTGCCGAGAAAAAGGTGCAGTTGCCGTTTGTCATGGGCGTGATGGCGGACTTGTCGGGCAACGCCGGTGAGGCGAAAGCCGCTATTGATGATCGTAAATTTGCCGAAATCGATGTCGATAATTTTGATGGGTACATGAAATCGACAAAGCCTAAAATTGCGCTGCGTGTCCCCAACACGCTGACCGGTGAAGGCGAGATGAGCGTCGAGTTGTCTTTCGAGAGCATGGATGACTTCTCGCCCGCAGCAGTTGCCAGCAAAGTAGATTCACTGAATAAACTGCTACAGGCACGAACAGAGCTTGCCAATCTGAAAACCTACATGGATGGAAAATCGGGTGCCGAGGAACTTATCCAGAAAATGCTCGATGATCCTGCACTCATGCAAAGCCTGGCCTCATCACCCAACCCTGATGCAGGTTCTGCTGATAACGATGACTCAACGAAAGAGAGCTGATTGACATGGCTGCGACCACTGAAAAAGATGTAAATGCCGAAGCAGGCACGGAAGAGTCAGATGACTTTGCCTCGTTACTGGATCAGGAATTTCGCCCGCGATCTCCCGAGGCCAAATCGGCTGTGCAAAATGCTGTGGCAACGCTTGCCCAGCAAGCACTCGCAGATACCGCTGTGGTGTCTGACGATGCGGTGGCCACGATTGAAGCCTTGATTGCTGCCATAGATCAAAAGTTGACTGAGGCCACCAACCAGATCATGCACCATGAGGAATTCACAAAGATTGAAGGTGCATGGAGAGGATTGCATCATCTGGTCAATAACACCGAAACCGATGAGCAGTTAAAGATACGCGTGATGAACATTGAAAAGAAGGAGCTTGGCAAGACTTTCAAGAAGTTCAAGGGCGTTTCTTGGGACCAGAGCCCCCTGTTCAAGAAAATCTATGGTGCTGAATATGACCAGTTAGGGGGTGAGCCTTACGGTTGTCTGGTGGGCGACTATCATTTCGATCACAGTGCGCCCGATGTTGAAATCCTCAACGGCATGAAACAAGTGGCCGCTGCCGCGCATGCCCCTTTCATTACCGGTGCTGATCCTGGTGTCATGCAGATGGATTCTTGGACAGAGTTGTCCAACCCTCGTGATCTGACCAAGATCATGAGTACACCTGAATATGCAGCCTGGAATTCTCTTCGAGATTCTGAGGATTCCAAGTATTTGGGTCTTTGCATGCCGCGCTATCTGTCCAGAGTCCCGTATGGCGCCAAGACTGATCCGGTAGAGGACTTCGATTTTGAAGAAGACAATTCAGCGGGCCCATCCAGTTATTGCTGGTCCAACGCAGCCTACGCCATGGCAGTCAATATCAATCGCTCATTCAAGGAATACGGCTGGTGCTCGCGTATCCGCGGTGTTGAATGGGGGGGGGCCGTGGAAGGTCTG
>CAYGSW010000413.1:0-4052 GCA_964352535.1 uncultured Granulosicoccaceae bacterium | reverse complement strand
GATCGATAACCCTGAAGCCGTCAGAGCGCTGGTCTCAAGGCTCTCCGATAACGAAGTGCGAGAACTGCTGCTGCAACAGCTGGATGCTGTTGCCAGCAAACAGGCTAATCAGGAAGCATCGGACAGCGACGGGCTTTTCTCGCTCGTGACCACAAATGTCCCCATCGCCGTGCAACTGGCTATCGCGAATATTCCAACCATGATTTCCGGCCAGGCCGAGATTTTCAGACTGTTCAGGCAGAGCGTGGGTCCCAACGGGCTGCTAAAGCTACTCGGTGGTTTCATGGTGGCGATAGCCGCTGGCCTGCTGGTTGAAATGATTGCCCGTCAGCTGTGTTCAAGATGGCGGGTAAAAGTAAATGCGCCGTCGTCTGCAGACCGCTCACTGGGCGAGGTTCTGAAGCTGCTGGGTCTGCGATTCATGCTGGACATGTCTGGCTTGATGGCTTTTATCATCATCAGCCAGATTGTGATCAGGCAAATAATTGACCCGAACGCTCACTACATCATGCATCACCTGTTGTGGAATATTGTTCTGATCCCTCGACTGTTTTCAGTGATACTGAAATTTGCCTTTGCGCCTAACCGCGCCGATTTGAGGCTGATCCACACGACCGATGAATCAGCGCAATTCCTGCATCGGCACCTGGTCGCCGTGGCGTTGCTGATTGGTGTCACGTTATCAATCCTGGATCTGAAAACCGTGCCCGGTGCGGAAAACATTCATACCAGAATCGGCTTCTGGTTCAACCTGCTTATTCACTTCTACTTTGCGTTCATTGCCTGGCGATCACGCTTCACACTGATTGACATCATCAACGGCAAGGATGATGACGCAACGCCCATGGAACAGCGAGTGGCCAGAGCGTATCCCTACTATGCGATGGTGGTCATCATCAGCAGCTGGTTACTCGTTGAAGTGCTGGCCGCACAGAATCTGCTGTTTCTGATTGCGCAGGGCGTGCAGTATTCAACCATGTTAATCCTGTTGCTTGCTCCAGTGCTCGACACTGCCATCAGAGGCCTGGTCAAGCACCTCACTCCTGCCATTGTGGGGGACGGCGCCATCGCTCAGCAAGCCTATGCATCTACCAAGCGCAGTTACATACGCATCGGTCGCTTGCTGGTGATGCTGTTTGTGCTCACCTGGTTGACCCGCATCTGGGGAATCGACCTGACCAATCTTGACGATGCAGATATCGGTACCCGCACTACCCAGAAGCTGATGGAATTTATCGGCATATTCGCCATTGGTTACCTGCTGTGGGAAGTCACCACGCTGTGGTTGAACAGTAAGCTGGCTGCAGAAAAAACAGCGGATGGCGGCGGTGATGCGGAGCTGCCGGGCGGCGATGGCGGCGGTGTCGGTCGATCACGGCTCTCTACAGTGTTGCCCCTGATCACATGGTTCGTGCAAACCACCATCGTGGTTATCACCTTCCTCATTGGCCTTGGAAATATTGGCGTTGACATCACGCCACTGCTGGCGGGTGCCGGTATCGTCGGGCTTGCCATCGGCTTTGGCGCGCAGAAACTGGTCACCGACATCGTTTCGGGGTTATTCTTTCTGATTGATGATGCCTTTCGCGCCGGTGAATACGTCAACATCGAAGGCACCATGGGCACCGTTGAGAAAATATCACTGCGAGCCATGCAGCTACGTCATCATCGCGGCCCTGTCCACACCATTCCCTATGGGGAAATACCAAAGATCACAAATTACTCGCGTGACTGGACCATCATGAAACTGACCTTTACCGTGCCGTTTGAAACGGACTTGATCAAGGTCAAACGCATCTTCAAGACCATCGGCAACGATCTCATGGCAATACCCGAGTTTGCGGATGACTTCATTCAGCCGTTTAAGTCTCAGGGTGTTATTCAGGTTGATGATGTAGGTATTGTCGTGCGCGGGAAATTCATGCTTAAACCGGGCAAGCAGTTCATGATTCGCAAAGAGATCTTTCAACGGGTACAACGCGAGTTTGAAAAGAACGGCATTCAGTTTGCCCGCAAGGAAGTACGCGTGAAGCTGGACAACGTAAGCGCGAACAACCTTGAGCTGACGGAAACTGAAAAGAACGCGATAGGTGCAGCTGCGCTGGAAGCCAGTGAAACAAAACCTGAGTCATGAGAATTATCAACCAGCTGTAAAAAAGCAAAGGAACACGGCCACGCCCATGCGCATGCGCAGTATCGTACCGACAGTGGCAGTGATGTAGCGAGAGCAAAGCGTATGGATAAAAGTACTATTACGTATATCTGTAAATACTCGAAACGGGACTAGGAGGCTGTCTGAGAATAAGCTGATCGGCCGACGGCGCGATATTTTGGCCAGCTTTCCGCGTAACAACGGCGAATAGAACAACTATTCACCTCAATTGACGCGAAAATCTGACTCAAAATCTCACACTCTCGCTTCGATCGTTATTCTCGGACTACTAGTGGGTCGCGCGGCTAGGGTGAAAGGATATATACGCTTATGATCGGGAGAACCACCCCTTGCGCTTCATACCGCAAACAGGGCAGCGACCACGAAAGACCAAGTAGTCTTGCCAGAAAAAAAAACCTTTCAATGACAAGCTGTGCTCGCACATCAGCTGCCTACAGTGTTCGCAACGAACTCGGTTGAGCAGCCACGATTGAGAGAGAATGATCACTATAAAAAAAATGAAAACGCCGTAGGGATCTGGAACCCCTAACGTGACGATAATCCATCGAGCGGGAAACATACAAAGCACCATTAAAGGAAAAACGTAATCAGCATGCATAGGAATCACCCCTGGACGTACTTCTTCGCTTGATGAAAAGCGACTCGAAAAGTGTACTGAAACCGTGAGCGATTATCAGTATGAAAGGTGTAGAGGATTGTTATTTGGAACTACAACTGTGTGTGCCTCATTGTTTCATTCCCTTGTACGTACCCGCTCCTGAGCCAACAACCTCGCCTTCACCACCGCGGCCGAACCGTCCGGCTAGAGAGCCAAATCAAAACAGCGATTATGATAGCAATAGCCAAAGAGGCAGCTCGATGAGCAGCAGCCAATCGGCGCAACAGGGCGGCTGGGGCTCAAGCGCGGGTGGCGAGTTCGGATAGCTCCCATGCTGGGGCAGGACAATGATGTTGTTTACTCAGCGTTAGGTTTATCCGAAGACAAGCCGCAAGAGCTGCGCGAGTGCGGAGCATTCTGAAGCACTCGGGCATCTCCTGGGGTGTCTGTCACCGGATACCCGTACTTGCATTGTCGCAGGTAGTTAAATATCCAATACCCGATTGCGCTGATTTGAGAATCCAATTTCAGCCAGTTTCAGATAAGCACCCATTTCACGCAGGTTCTTTTGATAGCTGTCATTGATCTTTGCTGCCAGCTCGCTATGGTCTCGTGTTTCTTCAAAGACCTCCTCAGCTGCTTCACCAAAACTGTCATACACGTCATCGTTGAACTCGCGCAGCTCAACGCCATTGTCATTGACCATCACTGTCAGAAACTCACCATTGTTGGCGATCGCTTCTTCAGGCTGGGCAGCGTTTTCCTCCATACAGGCAGCCTCTAAAACGATTTTCTCGTAATTGCTGCGCTTCTCCCACCATTGCTTGTTCATGCCAAATGCAAGTCCACCACCAGGCTCATGCATGCCGGGCGAGTAGTAGTATTTGGCCGCTTCATAGAATTTCATGAAATAGTCGTTGTAAGGGCCTACCCATTCGGTGGCATCTATGGCGCCAGATACAAGGTTTTCGTAGATTTGCCCGCCGGGTAAGGAAACAGGCGACGCTCCAAGCTTGGCCATGACGTCACCACCCAGGCCGGGTATGCGAATTTTCAGTCCCTTCAAGTCTTCAGCTGATTCGATTTCCTTGTTAAACCATCCGCCCATTTGAGTGCCTGTGCCGCCGCACGTTATGGCTTTGAGTCCAAAACTGCCCGACAATTCATCCCAAAGTGCCTGGCCGCCCTTGAACTTGATCCACGCGTTCCATTCTGGCGTGGTCATGCCGTAGGGGACGTATGTTAAGTAAGCAAATCCTGGATGCTTGCGTTTCCAATAAT
>CAYGSW010000412.1:0-4100 GCA_964352535.1 uncultured Granulosicoccaceae bacterium | reverse complement strand
GTAATGTATCAGGGTAACGGCTCTGGGGCTGCAGTAGGGCAGGTTGCAGGCGGAGCATATGACGTGGGTTTCGGTGATGTCAATGCTCTGATAAGGCTGGCGGCTACCAAACCAGAGGAGGCACCACTATGCGTTTACCAGATGTACAACAAGCCACCTTTTACGGTAGCGGTGCTGTCAACATCTGATATCACCACTGCCAAGGATCTGGAGGGCCGCAAGCTGGGTGGTGCTGCAAACGATGGTGCATTAAAGCTGTTTCCAGCTTTTGCCAACATCGCAGAGCTGGACACATCAGGTATAGAAATACTGAACTTCAAATCCAACCTGCGTGAGCAGATGCTTAAATCAGAGCAGGTCGAAGGTGTGTTCGGTTACGTTAATACCATTAGGTTTTCCGCCAAACTTTCCGGTATGAATCCTGATGAGGATATTCGTTTTATCTCCTTTGGCGATTATGGTATGGACCTTTACTCCAATGGACTCATCATCCCCAAAGCCATGGCCAAGGACAGTCCGGATCTTGTTGAAGGGATGATCTGGGCAATCAACCAGGGTGTTGCTGATACGCTCAATGATCCTGATGCTGCGGTGGAGGCGGTTGCCAGGCGTGAACCATTAATCAACAAGGCTGTTGAACGTGAGCGCTTGATTGCCACATTACAGGATGAGATGAATCACCCTGAGTTAGCCGAAACAGGGTTGGGCAATGTCAATCCAGAGCGCTTCAAAAATGCCATCGACCTGGTTGTTGCTGCATCGGAGCTTCCACGGACACCGTCAATGGATGAGATCTATTCCGATGCTTTTCTGCCTGCATCGGATGAGCGCATCTACAAGCTGTTGTAAACGCTGCGATGAATCTTGACTTGAGGGATAAGGTCGTTGTGGTTACTGGTCCTGCAAAGGGTATGGGGACTGCGATTTCACTGGGTTTTGCGCGGGAAGGGGCAAATCTTGCGTTGCTTGGTCGAGACACGCAGGCCATAGATCAGGTTGCACGTCAGGCTCGTGAGCTAGGCGTTGATGCTGAAGTGTTTTGCTGTGATGTGACTGACGCTAGTGCCGTGGATACAGTGATCAATGCCGTGTTGCAGCGCTTTGATGATCAGATACATGTGCTGGTAAATGTTGCGGGTGGAACAGGGCCTATCGGTAAGACAGGCGCTGAGACAAGTGCTGAGGAGTTCGATGACATCGTACGGTTGAACATGGGTGGTCCGTTTAACCTAATACGCGCAGTGTCTCCAGTTATGAAGCGTTTGGGAGGCGGCAAAATTGTCAATATTGGTGGTACGTTTGGTATGCGAGGAAGGGCTATGCGCCTCGCCTATTCAAGCTCCAAATGGGGCTTGCGGGGTTTGACCAAAAGCTTTGCCATTGAACTTGGGCCCCATAACATCAACGTGAACCTGGTGGCACCAGGCATGGTTGATGGTCCCAGGTTTCGTGAAAAGGTGGTTCCGCAAGTGGCTGAGCAATTCGGCTTGAGTCTGGACGCCGCAGCGAGGCAGCACGCATCTGATTATGCGCTGGGTCGCATCAGCACTGATCACGATATTGCGTGTGCCACCTTGTTTCTGGCCTCTGACAGCGCGCGACAAATTACCGGTGTTGATCTTCCTGTTGACGGTGGGTGGGCTGCCTTGTGAGCACGTCAACGCCGGATCTGATACTCAGTGGTGGCACTGTGGTTCACGAGCACGGTCGTGAACAGGCAGACGTTGCCATCAAGAACGAGATTATCGCTGGCATCGGTGCGCCTGGATCGCTTGGTGAGGCGGTAGAACAGGTTGATGTCTCCGGTCATCATATTATCCCGGGTGCCATAGATGTCCATGTGCACTTTCGTGAGCCGGGTTATACCCATAAGGAGGACTGGGGAACCGGCACACAGGCCGCTGCCATGGGTGGGGTGACCACAGTGTTCGAGATGCCCAACACTGATCCACCAACGCGTTCGGTGACTGAGCTGCAACAGAAGCAGGAATGTGCAGCCAAGGCTTGTGTTGACTATGGCCTTTACGGACTTCTGGCTGAAGACAATATTAGTGAAATTCCCGGACTCATCAAGGCAGGAGCCAATGCCTTCAAATGCTTTATGGGGAATACCTTCGGCAATCTACCATCACCGTCCACGGGTGCCATGCTGGAAGGTTTCGAAATTATCGCCCAGTCGGGTCTGCGGATTTCATTACATGCAGAAACCGCATCCATCATGGCGTGGCGGCAGGAACGACTTGAAGCGGCTGGTTTGAATGCACCGCTGTATCACATTGCTGCTCGGCCTGAGGTGGTTGCCATTGAAGCGGTTGCCCGTGCAGCCATCCTTTCTGAGTGGACGGGTGCCAGAATCCATGTGCTGCATATATCCTCAGCAGGAGAGTTGCGACCATTGGCAGAAGCCAAGGCGCGTGGCGTTGATATCACTGGAGAGACTTGCCCTTGTTATCTCTTTCTGGATTCTCGCGACTATAAGCGCCTTGGCAGTGTGATTCGCGTGAACCCTCCGGTCAGAGAATCCAGGGATTCAGCCGCTATCTGGGAGGCTTTACACAGTGGCGTCGTTGACATGATTTCAACCGATCATGCTCCTCACACCCCGGAAGAGAAAACCAATGACATCATCTGGAATGCGGATTGTGGTTTTCCCGGTGTAGAGACGCAGATGCCACTGATGTTGACAGAGGTAGCCAATGGTCGACTGACACTCGAACAGTACGTGCGCATGTCGTCGGCCAACCCGGCACGCTCGTTTGGTTTATGGCCGGTAAAGGGACGCATGGCAGTGGGTGCTCATGCAGACATTGCTGTTCTGGATATGTCGCGTGAAGAGACGATAGGCGCACACAAATTGCACAGCCGAGGAAAGGTAACGCCTTTTGAAGGCAGAAGAACTGTGGGTGCGCCTGTGCACACTCTGGTACGTGGACGCTTTGTCCAGCGTGATAGACAGTGGATACCTGATAGCAAAGGCCATGGCAGGCAAGTCACCGAGATTCAAAGCATGCCGCATCCAGCACCTGCAAATGTTGAGCAAAGCCTGGCAGCGATTACTGATATAGGAGTTGTTCATGAGTAATGAGCGCTTTGTGCAGTTGGAAAACGTGGGCGTCACGTTTGGTCAGGCAAAGGATAAGACCGAAGCGTTGCAACCCACATCGCTGACGATCAGCAAGGGGGAGTTTGTAGCGTTGGTGGGGCCTTCTGGCTGTGGCAAGTCAACCATTCTCAAGCTTGTCAGCGAACTGCTGAAACCCACGACAGGGAATATATTTTTTGCAGGGCGCGAGTTGGGTGCAAAGCCAGTGAGAGTGGGTATGGCTTTTCAAAGTGCATCGCTGCTGCCATGGATGAGTATACGCGACAATGTCATGTTGCCTCTGAAGATCGTGCCACCCTTCAAGCAATCGTTTCGGGCCAGGCGTCATAATGAGTACAAGGATCGCGCCGATGCGCTTCTGTCTCAAGTGGGACTTGAGGATTTTGCCGACAAGAGTCCTTGGCAACTCTCAGGTGGCATGATGCAACGGGCCAACCTGTGCCGAGCATTGATTCATGATCCAGACCTGTTGTTGCTCGATGAGCCGTTTGGTGCACTCGATCAGTTCACGCGAGAGGAGCTGTGGCAAACCTTACAGGATTTATGGCTTGAACGTAGCCCTACCGTGATGCTAGTGACGCATGATCTGCGCGAAGCGGCTTATTTGGCAAGTCGTATCTGCGTCATGAGTGCGAGACCGGGCAGAATCATCGATGACAGACCAGTGAAGTTTGCCCGACCAAGACCTATTGATATCTCCTTCGAACCAGCCTTTGTAGGCCTGGTGCGAGAGCTGCGTCATCTCATTGTGCATACCCCCACAGTGAAAAAGCCCAAAGCTGCATGACTATTCAGTCTTCAAATGGCATGAGCATTCAAGCGCGCAAACTGGCACCTGCCATTCTGATTGTCAGTGTCTTCGTTGCATGGGAGCTTATCTGCCTTGTGGCAGGTATTTCCGAACTGATACTGCCACGGCCAACACGCATATTGGCTGCGTTTTTCGAGTATGCGCCAGCCATCAGGCCACACGCCTGGCAAACACTGTACACAACTC
>CAYGSW010000411.1:0-4112 GCA_964352535.1 uncultured Granulosicoccaceae bacterium | reverse complement strand
GATACCTGCGCTGGACACTGGACGTTTGATGAACCAACACCTGCCTGACTCAGTTCCAGAGACAGCTATCAGCGTCAGCAATGAATTGCCGACAGCCCCGGTGAAACTTGCTGTGGCCTTTGTGGACGAGTCTGGAGTCATCCGGTCAGCAAACACAGGTTTTTTCGGTGCTGTGCAGGCCGAAACGAGCTTCTCCGGCACATTGGCATCACACCTGGGTGAGCTTTACCCCGATCAGCGCGACCAGATAGATTCAGCGTTCAATGGCGTGGAGGCGGCGAAGTTTGAGTTGCACTCACCCACGAAGAAACTCCAATTCGCCCTCAGTGAGCTTGAACTGGGACAACGCGTCGTGCAAATCAACCCGTGTTAATTTGAGTCCGCTGAGAGATACGACCAGCTTTATACCGATCCGCTGACAAATCTGGGTAACCGGCGGCTTCTGGATGAAATACTGGCAAAGCGCGAGCGTAGCGATAAGCCTCTAGCGATGATCATGATGGATCTGGACAGATTCAAACAGATCAACAAGATATTCAGCCTGCTGCATCAGAATCTGATTGAAGCTGAGAGTAAGGCTACAGAATGCGGACGCCACGCAGCCTGAGTTGATCCGCTGATTTTCGCCTTTGCCGCAGACTCCGCTGCTCCTTGCCTTTGCCGCAAGCTCCTCATACTCCACTGGCTTGGTAAAGCTCGCGCGTGTAGGCATGTTTAAAATCTCCTGTGCGCAGGGTGTCTGTATGGCATGTCTCTACAATTCGCCCCAACTTCATGACAGCCATCCGTTCACATATGAAACCAACCACCGGCAAGCTGTGAGACACCATCAGATAGGTGAGATTCTGTTCATGGCGTAACCGCTTCAACAGATTGAGAATCTCTACCTGAACTGACACATCAAGAGCAGAGGTAGGTTCATCAGCGATAAGCAGGTCGGGACTGGTGATCAACATCATCGCTATCATCACACGTTGCCCCATGCCACCAGATATCTGATGCGGATAGAACCTGGCCACCATGGCAGGATCATGAATGCGAACATTCTCCAGCATCTGTAACACGCGCTTTTTGACATCGTGTCGCGACATCCGTTGGTGACATCGCACGGCCTCGCCGATCTGCTCGCCAATTCGCATCACCGGATGCAAAGAATATTTGGGATCTTGCATGATCATCTTCAATTCCAGGCCCCAGAGCAGCGACAAAAGCCAGGGCCAGAATAAGTTTGGGCATCGACAGAAATACATCGGTTACACCCATGAGAATCCGATCTATCAAGCCGCCAAAGTAGCCACTGACTGCGCCGATCAACAATCCCAGCGGCGCTGAGATAATGGCAACCAGCACGACAATCAGCAAGGTGATACGCGAACCGTAGACAACGCGCGAGAAGATATCCCGGCCAAGCTCATCAGTCCCCATCCATTGATCACCACTGGGTGGTTGCAAGCGGTTGGTAAGGTTCTGCCCGACTGGCGTCTCAGGTGCTATCCACGGCGCAAATACCGCTACCAGCACTAACGCTGTGATGATGAGAATGCCCATTACAGCCAGCGGATTTCGACCCAGCATTAACAGCAACAACCACGCTCGGCCCGCTTGTGCCTGCAGGCGTGTTTCAGGTGATTGACTGACAAGCCAGGTGTAGAGCCTCATGAGCGTTGTAACAAACTCACTGTGTGCTCCTTGGATCAAGCACTGCGTATAAGACGTCCGTGAGCTTATTGATGAGAATAAAGGCAGGCAATACAAGATGACTGACAGCACTGTTAAACACATGCCTGTCGCCGGCCAGTAAGCTGTCAACCAGCAATAATTCAGCGCTACTGGCCATGTCGCTAGTGCTGACGCCAGCTCTACAATCCACAGCATATGCAGCAACACCACCCGGTGTACTGGTTGTGGCGCAAAATATTGATGACATAGTGGCTATCGACCCTGCACAGGCCTATGAGTTTTCCTCAGGCGAGCTTGTCACCAACGTTTATGATCGTCTGGTTCAGTACGACACAGAGGACCCTACCATTCTGGCGTCAGGCCTTGCCAGCGATTGCCACCATTCTGGCGTTCCATCAGTCAGGCAGCAAAGTCGATCTGCGCCTTCATGGCTTGACTGCGATCACCGGCGATCAGAAAAGCCTCTTCAGCCCTGTCCAGAGGCAGAGTGTGTGTGATGAGAGGCTTTACATCAATAAGCCCACTGGACATCAGACTCACCGCCATTGCAAACTCGGTGTGAAACCGGAAAGAGCCTCGCAGCTGCAATTCCTTCGCTGTGATAGCCATCATCGGCAGCGACATGTCGCCGCTCAGCCCTAACTGCATGATGATTCCGCCAGGGCGCAATGCACTGATGCCCGACGATAATGCCACCACGGCACCAGAGCACTCAAACATCACATCAAAGTAGCCTTTGTCCTGTGCATAGGGTTGCAAGGCATCGCTGTCGGTCATTGTGTTGAACGTGCGATCCGCACCTGCTCGCGATGCATGACGAAGCGCGTTGTCAGACAGATCAGTGGCAACAATTTCAATCGCACCTGCGCGTCTGGCGGCAATGACCGACAGGACGCCAATGGGACCACAACCTGTGACCAGAACACGCTTGCCCAGAATCTCGCCAGCGTTACGTGTGGCATGTAGCACCACCGCCATAGGCTCTGCCATGGCAGCTTCGCCAGCGCTCAGACCATTGGATTTTACGCATTGCACAGCGCTTGCGTTTAATGTCTGCCTGAACGCTCCTTGGATGTGCGGCATCGGCATGGCCGAACCGTAGAAACGCATGTTGAGGCACTGGTTGTGAAGGCCTTCAAAGCAGAATCTGCAATCTCCACAAGGACGTGACGGCGATACAGCCACCAGATCTCCTTCGCTCAGATCGGTAACACCACTACCAAGCGCTGATATGTAACCCGCTACCTCATGCCCCAGAATCATAGGCTCACGCAAACGGATAGCGCCAATACCCCCATGGTTGTAGTAATGCAGATCTGAGCCACAAACCCCACCGGCAGCGATGGTGATCTGCACCTCGCCAGGTCCCGGGGCAGCGGTCTCTCGCTCTTCTATGCGAAGGTCCTTCTCATTGTGAATAACAATGGCTTTCATGCGTTTGAGTCCGTCTAATGGCAGACAGGCCTGACCAACAACACAACGGTTATCAGGTAACTGTACTTGCGCAGGGTGGGTGCGGCATGGATACTATGCTGCTGTCCTTACAACATGTTACGCCATAGGTGGATTTCGATCCACGGCACCTTCAAGACGCTTCTAGCCGAGAACGTATGACTGATATAAATTCACTCTTCAGCCTTAGTGGCAAAACCGCATTGATAACGGGTTCTTCACAAGGAATTGGTTACACTCTGGCACAAGGGCTTGCCAATGCCGGCGCCACCATCGTACTGAACGGGCGAGATCAGGAAAAGCTTGGCGCTGCCGCTGATGTGATGCGCAGCGCGGGAGCCACGGTTCATCAGTTGGCGTTTGACGTTACAAGTCATGAAGACTGTGCCACGGCTGTAAACGCGTTCGAGAGCGAGCACGGCGCCATTGACATACTGGTAAACAACGCAGGCATGCAGCATCGCACCCCCCTTGAGGACTTCGACCCCGCCATGTTCGATAAACTGCTGCAAACCAACGTGGCATCGGTATTCCATGTCGGACAAGCAGTTGCACGTCACATGATCAAGCGAGGTGCTGGCAAGATCATCAACATAGCCTCCATTCAGACGTCTCTGGCGCGCCCGGGGATTGCGCCTTACACCGCAACCAAAGGTGCGGTCGCCAATCTGACAAAAGGCATGGCCACCGATTGGGCCCAGCATGGCCTGCAAATCAACGCTATCGCACCCGGGTACTTTGACACGCCTTTAAATGCAGCCTTGGTGGCAGATCCGGAATTCACAGCCTGGGTATCCAAACGCACACCCACAGGACGCTGGGGGCAACTTCCCGAGCTTGTAGGCGCCTGCATTTTTCTATCCTCACCCGCTTCAAGCTTTGTCAATGGACACACACTGTTCGTTGATGGCGGTATGTCTTCCTGTCTCTAGTAGTCCGTCAACCCGAAATATTAGGATTCAGAGTTCACCAGCCGCCGC
>CAYGSW010000410.1:0-4133 GCA_964352535.1 uncultured Granulosicoccaceae bacterium | reverse complement strand
GACATAGGCTGTGGCTCCCACAGAGATCGCCTGATAAGAGATCGTTTCGTTTTGCGACAATGTGGCTTCACCCAAGTCGGTAAAAGCGATTTCTGCAGAAATGAGGGGTGTTAGATCCAGACCAAAGTAGGCACTAACGGCCGAAGACTGATCATCATCCAATGAGAAACCGGAGCCATCCGTATCCGGGGATAGAATGGACAGACCCACATTGACGCCAGCCTGCCAGCTTCCTTCTATGGCCGTGGCCGATGTGGACAGCAATATACACAAAGCCCCAAGAGGCAGTAGCAAGCTTGAAGTGCGCGTTAAACTCGAAGTGCGCGTTAAAAATGACATCTGCAATTATCCCTGTCCTGGCTCTTTCAGTGAGTCGTTCATTCAGTTTCGCGCAGACCATAACGCAAAACTCACCGAAGGTTCTGTTAACTCGGAAAAATTTGCAAGTATAAATTGCAGTGATATCAGATGGCGGTTACGACAGGTGCAAGCCTCGGCAAACTAAAAAAAAAGTGGCCGTCCCTGGCCTGTGTCGACTTCCTTGCCTGCAAGTACCACTTGGAGGAGGTTGCGATGTGAAGCATGTCACACACCGCAGGTCCATTTAAAAGTTTTACTGACAAAGTGTCAACCTATATTGACGAATCATCATGTAACTTTGCCGTTTATTTAATCTATGTCAATGTCACTCATCGTATTTTGACGTGTCGCTTGTACAAAAGTATCCCTAAACCAACAGATACCAGCAAGAGCACCACGCTCAAGGCAAGTTGTGCTTGAGAATCTACACGCACACCGACACCCAGCAAATTGAACACGAGCATCTGAGGAACGTAGCCTATCGCCGATGCAGCGATGAACTTTGTTAACGATGCCTGTGTAAAACCGATACACACATTGGTAAGCAGGTTGGTCCCCAGTGGTTGCAGGCGCAGAACCAGAATCTTCAGAAACAGATCCCTCTCTATCAGCTTGTCCAGAGTTGCGATGGGCTTGGGAAACCGGGCAATGACGATATCTGCAAAAAAACGACGAGACACAGTCGCCGTAAGCAGACAACCACTCAAAGCAGCGACTAACGACATGCCGAGCCCGAGCCCCATCCCATAAGCCAATCCGCCGATAAAAGCCACTAGCTGTCTGGGCAATCCCACCGAGGTTGCCAACATACCTCCTACCAGAAAAACCACCATTCCCTTTATCCCCGCAGATTCGAGTGCTTCGCCCCATCGAGAGGCAGGAATGTACTCAGACGGAGGAAACGCTATGCTCAGTCCTATGATGAACAGTAGAAGCAATAGCAGTGCACTACCTGCAAATCGTCGCTGCAGGCGATTAACGTTGCTCATCCGGTTTACTGACAAGGGGGTATCAAAATCATGTCCAGAAGAATACGTGTTGCCCTGTTTCCATGCCTCACAATTTTACTGTCGATTTTCATGAACACTGTTAGTGCGTCCAATCTGGGAGAGTTGCAATGGCAGCATCGCCTTATTGTAGTGTTCGCAGCGCCTGGCTCGACGGAATATACGAACCTTGTTGAATGGATTGACGCCAATCGTTGCCAGCTGGAAGATCGTCAAGTGCTTGTCATCAACATAGACGAAACAAAAAATACCGAGCTTGTCTATCAGGGGTTGCAGCTTGATACGACATCTGTGTCGACACTTGTTCGACAGCGACGTTCAATGGATGCTGGCTACGAGATGGTGCTAATTGGCAAGGACGGAGGCGTCAAGGCACGTTCAAACAGCGTCAACGATCTGGATGCATTCATCAGTCAAATTGATGGCATGCCTATGCGACGGCAAGAGATGAAGGCTGGCAAGTGCTGAATTGTGCGTTAAACCAGCCACCAGAGCAGGAACAGAACACTGAGCATCAGTGATGTAACCACCAAGAGAACCCTTGGAGAACTTCTGTCATCGTGACGCCGTGTTTTCATGCGATCGTTAACCAGGTTTGAGCCTGGCATGAACATGCAATTAGAGTTCCAGTTGCCTATCTGGCAAACATGTGTGCGTGCCAACTTACTCCGTACGACTTACTCAGTACGATGATCAAGTATTTGAAAATACCACCACACTAATGTTGTAAACACTACAACCGCTAGTACGCTAATCAATCGGTAAAGATTGCACCGGGGCTCCTCTTTATCCGTGACTATGCAGACAAACCTCACTATGTTGTACATAGTGATCAGGCACGCGGACATTACCACTGTCTCAATGAACTTCGGAACACTCTTGATGATTGATGTGCTCTTTAGCCTTTGGACCAAAATCATAGTACGTTCTCCCGCCAGATTCGTGCTACCAGTCCTTTTTTGTAGTCTGACCAGCTTAGTATGGTTAGCGCTACGACTTCATGACGTTATGCTCACCTTTACCGACGCTGGATTATTCATGGACAGTCCGGGCTAGCGTTATCCTTGATCAACCGGAGTCTGAACCTGCATGCATAGATCGACAAAAGCCCTATTGCTCTCGGCATTGGTGTTCCCTGGCGCAGGGCATTGGTATCTGGCTAAACGATGGCAGGCAATCATATTGATACTGGCAGCGTGTGCTGCGCTTTTCGTGCTGGTATCCAATGCAATGACACAAGCAAACCGTATTGCCGAAAGAATACTCAGTGGTGAAGTACAGCCAGAACTTGGGGCAATAATGCAATTGATGACTGATCAAGGAAGCACGAATGAATCGAAGAGTATGACCATCGCTACTGCCCTGTTTGCAGTCGCCTGGGTAGTTGGGATTGTGGGTTCGTGGTTAGCAGCTAAGACTGAATCTTTCAAAGAGTAATTAAAGTCACTTGCTTGCATGAGCCGGGCGAACATTGAGCATCAACCTATATATCCTGCCCAAACATTATTCGATGCCCATCATTGGTTCGCACACCAAACTCACGCATACCCCATGGCTCATCGCGTAGCGACTTGATTACCTCAGCGTTGTTTGCAACCACTTCACTGTAAAAGGCACTTGCATCCTCTAACACCAGATACGCAAAGTATGAATGATCGCCCAAGTCTCGTGCTGGTATCGAATCAGGACAATGTCCTGCCATTATTCGGCAACTATCACGTTGAAACATACGCCCCACCCATCGTCGCCTATCTCGTGAATGGTAAAACCCAGGACATCTCGGTAGTAATCAGATGATTTATGCAGATGTTGTACTGCTAAAACGTACATGGTTCGTTGAATCATTTTTACCACCCCACTGGAAAGACATGGACTATGACTATGAGAACGCAAATGGCATTGCTCATTGCGCCAAAAACACTGCAATGATATGAACACTGCAATGAAATTAAGACACGGAGGTAACGCAAACTATATGAACTGTAGGTCCTCTTTTGATTCTGTCACTGCTACACAAACTACATATACAACATGTTGCACTTTTGTACAGATAACGCAAGGCAATGCCGTAATGCATTCATTGTCATGACCTACGCTTATCATCATGACTCACGCTCTAACAACAGAAACTTGAAATGGCAGAAGCAGGCTCGACAAAACAACGGATTCTTGTTTTCAGCCTGCTCGTATTACTTGTGTGCACCATCAGCACGTTAAGCGCAAGCGTAGTCTTCGTAAAATACGTGGGTCAAGTTGACCTATCCGCTTTTGATTGCACACGAATAACCCGTAGTAGCTTTATACGGAATCTGTGTTACGAACACAGCTCAGACACGACTGTGGTGCAGCTCAACGCCACGTGGTACCAGTATTGCGGAGTATCCAATGGACTGATTGAAAAGTGGTTAAACGCACCTCCCATTGAACGGTTTTACAATCAACGGATCAAGGGAGCAAGCTACGCGTGTTGACGAGGGGATGCACCTTGCGCCAAACCTTGATGTGCATGTTTTGTGGCTGGCACCTGATTGATGAACGAGTCACATGCGATGCCCGCAACACTCAGATTCTGGATCTGTCGAGTGTTGACCTGAAGGAGGAGCCGTCGATGGCAAGCGGGATTTAATGGTGGGGCGTGTAGGATTCGAACCTACGACCACCTGATTAAAAGTCAGATGCTCTACCAACTGAGCTAACGCCCCCAAAGGCGACTGTCAGCACACCTGATGCTGAAGCCGCATATGATACCGCATAGGATTCGTCGTG
>CAYGSW010000409.1:0-4160 GCA_964352535.1 uncultured Granulosicoccaceae bacterium | reverse complement strand
CCTCTGGTGCTCCCGCCGGGTCTTCTTTTACTGTTTCTGAGTCATCTTAGTTTTCTTCAGCAGCTGCATCGGTGAGAGCTTCTACAGTTTCAGTGGCAGCTTCTGTCGCGTCAGTTGCTGCATCGGTGACAGCTGCAACAGTTTCAGTGGCTGCTTCAGCAACCGCTTCTGCAGTCTCCGCAGCCGCATCGGTCGCCTCAGCAGCAGCATCAGTAACCGCTTCAGTTGTTTCAGCTGCAACGTCAGCGACTTCGTCGGATGCTGCCTCAGCAGTTTCAGTGGCGGCGTCGGTTGCTTCTTCAGCAACTTGTGCCACATCGGGACTGGCTTGCTCAGCTTCCTTGGCGCTGAACAGGTTTAGAACAATCCAGCCCAATACCAGCACGGCTGCTATCGGAAGAGCTTTTTTCCACATCGGGGTATGACCTCCATTATTACTTTGATATCCACCTTTAACCATCTACAAGCTAGCTGGCATGGGTGGGATTAGATAAAAAATACTACGTATTCAGGTCGTGTTTGAACACCGGGTTCATGAAAATATGTCCGGAAGATATTTCACGACTCGATTAAAGATGCAAAACGTGCAAGAGCGCCAACTAACATGACGCAAGACTTCATTACAAAGACAAGGTTTCCCCGGACAGAGCCAAGACCACACGTCGGACAGCTTGGACACTGATGGTAATAAAGTGCGTAAATTCGCACAGTATCGATGAGCGCACGCACATCCACGCGAGAGACAGTCTATCTGAGCTGAGACAGCGTGTCGCGTATAAAAAATCCAGGCTTTGCGCGCGGTGAATTTACTGTCAACCGATCAACATTGCGCTGTACTGCGGCGTCATTAACAGAGCGATATTAAGTTAAAAGACTTGTGGGTTGGCCGCAAACCGATATTTTGTCAATGATTCGAACAATGGATAGGGCCCAACCCCCGCAAAGGCATCGTAAAGATTTTATAGTGACAGATGAACATGACCTTTAATTTGCGTGTAGTCTTTCAATTTTGTGCGCTAGATCTCATTGCAAGGCAATACATCGACGTTAACTTGCTTAGCTAAGTACCCTGCACGGCGTGGCAGCTTAAATTTCAGGTGAATGAACCTTGGACGACCTCATTTATAGCTTTCTCCTGCAATACGGATTCCCCAGGGCATCAATAGTTGTTGATGTCGATTTGCTGGGACCCACCGCCCAAGTGGGTAGTGGCATGAATATCCCCACGTTTGTCCTGGTGGATCCTGATAACGCTGATCCACTGGCCGTTATTGAAGTCGTTGACGCAGTGAATCCGGAACGACTCAAACAAGCAGCTATCGAGACGGGTGCCTACGCAAGCCGATTGGCTGGAAAGTTTGTGCAGGGTTTTGTTATCAGGGTAGACCCGCATGGGCGTTCTGAGGCAGAGCAGGTGCAGTTCTACCGCATCTGGCCTAACAGTACGCTCCAGAGCCTGGCGGCCAAGAATTTCCCCGACCTGGAGTCGTTGCGTGTTAGCCGAAAACTGGTGGTGAACACGACAGCCAGGGAAGTCAGCTCTGCGTCCTCCATAATCAAGCCTTCAAGTGACGATGATTTCAAGGACCGGGATGATGAATCCGAGGATGCAAGTAGTCAGATTCCAGCTGCAGGTCTGTATGTGCCAGCGCTGGTTCTATTGCTGCTTATTTTGCTGGATGGTCTTTTCAGCGCATTTAAGGGCCAGGCATTGCTGACAATCTCACAGAGCATTCTTGCGCTGGGAGCAGCTGCATTGTTTACCGTGCCTGCTGCAATTCGGTATCTTCGGCACTTGTAGTAAGTGCTGTGTGCGCGATATTGGATAGTTGTGTTTTGTAAGGGTCTTGCGTGTCTTGCACTGAAATCAGGCATACTTCAAGACTCATATCAAGATATGTACATAACTGATGGACGCACTACTTGCGGGTTTACGCGCAGCAGGTGAGCCAACCCGGCTTCGGCTGCTTGCGTTGTGCGCGCACGCAGAGCTCAGCGTCACTGAACTCACGCAAATACTCGGACAGAGCCAGCCACGCGTATCTCGGCACTTAAAGTTGCTGGTTGAAGCAGGTCTGCTTTCCCGGTTCCGCGAAGGCTCACTGGTTTTCTACCGGCTGGCAGAACAGGATCGGGCAGGGCACCTCGCTCGCACACTGGTTGATTTGTTGCCTGCGGACGATGCAGAGCTCTCGAGAGATCTGGCGCGACTCGAAAAAACCCGTGAAAAGCGCGCAGCCATTGCCGACAATTATTTCAAGGAGAATGCGGCGGACTGGAACAAGATCCGGACGTTGCATGTAGCCGAGGCTGCAGTTGAAAAAATGCTGCTTGATACTATCGGGCCGCAGCGTATCTCCTCGTTTCTGGATATAGGAACGGGTACGGGGCGCATGCTTGAATTGTTTGCCAATCAGATTGATCGGGGGATCGGGATAGATACGAGCGCCGAGATGTTGGCCATCGCGCGCATGCAATTGCAAAAAGATCAATACAAGCATATCCAGATCCGCAAGGGTGATATGTACAACATGCCTATTGATGATGCCAGCATCGAGGTGGCTACCTTGCATCTAGTTCTGCACTTCAGCATGGAGCCGACAGCAGTGGTGGCAGAAGCTGCTCGTACCTTGCTTCCCAACGGGCGTCTGGTTATTGTCGACTTTGCAGCTCATCAGGAAGAGCAATTGCGCGTTGAGCATCAACATCAACGACTTGGATTCAATGATAAGGAGATTGAATTTAGTATGCGTCAGGCAGGACTTGAACCTGGCCCCACACAGGCGTTGGCAGGCGACCCACTGACCGTCAAATTATGGCAAGGAACACGGCGTTGATCGCAGTCCGTAGCTTTGGCTCATAGGTCTTTCTGATGCCGCTGCTGCGTACTACAGCTGTGCGTCAATACTGGCTATCAATTCTCCGATAAAATGACAGTCGTCTACAGAGAACGTCAGTGGTAATCGGCAGTCGTATAGACGTTTCAGAACAATATCAGTTTCAGGCAGTGATGCAGCTTCCAGATACTGCCAGCTGTCGTAGCGGCTGGTGTATGCCTTAGGTTCTTCAGCGCCAAACCATTTGAGTTCAACACCTTGCGCGGCGCAACGGGCCAGAAATTCCTGATTCTGATCGTCCGTGTATCGGTCAATGCTGAACTGAATAGAACTAGGGATCTCATACGCCAAAGGGTGGCGCCTGGGCAAGACGATCGAGTTACTGGCGACGTTGAGGCCTTTGGCAAATGCATCGTAGCGCTCGTTCCAGCGCTTGCCGTTGTCATCCAGGCGCGCCAGTTGTGGACGCAATATGGCGGCTCTGAGATTGTCCATCCGACCACTGCAGTTAGGGGTCTGCAGCTTTATGTCCTTGAACACCGAAGCGTCTGGAGCCGCCGCATGCCGTTCAAACAACATGTACGAGCCGGATAAGACTATAGCGCGAGCCATCATTTGGTCATCGTCTGAGGTTAGCAGTCCACCTTCCCCCGAATTGATGTGCTTGTAAGTCTGGGTGCTGAAACAGGACATGACTCCGTGTGATCCACTTTTACGACCATTGAAGGTTGCGCCCATGGTGTGCGCGCAGTCCTCAATCAAAGCGACATTGTGTCGCGCCAAGCGATTGCACAGATCATCCATGTCGACGAGATGTCCACGCATATGAGACAGCAGCAGCAAGCGAGCTCCACTGTGTGCAATTTGATGCTCCAGATGATCAAGATCAAGAACAAGATCAGCAGTACATTCCACGAGCACGCTACGCCCACCGACAGCCTCGATTGCACCCGGAACGGGCGACAATGTGAAACCGTTGGTCAGGACAGGCTCTAAGTGTTCAAGTCCGAATGCACGCATGGCCAGTTGCAGGGCATAGCCACCGGATGCGCAGGCCAGGCAAAAGCGCTGATTCTGATAGCGTGCAAACTCGATTTCCAGTGCAGCAGTTTGTGATATTTCGTCCGCGGATGCCACGTTGTAGCGATGCAACCTGCCACCTTGTAGAACCTCAACAGCTGCATCAATGGCATCCTGAGGAATAGGCTCTTGCTGAGTAAAGCTACCTTTGAACGTTCTGTTTATCGTGTCAGTCATATGTGTATAAGTAACGTTGGACAGCCTCCTAGGAGCTTGTCCGAGAATAAGCTGATCGAGTGAAAG
>CAYGSW010000408.1:0-4173 GCA_964352535.1 uncultured Granulosicoccaceae bacterium | reverse complement strand
CGTTGTCTCCGCTCGCAGTACTCCAGTACAGCTTCGCGAAGACGTCTTGATAGCGCGGCTGCCAGATTCGCTGCTATCGACATTATCAGGTTGACGGACCACTAGTGTTCGCCTACATCCTGAGACGACTTGCACTGATTATCCCGACACTTGTCGGGATAATGGTGATCAACTTTGTCGTCATCCAGTTTGCACCCGGTGGCCCGGTAGAGCAGGTGCTGGCTGAAATGCGCGGCAACGCGGCAGGCGCAACGGCAGGATTTGCCGGCCAGGCTGGAGATATTCAAACCAATAACCAAACGGGTGGGTCGTTGCAATCCGGCACCACCTCTACCTACCGTGGCGCACAGGGTCTTGATCCAGCCATCATTGCCGATATTGAAAAACAGTTCGGATTCGACAAACCCGTTCATGAGCGATTCTTCAAGATGCTCTGGGACTACGCACGTTTTGATTTTGGCAGCAGCTATTTTCGCGACGAAACCGTTATCAACCTGGTGCTCGATAAGATGCCGGTATCTATCAGCCTGGGCCTGTGGACAACGCTGTTTGTCTACATCATTTCCATACCACTGGGTATTCGCAAGGCCGTAAGGGACGGCTCCAGATTCGATGTATGGAGTAGTGGTGCCATTGTGGTTGGCTATGCCATACCCGGATTCCTGTTTGCCATCCTGCTTATCGTGTTGTTCGCCGGGGGCCGTTACTTCGATTTCTTTCCGCTGCGTGGGCTTGTCTCTCCCGGATGGGAAGACATGTCATGGCCAGAGAAGATTCGAGACTATTTCTGGCACATAACGCTGCCGGTCACTGCCATGGTCATCAGTGGTTTTGCCAGCCTGACCATGCTAACCAAAAACTCGTTTCTTGATCAGATCAGCATGCAATACGTGCAGACGGCACGTGCCAAAGGACTAAACGAACGACAGGTTTTGTACGGCCATGTTTTCCGTAATGCCATGCTCATTGTCATTGCAGGATTTCCCAGTGCCTTCATCAGTATCCTGTTTACAGGATCGATACTCATCGAGGTCATTTTCTCCCTGGATGGACTTGGTCTTCTGGGCTGGGAAGCCACCATAAACCGCGACTACCCGGTAGTCTTTGCAACCTTGTATTTCTTTACGCTCCTGGGATTGATCCTGCAATTGATCGGTGATGTGATGTATCACCTGATTGATCCTCGTATCGACTTTGACAGCCGCAATTTTTAAGACGCGTAACACGGACCATTCATGCCACTAAGCGTCATCAATCAACGTAGGTTGCACAACTTCAAGCAGAATCGCCGGGGCTTCTGGGCGTTCTGGATATTCATTGTGCTGTATGCAATATCGCTGGGTGCCGAGCTTATTGCCAATGATCGCCCCATTGCCATTCATTACGACAATGCCTGGTACTTTCCGGTGTTCAAGAATTATTCAGAGCGTACCTTTGGTGGCGATCTTGATTTTGATGCAGATTACAGCGATCCCTACATCACAGATCTGATCAAGGAAAAAGGCGATCTGTACTGGCCACTGATTCCTTTCTCCGCCCAGAGCATCGACTTTGACCTGGTCAGTTCACCACCCAGCGCACCCTCAGGCAGGCACTGGCTGGGCACAGATGATCAAGGTAGAGACGTTCTGGCTAGAATTATCTACGGCTTTCGTATATCGGTAAGCTTCGGACTGTTGCTGACGTTGTTCAGCACGATTATCGGTGTGGCGGCAGGCGCTGTGCAAGGCTACTTCGGTGGCTTGCTGGATTTACTGGCACAACGTTTCATAGAAATCTGGCAAGGTCTGCCCGTGTTGTACTTGCTGATTATCATGGCCAGTGTCATCGAACCCGGATTCATCTCATTGCTGGTGCTAATGACGCTGTTTGGCTGGACATCATTAGTGGGTGTTGTACGCGCCGAATTTCTCCGCGCCAGAAACTTTGAGTACGTACGTGCTGCGAAAGCGCTGGGTGTCAGTGATACCGCCATCATGGTGCGACATACACTGCCTAATGCCATGGTGGCGACAGTGACGTTCATGCCATTCATTCTCAGTGGCTCTGTCACTACGCTTACGGGGCTGGACTTTCTTGGTCTGGGCCTTCCACCTGGCTCGGCATCACTGGGTGAGATGCTAAAGCAGGGACGCGACAATCTTCACGCACCCTGGCTGGGCTTGACAGCGTTTGTCGTGCTTGCCGTCATGCTGAGTCTGCTGGTATTTGTAGGGGAAGCGGTACGTGACGCACTGGACCCTCGCAAGACATTTTCGGCACATGGCGGGACTGTTGGCACACAGAACACGGACAGCAGCACTAACGATGTCAGCAACAAGGGCGTGCGCACATGAACACGCCCCTGTTAAACATCAGTGATCTGCAGGTTGCCTTTGGTCATGGTGAAAACCAGGCAGTGGCCGTGGAGAATGTTTCTCTGACCATCGACAAAGGCCAGAGCGTGGCCCTGGTCGGGGAAAGCGGCTCAGGAAAATCTGTTACTGCCCTGTCCATAATGCAACTACTACCCTACCCGTTTGCACATCATCCGGGTGGCAGCATTCAATACAACGGACAGGAACTGATTGGTGCTGGATCCTCAGTGCTGCGCAGTGTGCGAGGCAACAACATCAGCATGATATTTCAGGAGCCGATGACCTCACTCAATCCGCTGCACACCATCGACAAGCAAATCGCTGAGTCATTGAAGCTGCATCGTGGCCTGAGTGGCAAGGCATCGCGCGACCGCGTATTGGAGCTACTTGAGCTTGTCGGTATCCGCAATGCCGAATCCAGACTGCGTGCCTACCCACATGAGCTTTCTGGTGGACAACGCCAACGGGTGATGATCGCCATGGCCCTGGCGAATGAGCCAGACCTACTCATTGCAGACGAGCCCACCACCGCACTTGACGTAACAATACAGGCACAGATTCTGGACTTGTTGAACGAACTCAAGCAGCGTATGAATATGGCCTTGCTTCTTATCACACATGATCTTGGCATCGTACGGAAAATGGCAGATGAGGTTCATGTGATGACACAAGGCAAGGTGGTTGAGCACAGTAAACCCGAACCTCTGTTCACCAATCCGCGACACAGTTACACACAAAGACTGCTCAGCTCACAACCCAGTGCATTACCGGTGCGTGAACCGCTTTCGGCTGGCACCATCCTCGAGGCTACCGATGTTCGCGTTAGCTTTCCGATCAAGGGAGGCTTGCTTGGTCGCGTTCAACATTATGTGCATGCATGCGACGGGATAAGCATCAACGTGCAACCGGGTCGCACTGTGGGTGTAGTGGGCGAATCAGGTTCCGGAAAAACAACGCTGGGCCTGGCACTACTACGGCTGATAAAAAGTGAAGGGCAAATACTGTTCAAAGACAATCCTGTTCATGCCATGGGAAAACAGCAACTACGCAAGCTGCGACAATCCATGCAGATCGTCTTTCAGGACCCCTATGGCAGTCTTAGCCCTCGTTTGTCCATCCTGCAAATCATTGCCGAAGGGCTGAAGGTTCACCAACCTGCATTAACGTTGCAAGAGCGTGTCAAACACGTCTCCCAAGTGCTGGAAGAGGTAGGTCTTGAGCAAAGTGCACTGCATCGATTTCCGCATGAGTTCTCTGGAGGTCAACGTCAGCGCATAGCCATTGCACGTGCCATGGTACTAAAACCTGCGCTGGTGATTCTTGATGAACCCACGTCCGCACTGGATATGTCCGTACAGGCTCAGATCGTTTCTTTGCTGCAGGATCTACAAACCAGACACCAGCTCGCCTATTTATTTATCAGCCACGACTTGAAAGTAATCCGTGCCATGAGCGACGATATTATTGTCATGCGCGAAGGCAAGGTGGTGGAGAGTGGACCTGCACATCAGGTATTGGACAGCCCGAAAGAGCACTACACACAGGCATTGATGGCGGCCGCATTTGATCTGGAAGCGCGATAGGCGCTATCAGCCTGATATCCGTGAGCCACGCTTGAACCTGCCCCGGATAATCATGAAACACTCGTTTCACACGCAAGGATGCGCTTGATTCATGAGTAATCCAGACACAGCACACCCGATACAGCTTCGGGCGAGCGCCCCCCTGCGCGAACCGCTGTTTGAAGCGTTTGAAGGTCACACTAGAGTAGGATTCAGGTTACAGTTCCAAAATAGTATCTACCACTCACCTACCC
>CAYGSW010000407.1:0-4206 GCA_964352535.1 uncultured Granulosicoccaceae bacterium | reverse complement strand
AAGGTGGGTCAATTAGTGTTTTGCTGAGTAACCTGTATCTACACTATGTGCTGGATATTTGGTTCGAGCAAATTGTCAAACCTCGGTTACGAGGTGAGGCGTATTTAGTGCGCTACATTGATGACTTTGTTGTATGTTTCCAATATCGTGAGGATGCAATACGTTTCCAAACTGTTCTGCAAAAGCGATTGGGGAAATTTAGTCTAGCACTTGAACCTACGAAGACAAAGTTGGTTGACTTTGGTCGATTTGCTGATTTGTATGCAAGTAAGCGAGGGAGAAAACGTCCAGAGACAATTTACTTTCTGGGCTTTACTCTCTTCTGCTCGCGCAATCGAAAAGGCAATTTCAAAGTCGGTTTTCGCACGGAGAAGTCTCGGCTTCGTCGTAGCATTGCCAACTTGAGCGACTTAATGAGCCGAATGCGTCATCTTCCGGTACGAGAGCAAGTGATTAACCTGAACCAAGTGCTGCGAGGCCACTATGGCTATTACGGCGTTGCCGGTAATTTTAGAGCTCTCCAAAGGGTTCACCGATTCGTCGAGAGGTATTGGCGAAAGATGCTGAATAGCCGTAACCGTGAAGGTAGGGTTACGTGGGAAGTTTTCCACAAGATCAAGTTACGGTTCCCGTTACAGCAACCAAGTCTGAGGTTGAACTATGTTCAATTCCAGTCACTTGCTGTGCTGTGAAACACTGCCTGAAGAGCGTAGTGCGGGAAATCCGCACGCTACGTTCTGTGGGAATCGGTGGCGGGCGACTGCCACCGATGACCCGGTGCGCGGCTGCTAACAGCCGCTCCTACCCGGAAGCTGTAACTTGACCCTGCCACGTCTGCGCTGCCGCTTCGTCGCGTCAGCCTCAAGTTCAGCTTAATGCGAATGTTATGTGTGGCACGTGATACATTTCACTAGATTCTGCATTTCTCAAAAAACACTACGAGCGGTATATGAGTCCAACAGTATTTCGTGAAAAAGGTTATCGATTCTTTTTCTTTTCTCGAGAAGAGGCTAGAATGCACGTACACGTTATATCTGGCGATGGCGAGGCGAAATATTGGCTAGAACCGCAGATTGAACTGAGCAAGAATAGTAAATATTCACGCAAACAGCTAAGTGAAATACAGACTCTAGTAGAGGAGCACAAAGATGAACTCATTGCAGCCTGGAAACAGCACTTCGGAAATTGAAGTAACAAACATATCCGGGCATGGAATATGGCTCTATGTGCGCGGCACTGAACATTTTCTACCGTATGAATTGTATCCGTGGTTCAAAGAGAAAACTGTAAGTCAAATTACAAATGTTGAAGAACCAAATCCGGGCCATTATTACTGGCCCGAGCTAGACGTGGATTTATCTGAAGCAATACTGCTAAATCCTGATAAATATCCACTACAAGCAAAAATTATGTAACACGGATTTGCAACTGATCGTTATGTGAGTGCACAAAGTAGATCTATACGTAGATGCAAAGCTTAATCCAAGCTTTGGCTACAGCAGCAATTTGGTCCTTGTCATCGGTTGCGATCAAAGGAGTCTGCCGATGTTGCGTATTCCGGTGATTGTGAACACCTATTCCGGTCGAACGTGAACACCTGACAAACCAATGTATCGGCGAGTGGTCTTTTTACTGCAAGTGTTCACTTTCAGTCAACTGCCCGAGCACTTTGCGCATCGACTCTCTTGCCTCGAGTTTCAGGGAATGCGCATTGTGCATGAGGCGATCCAGGATAGCGTCAGCAAGAGTGTTTTCGCCGATGCTGTCGTACCATTGTTCAGTCGGAAGCTGGCTGATAACGATCGTTGAACTGTTGCCGTGACGATCATCCAGTATCTCCATCAAATCATGTCGGTGTGATGGCTGAAGGGGCTCTAGCGCCCAGTCATCCAATACCATTACGCTGACCCGTGACAATTGCCGCAGCAGCTTGCCATAGCTGCCGTCAGCCTTGGCCTGGGTAAGCTCCAGGAACAGGCGTGACATCCTGAAGTAGCGCACCCTGTAATCGCGCAGGCAGGCAGCATGACCCACAGCGCAGGCAAGGTAGGTCTTGCCACTGCCGCAAGGTCCTGTGAGTAGCAGATTCTGATGACGTTCGATCCAGTCGCATTGGGCTAATCTTGCGACCACATCTTTTTTGATGTTACGCCCGTGACCATACTCGATCTGTTGTACACACGCCTGCAGTTTAAATTGTGCTTGTTGTATCAGTCGGTCCTGTTTACGATTCTCTCGCAGTATCTGCTCACGGTCGAGCAACATGTCCAGGCGCTCTGTAAACGACAGACCTTCAAAGGCTGATACTTGCTGTTGTTGATGCTCTAATGCGATGGCCATGCCGGACAGTTTAAGCTCGCGTAAGCGGTTTAATGTTTGTGCACTCATGATGATGTTCTCTGGTTGATTAGTGAAAACTACTAGCGCCACGAACGTTCTCGTGGGATTGAGGAAGGGTGCTGTCTAGATCGAGTTGCTCCTGCAACTGATCCCGGTTACTTTTCAGCACAGACTTGATTTGCTTAAGTCGCATCAGCCCTTCAGCATTGGCAAGACGACAGGCGCTGTTAAGGCGACAGGCCGGATAGTCCTTGCTCAGACTGAGTAAACCCAAACAGATACGATAGGCTTGTTCAGGATGCTCTTTTGTCGTCAGCTGAGCATCCACCCATTGGCGAGTATCAGGACCAATCTTCGCTGCCCAACCTAGAATTCTGGCCGGTGTCCATTGAAGATGTTTTGCATGACGTTCCGGCATGTGTGCCGCTTCTGTCGTTTGACCAAAACCACTACTTTTCAAGTGTGTTGCGACCAAGTTTCCCCGGAAGTAGATATGCAGTGTTGCATCCGATGCGTGCACCTCCAGCTTCTCGCCAACGTACTGGTGGGGTACCGAGTAATGGTGATCGTTATACTGAACGTGGTAGTCGATATTGACACGCACTTTCTTGATATCGATATACTGGTAAGGCTGTCGTGGCAAGGCGCGTAACGCAGGTTTGTCCAGTCGCTCGAACGCCTCTTTGCGGTTACCGGGAAGCTGTTTGAACGCACGGGTATTAAGATCAATCAGCAGCTCACGAATACATTGGTTAAGCTCACCAAGAGAGAAAAAGGTATGATGTCTTAGTCGCATGATGATCCAGCGAAGCACAACCAAGACCCCGTTTTCAGCTTTGGATTTGTCTTTGGGTTTGTAAGGACGAGCCGGTAGTACCGCCACCGCATAGTGCTCTGCCAGTTGTTGGTAACTGGGGTTGGTATCCGGATCATAGCGACAGGCCTTACTGATAGCGCTGCGTAAATTGTCGGGTACAACCGCCTCCGGAACCCCACCAAGAAAGTTGAACAGGCGAACGTGACTTTGCAACCAGTCAGGTAGTTGTTGAGATCGCGTTGCCTCGGCGTAGGTGTAGTTACTGGCACCGAGAACAGCAACAAAAATGGCTGCCTCGAACATGATCTCGCCGGTGCGATTGTCGACAACGGGGATGGTGGAGCCGGCGTAATCAATGAACGCTTTCTCACCAGCACGGTGTGTCTGGCGCATTGAGCGGCGTTGTTTCTTGACCCATTGACGATAGCGTTCACATTACTGTGAATAGCTGTAGGCACGCTCAGGATTAGCCTGCCGATACTCTTCCCACAGCAGCTGCTTGGTCATGCCTTTGCGCCTGAGTTCCTGGTGGGCGACAGGCCAGTCGGGTTGTTCGAAACGTCGAGAGCGCACTGGTGTGCTTGACGGATATAGGCGTCGTTCGAGCTCGGCATCGTCGAGCTCTGGGGGCAGCGGCCAGATGGCTATTTCCAGGCGCTCAGCTTCCTTCAGTAACTTCTGAATAGCACCGACACTGACGCCCGTGCTGGCCCGTATTTGTCGGATGGAAAGCCCGGCATGAAAACGTAATCGGAGTACATCTTTGATGTGACGCATTGAATATGTGCCTTGGCACATATTCAATGTAATGTGGCCACCGATAATATGTGGCCATTGCTGAATAAGTGACTGATATTCCGCGGAGGATCACGAGAGTTTGGACACATAGTTTTTACAGTGCCTCAAGCCACTCAAGCACTGAGTTGTCATCGCGCCAGAACTGTCTATCGCGAGACGCTTCGTTAGATTCGAACGTAGGCTCGCAGAGTCGTAGTGCTTCCTCCTTGGTTCGGGTGTTGATCTCGGCATAACGGTTGGTGGTTTCGAGG
>CAYGSW010000406.1:0-4206 GCA_964352535.1 uncultured Granulosicoccaceae bacterium | reverse complement strand
CAGACAGGCCCGCTGAATCCTAATATTTCGGGTTGACGGACTACTAGGAGGCTGTCCGAGAATAACGATCGAGGCGAGAGTGTGAGATTTTTAGTCAGATTTTCTCGTCAATTGAGGTGAATAGTTGTTCTATTCGCCGAGATTGACGCGGGAATCTGACTGGAGGCAGCCCCGCCAAAATATCGCGCCGTCGGCTGATCAGCTTATTCTCGGACAGCCTCCAAAGGAGCCTGCGCGGCAGAAATCAATCCCGGCCATCTAACACGCGTGGACGACATGTCACCGCTTTGAAACCTGGCACACACACGAGATCGCCCGAATGCGTGCAGCATTCGTTATCCTATAGTCCACTCGCACACCACGACCCACACTCGACATGTCTGACTCATTGCGCGATCAATTGCTTCAAGCAGGCTTTACTCAACCCAAGGCGAAACCTGCTCAGCGAAAACGATCTGGCAAAAAGCCCAAGCCATCACCACGTGCGGATGCCGTTGATGCTTCAGCCAGTGCACCCGTGCAGACCCAGCCCAAGGCTGGCTACACGCACGTACCCGCCACACCTCCCAAAAAGAAAAAGGCAAAAAAGGCACCTGCAGTCAAAGCCCGGGCAGGCAGTTGGAGCACACGCGAACATGTTGCGACTACGCCGGCCAAGCCTGCGGCTGATCCAGTGGCGGCCGAGAAACGTCGTCAGATGAAAGCTGATGTTCAGGCGCTGATCGATGAGGCGGCGTTAAAAAATTTCAAAGGCGAAGAAATCTATCGATTCACCTTGCAGAATAAAATACGCGAACTGCTGGTGAGTGAACCGGTACGCAAACAACTGGCCAACGGCGAGCTTGCCATAACTCGACTCAACGGCGTCACTCGCCTGATACCAGCAGCCACCGTTTCCCGGATTCGCAACATCAATCCACAGTGGGTTATCTTCATCACTACCGACGCAGACGATTCTAGCGATGAAGACGAAGAGTTTCCAATCCCTGACGATCTGATCTGGTAGTCAGATCGTCCCAAAAGCCCATAGCGCTGACAGCAGGGACTGAACCGTATTGCTAAATCGATAGATCTGCCATGAGCCACTCACCCAGCTTCTACTGGTTTGACTATGAAACGTTTGGCACTCACCCGGCCTGGGACAGGCCATGCCAATTCGCGGGCATTCGTACCGATATGGACCTTGTTGAAACGGGTGAGCCGCTGGTCATCTATTGCCAACAATCGATGGACTATCTGCCGAACCCGGCCGCCTGTAAAGTTACGGGAATCACACCGCAGCTGGTCAACGAACAAGGGTTTAGCGAAAACCGCTTTATCGAACAGATTCTTGAGCAGATAGGCAAGCCTGGCACGTGTTCACTGGGTTACAACAGCATTCGATTTGACGATGAATTCACGCGTCATACGCTATTTCGAAATTTCCTCGATCCCTATGAGTATGAGTATAAAGATGGCAACAGTCGCTGGGATTTACTGGACATTGTGCGTCTGACTCGTGCCTTGCGTCCTGAGGGGATTCAGTGGCCGGTAAATGAGGATGGTAGTCCAAGCAACAGACTGGAACACCTGAGTGTAGCCAATGACATCGAGCACGCGCTTGCACACGATGCCTTGAGCGATGTTCGCGCCACGATAGGGATGGCAAGGCTGATTCGCACAGCACAACCCAAGCTGTTCAACTTCGCCTTTGAGCATCGAACAAAACACGCGGTGTCCAGATTGTTGAACACCAGGGAGCCACGAGTCTGCTTGCAGGTCTCAGGCATGATACCGGCAACACGCTCACACATCAGCCCTGTTTTACCGTTGACAGCACACCCTGACAATCGCAACAGTGTCATCGTCATTGATCTGCATCAGGACCCTTCAGAGTTGTTGACGATGAACGCTGATGAGATTGCCCATCGCTTGTTTACCCGCTCTGATCCTGACGATCCGACTCACGGCAGCGTCTTGCGACCGGGCCTTAGAACAGTACAGATCAACAAATGTCCGGTTATCGTACCGCTCAATACCCTGCGGGCTCTCGATGCTGAGCGGTTGGGATTTGACCTGCAACTCATTCAGGCACACGAGCAGATAGCACGCAAACTACTCGATCCAGAAATACTAAGAGTCATTGTCGAAGCCATGACCCGCGTGTGGCCTGAATCCCATACTGATGTGGAAGGCACCTTGTATTCGGGTCCTTTCATGACAGCTGATGACCGCCAGAGAGCCTCTCATTTGAGAAACAGTGATCCGCACGGCATCGCTGAGGCAAGTACGCACTTTGACGACAAGCGCTTGCTAGAGCTTGCCTGGCGCTACCAGGCGCGACATTATCCTGAAACGCTTGATAATGAACAGCGGCAAAGGTGGCAGGAGCACTGTCACAAGAAACTCACTCAGGAGTCATCGCCGTGGCTGACGTTTGAAACATTTGATGCAGAAATGGGCAATATGAACTGGGACAGCTCTGATGCCGGGTTAAAGGAACAGTTGGAAGCCTACAAGCTTATCGTTGCCGCCCATGCCGGCGTAACACTGTAGAGTCGTTACAGATACACATCAGGTTTCTGCGGGCAGCTGTACACCGTCTGCGGACAACTGCGCATTAAGAGAGGAGTATCGATTGATCAAGGTTAACAGGCCTGACTACGACCGCAGGGCTAGTTGGTTCGTCTGCCACCGCCGTCCATGAAATCAGTGCCGCTGATGATAGGTCGCATGGTGTTGATGACAAAAAACGAGAAAAACAGAAAGAAGAACTCGAATTTGAGCGTAGCGTACTCCGGGGCAATCAATGGAACACTGAGGATGAACATGATCGATGCCAGTACGTATCCGTAAGCTGAATGAATGTAAAGGTTCATGATGGAATTTGTGATTTCAGGGCGATAAACGCCGCTGAATACCATGGAAAGCATCATGATGAAGACCACTGGTACCATCGGGACTAGCATCTCCGTCAGCTCAAGACCAAGGCTGACGTACCCTGCAGACAGAAAGGCGATGCTGAATAAAACTGACTCTGTGAACGCTCTGATAAGGCTCGGAAATTTTACCTGCCTGATTGCCACTTTAGACGTAGTCTGCCAGGCAGCAGATACTGTGCGTGATCCGTTAAAACTTGTCATCGGGTGCTTCCTTAAAGATAGTGTGGCAAGAGTCTCAAAGGCTTCAAGCCAAGTTACTTTTAGATGTTAACATTTTGGAAAGCTGCATATGTGGCTCGATGTGTCTTGAAACGATTTTGTGACGAAGTCCTAATAGGTTGGACCATATTACGCACCATTGCGGCGCATTATGACGCCAATTTATTGGCAGGCGAACCTGATTCAACGCGTTGGCGTAGACCGCCAACAAGCCCTGCTCTGATACGATTGCAACGATGACGCAGCAACGAATAAAGCTCTACCAGGGATCGGCGAATGAGTGCAGTTATCTGGAAAACCGCAAAGCGGTAAACATCTATGCGGATCCACATCATCCGCACCCGCGGGCCGTTTACAACCAGCTCATCAAACGCGGATTTCGACGCTCGGGTGAGTATGTCTACCGGCCTGGTTGTACAGACTGCTCGGCCTGCACGCCTGTGCGCATTCGTTGTAATGAATTCAAACCCAGACGCACTGACAAACGCAATCTGGTTAGCAATGCAGACCTGAAAGTGGATTTTGTGCAGTCGCAATACACTGAGGAATACTTCGATCTCTACTGCCGTTACCTGAATGCCCGTCATCCGAATGGTGGAATGGACAATCCCGAGCCGGAAGACTTTTCTCGCTTTCTGTTAAATCCCTGGGGAGAAACTCTGTTTCTGGAAGCCCGGCTGGACGAAAGGATTATCGCAGTTGCCGTTACCGATGCCACGGCAGACGGACTGTCCGCCGTTTATACATTCTTTGATCCTGAGCAGTACGGACGCGGTTTGGGCAAGTTCTGTATTCTTCAACAGATCGAGCTGTGCAAAGCCATGGCCTACCCTTACCTGTATCTTGGCTACTGGGTAGACGGGTGCCAAAAAATGCAGTACAAGACCGACTTCCACCCGCAGGAACACTTCAATGGTCACGATTGGGTTGATCACACTCGGTGAACAAGCGGTGCTGCAAGCGTCTGTCCTTCCACAAGAATATCCTAGGCACTCTACAAGTCCGGGTTACGCAACTAGTAGTCCGTCAACCCGAAATATTAGGATTCAGAGTTCACCAGCCGCCG
>CAYGSW010000405.1:0-4209 GCA_964352535.1 uncultured Granulosicoccaceae bacterium | reverse complement strand
GGCTTGTCCTCACCGGCTTCCTGCAATGATCCTATCGACAGATAATTTAGACTCAGATTACTCACCAACTGCCACGCATCGCGACCATGAGCCTTGGATTGTCGTGGAACCGTTGGCCCGGCTACGCAGCGGATGGACGCCACCGGCGCCCCTATATCCAGGCTGAAATCAGTGCTGGTTCTGCCAACCGGCATTTGCAGGGGCAAATCGCGATTGGTGCACTGTGCCTTTATAGCCAACTGACGAAGATCGCTGCGGTACGGGGCTTCGGCCGAATCCACCAGCGAGATAAATACCTCACTGCCTACGTAGCTTGCGCGAGTGCCGCGGCGCTTCTGTTTGGATGACAACTCCCTGGGCGATCGGTGAATACCGAAAAACCGTTGAGCATTACGGCGTTGCTCACTGACACAGTAGTAGGGATAGAATGATTGGGTGTCAGTAGAGGATCCGCCGATGCCTTCTACTGAATCAATCGAATGAATCTCATAGTCCATGGGGCGCGTGCGATCTGCCACCACGTGATACTCATGCTGCTGCTTTGATAAGTGTATCCGATCGGTTGACTTGGGAAACAGGTTTATCGCCGGTACACAATTCAACTTGAAATTGTCAACCGTGTAGTGATCTGCAAACTCACTTTCAGCTTGTGAAAAGAGGAATACAAGCTCGACACTATTCGCCTCACACATCATCAGGCGACTCAACAGCTGCGTAATTTTCATGAATTGAAACCGTTCGGGGAACGCAAAGTACTCCTGCACAAGCCTATAACCCTGAAAATTTCTGGTGTTGACGGGCAATAACGCCTCTTCATCAAGAAAACCCTGTCGGACTATCTGTGGCGCTTGTCGAGGTGTCTTCACAGCCTTGCCATTGACCACCACCTCTATATGCCGTGTGTGTCGAAACATCTGTTCGTACAGACGCACAGCCGTATTGTCTGAGCCACAGATATGGAATGACAGTTCGTCTATCGCCATTTCGCTGAAATTCGTATCATTCAGTGCTGTCAGCGTTAACGACATCCCGGATCGAACACCCTCCGGCACTGAAACACCCGCCACCTGCAGAGCTGCCCGACTGCCCAGATAACGCATGGATGCCAACTCTACAGGCCATAGCGTCAAATCATGGGCTGTACGAAAATCGCACTCCGTTTGTGAATCTGGCGTTGCCTGGCTGCGCAGCCGCGTTCCCCGCTCAAGCGTGAATCCCTTGACAAGCGAGCCCTCATGCATGGAAGGACTGAACTGGGCAATCAGCATGGAAGGCGTCGGTGCCAGATAGGTGGGGTAAACCATTTCCAGCAGATGCCTGGCCAGCTTGCTGTAGCTGGTGTCGATCTTCAGTTTGACCCTGGCCGCCAGAAAGGCAAATCCCTCCAGCAGACGCTCCACATAAGGATCCGAGCATTCCAGCGTTTCAAGACCAAGACGCCCGGCAATCTTGGGGTACTCCTGTGCAAATTCACCGCCCATTTCGCGGATATGCAAAAGTTCTTGCTTATAGTGCTCCAGCAGCTTGGGGTTCATGTCTCAGATTTCCCTGATCATTACATCACCCAACTCAAGATCAAGCTCAGTATGCAGGAACAGCGGCTCGGGAATGGGTCGCCCCCACAGCATGCCTTCTATCTGGAAAGCGACAGCGCTTCGGTTGTCAAGCTCTGCATCGTGTATCAAACGCACACGCAAGGTATCTTTCAGAATTCTCGGCTCAAACGCGAGTATGGCACGCTTGATCTGCTTCTCTATTCTTACCAGATCCTGCCCATCAACCGAGATTCCAGCCAGTCCGGGTAAGCCATAGTTGAGCACGGTGGTCGCAAGCTCTGGATAGGCATCAAAATCTATGACCGACTCAGCGCTTACCGTATTCATCAGCCATTCCAGATCGCGCAAAACAGACGCTCGCAGGCTTTGCAAGGAACCTGTTCGATCATCACGTGATTCATCTAGCTGCGATGGGTGATTGTCGGTCAGTCTGTCCAGCAATGAGGGTAACAATCGTTCTTTGGGCGTTAGCTCAGCCATGTCAGTGTTCTGATGGCGTATCAAACACGATGTGTCTGACTTGCAGTAAAGGAAAGTCGCCCGCCTCGCTGGAAAACATCTTTTGTCCGGCGCCTATGTAAAACTCAGCGCCAATATCTTCCCAGTCAGTTTTTCGTGCCAATGCAGTTTGCGGATCGTCTGTCGTACGGTTACCTGCGTAGCGACTGGGAAGAAAGCCGATTGACTGTCCACCATTGGTCCAGGTGAATTCAGCGGGTGACCACACAAGATCGCGCAAATCATCAGGTTCACTTATCTTGCATTGTGCGATATTGTCGAAAGGTATCCAGTAATATTTGCCGTTGATGATGGCCTCCAGTACTGGCCCCAATCGCATATCAGCATCACACAACCAGTCAAAAGCCACCCCGTCAATGCTGCCGGATCGAGAATCGGCATCCTCAAACGCTGCATCCACCAGTGCTCTGGCACCCACACCATCGCCCTTGGCAGACACCGGCAGACTCTGAATCAGCTTTGCCATCCATGCCGATGGCTCACCCATCATCATTGGCGCACGTTCACCCTTGAACACCGCGTCACGATAGCCTTCGCACTGCAATAATTCTCGATAGGTTTGCGCCATCAGCAGCGTATCACTGTCCAGATCAGCGGCAACGTTCAGCTGCGTTAACGCACGATTCCATTCGCCCATCACCACCAGCAATTGAAACAGAAAAACCCGAAGTGATGCGTTGGCCGGATCATTGCGTACGCTGTCTTGCAATTGCGCTAAGGCAGCAGCTGGATTCCCTTCTTTGATGCTGGATTCTGCGCCAGATTTCACATCGACCTCCCGGATTGAAACAGATAGTTAATCGAAACAGAATCTGGCAAACCTGAGTTCACCAGATCCGGTTTCGTTTTACCAGCAAACCATCACACCGTAGTCACATTTTCAGCGATATCCCAACCCGCAATCTTGTCAGCACCTGCAGAACCATCCGGATTTTGCGGTTTATACGTGTAGTCAACAACAGCAAAATTCAGTGTCACATTCTCTGTCAGCATATCCTCACCCCCACTGCCACCAGTCGACACACTGGTTACCAGAACATCGGTCATCTTGATGGTGACGTACTCAAGTGGCGTCCCGCCAGCTTTTCTAACCACCAGAGTTGCCTCGGGTATGTGCTTACCATCAAATACATGTTGCAGCAACGAGTGGCTTGCCGAGTCAATGTACTTGGTGATCGAGATATCCTGGATCTCGGCCTTGCCACCACCGCCGCCAGCACCCATATGTGTCGTACCGCTCTGTGATGCACCCCAACTCCAGGCAAGCACATCAATCTCATCCTTGTGATCTTTATCCTGCGCTTCACCGTCGATGCCATCCAACTTAAGAAACATATCTACAGCCATGATCTTTCTCCTTAAACTTGTTATCTGATTAGTCTTGCTTTGACGCTTTGCTTAAACAGCACTACTTGTTCGCTGTTGAAACCAGATTACGCCCAGCGTGATGTCGAGGTAAGCCGTTTGTTCACAGACTGATGGGTAATAATTACGTTTTCGCGCTAGGTAATTTAGACACTAGACGAAGCGATACTGATAATCCCTCCAGCTGGTAGTGAGGTTTAAGGAAAAACTGTGAGGTGTAATAGCCAGGATTTTCCTTGTCCTCTTCAACAATGACTTCGGCAGCGGACAAAGGCTTCTTGGCCTTGGTGATCTCACCAGAGTTGCGGGGATCTCCATCCACATACTGCGTTATCCAGCCCTGGAGATACTTCTGCATATCTTCCTTCTCTTTGAACGAGCCCACCTTGTCTCTTACCATGCATTTCAGGTAGTGAGCAAATCGGCACGTGGAAAAAAGATAGGGAAGTCTTGCAGCCAGATTGGCGTTAGCCGTCGCATCCGGATCACTGTACTGCGCGGGGCGTTGCAAGGACTGCGCACCAATAAACGCAGCCGTATCGGTATTCTTGCGATGTAGCAGTGGCATGAAACCGTTCTTGGCAAGCTCCGCTTCACGACGATCGCCAATCGAAACCTCGGTGGGACACTGCATATCCACGCCACCATCATCAGATGGAAAAGTATGGACCGGCAGACCTTCCACGGCCCCCCCCCATTCAACACCGCGGATACGCGAGCACCAGCCCAAATCCTAGAATGAGCCATTGATAATGACTCCCATGGCGTA
>CAYGSW010000404.1:0-4217 GCA_964352535.1 uncultured Granulosicoccaceae bacterium | reverse complement strand
ATCTCAAGCCGGCTGAGCAACAGACGCCGACTGCTTGCTTACCGCAATTATCTTTCCTTTGCCCTTCGTTAAATCCTGGCGCTTACGCTCTTCGAACTGCATGGTGACCTTGAGCCCGGGGTTGTTATCTTCCATTGTCAATGTGGCAGAATGCAGTCGTGCTACGGCTTTGACAAGGCTCAGCCCCAATCCATTGCCGGGTGAATTACGTTCGTTCTCCAGGCGGACAAAACGCTCGAAAACACGCTCGCGTTCATGCTCAGGAATGCCGGGCCCATTGTCAGATACGATAATGGTAAACGACTGATTGTTTCCTTCAACACTCAGGCAAACCCGAGCTGGATGTGGACTGTATTTGATCGCATTGTCCAGAAGGTTGGTTATTGCCTGGCCAATCAGGTGGCGATTACAATGAAAATCCGGGTTGCTTTTTATGTTGGAAACAAATGTCAGGGCTTCTTCGTCTTCATCTGCCACAGCTTCATAGAGTTCAGCCAGTTCCGCTGCGAGATCACCAATACGGGTTTTGTGCCACTGTGCTGAGTCAATGCCTGCTTCTAACCGAGCGATACTCAACATCGCATTAAAAGTATGTATCAAACTATCGGCATCACCAATGGCCTCATCCATTACACGTCGGTAGCTTTCCGGGTCGCGCTCTTCGAGTAAGGTGACTTCGAGTTTTGTTCGCAACCGCGTTAGCGGGCTTCGCAGGTCATGGGCAACATTGTTGGTCACTTGTTGCATGCTTTGCATCAGATCCTCAATACGATTCAGCATCTGATTGAGCTTTGTGGCAATTTCGTCGAATTCGTCGTCGCGTGAGGTCACCTTCAATCGTTGTGAAAGATCACCGCTCATGATTTCCGTTGCGGTTCTGCTTACCGAATCAATTCGGCGCAGCATGCCAGTGCCTATCCACAGTCCGCCAATCAGGGAAAAGAGTAGCGTCAGACCGGTGGCACCTAATACCAATGTGAAGGTGTGATCAAGCAGTGCTTTCTCGTCGCTGATCTCATGACCAATAGTGAGCTTTACGCCATTGGACAATCGCGTTTCTGCGACGCGCACAGGATCAAATGCACGTGGGCTACCCGGAGCAAGATCAGCCACGTCTCCCAGGTTGCGTGTGGTGTGCGAACGAACAGACTTGAGGCGAATGGGCAGTGCCTCTTCGCTCTGCGGTGCGATGTCAAGATCAACATCTTCGCTGCCCAAATTGTAGAATCTGCCGTACGTGTCAATCTGGTTACGGCGCTGGATGGTCTCAAGCAATTCAGGCATTGCGCCTGATGTGTACAGATTGATAAGGTACTCGGTTTCAAGCCTCAAACGTGCATCGACCTGGGATTCAATCTGGTCTCTGGTGGACCAATAGATAAATCCCAATGTGGCTGCAGACAGGGCACTGAACAATGTCGCGTAGATAAGCGACAGGCGGAATGCCGAAGTCCTGAAGAGTCGTCGCTGATCAAACCACTTCAGTAATTTTCCGCGCACGCGCTTGACCGTTCCGTTGTTCGTATTGCCTGAGTTCGTCTCTGGCAGGATAGAGGGTTAGGTTCCACTACACAAGGCAATAGCTCAAGCATAACCAAATTCACAGGCGGCAACTGTGATTGCCGCCTGTTTTCATTGAATCTGGACTTTCTGGCTCACTGGACAGGAGTTGTTGCTTCTGAGACGCAGGCTCCTAAGTCAGTTCTGCCGTACTGCCAGCTTCCTGCAACTTGTAACCCGCCCCCCTTACTGTGTGCAGAAGTGCCGAGTCAAAGTCTTTGTCAATCTTGCTGCGCAGCCGGCTGATCTGCACGTCGATAACATTGGTTTGCGGGTCAAAGTGATAGTCCCAAACATTTTCCAGCAACATGCTTCGTGTTACTACCTGGCCTGTGTGCTGCATCAGGTATTCGAGCAAACGAAACTCGCGTGGCTGTAAGTTTATATTGCGTCCAGAGCGCGTCACCTTGTGCTTTATCAGATCCAGTGTCAGGTCACCGACGTGAAGCACTGTGCCCTGTACGCCGGTTTGTGCGCGACGGGTAAGTGCTTGCAGTCTGGCGGTAAGTTCGCTGAGCTGGTACGGCTTGGTCAGGTAGTCGTCACCACCTGCCTTGAGCCCGGTGACGCGCTCATCAACGTCATCAAGCGCACTGAGAATCAACACCGGCGCCATGTTGCCCATGCGCCGCAGTTCTTCGATGACAGATAGACCATCACGCTTGGGCAGCATGCGATCTATGATCATTGAGTCGTACGCATTAGACACGGCCATTTGCAGGCCCCGCTCGCCATCGGCAGCGTGTTCAACGATATGACCGCTCTCCGTCAGGCCCTTGACGAGATATGTCGCGGCTTCAAGATCATCTTCGACTAGTAAAATTCGCATACAGCCCCCACTTGTTGTGTACAGAAAAGCATCCACTACTACGTTGAGATTACCAAGTGTGTAATGCAACTCACACTATTGCGGACAGGTCGTATTACCTGCATCCAGCATCAACGAAATAGAACGTTTGCTTTGAAAAGCGTTCCAATGGCAAAAATACAAGGAGAAATAACCATGATTTCCTACCTCGAAAACCTGTTGCCAGCACATAACCGGAAGATTTCCGGCGGGTTGGTCTGTGCTAAGCAGCAAGTCACGATAGAACGACCTCAAACATTACGAGCGACCAGAATATATCGAAAAACACTTTTCTGGATAGCTTTGCTTCCCATTCTTGCTGTAACGAAATCCTTTGCAGGCACTTTGCCCGATTTTAGTGGGCTTGTAGAGGAAGAAGGTGATGCAGTAGTCAAGATTTCTGTCGTCGCAACCTCCTCAAGTTCCTCCAGTAGCGGCATTCCAGGCTTCGATCCTGAGCAAATACCAGAGCAGTTTCGCCGGTTTTTCGAGCAATTCCCTAACGCGCCGGAACAGGCACCGCGTCAAAGCGGCGGTTTTGGGAGTGGGTTCATCATTTCCGAGGATGGTTACATCATCACGAATGCGCACGTTGTCGACAACGCTAGCGAAATTCGTGTCGGTCTGAACGATCGTCGCGAATATCAGGCAGAGCTTGTCGGGAGCGATCCGGCCAGTGACATTGCTTTGTTGAAACTGGATGCAAAAGGATTGCCCGTCGTCAAGGTGGGTGATTCCGAGAATCTGCGCGTCGGTGAGTGGGTGCTTGCCATCGGATCGCCCTTCGGGTTTGAGCACACGGCAACACAGGGTATCGTGTCGGCGCTTGCGCGCAGCTTGCCAGATGATACCTATGTGCCGTTCATACAGACGGATGTAGCGGTTAACCCGGGGAATTCTGGCGGTCCTCTGTTCAATACCGACGGTGAAGTGGTGGGTGTGAATTCCCAGATCTATTCGCGCTCGGGGGGCTATCAGGGACTCTCTTTTGCTATACCCATCAACGTTGCGATGTCGATAGCTGACCAATTAAAAGACAAAGGCTTTGCCACGCGCGGGTGGTTGGGTGTATCCATCCAGAATGTTGATCAGGCACTCGCGGAGTCATTTGGTCTGGACAAGCCTGAAGGGGCCCTGGTTGTTCAGGTGAGCAACGACAGTCCGGCCGATAAGGCGGGATTTGACAGCGGTGACATCATATTGCGGTTCAATGATAAAAAAGTGAACTATTCGAGCGCACTTCCGCCTCTGGTGGGTGCTGTTCGACCTGGTTCGACCGTTGATGTTGTCATTCTGCGCAATGGCGAGGAGCAAACTCTTGACGTCACGATAGAGCCTCTCGACGAAGGCGAGCGCGTTGCGGCGATGCCTGCTCAGGATCCTGTTGACCAATCGCGGCTGGGCGTTGAGGTTGCCGCGTTGCCTGCCGAGCAACGCGAGCAACTGGACCTGTCGCACGGTGTTGTGGTCTCCGAGCTTGACCCGGATGGTGCAGCGGCCAGGGCAGGAATTCGCTCAGGCGATGTCATCCTCTCGATCAATCGGACAAAGATTCAGTCAGTTAGCGAGTTGGAAGATGTCGTGGACAGTGCGCCTTCCGATGTAGCCATTCCCGTGCTGGTGCAGCGTGGGCCTTCACCCATTTTTCTGGCCATTACACTCCCGCCACAGCGCGGATAGTCTTGATCGGCAGTCGTGTGCGCCTGATCATCAAGGACGAAGTTCAGGCACATACGTGATCGAAATCGGGCCTGATGCTAGTAGTCCGTCAACCCGAAATATTAGGATTCAGCGGGCCTGTCTGTGTTCG
>CAYGSW010000403.1:0-4226 GCA_964352535.1 uncultured Granulosicoccaceae bacterium | reverse complement strand
TGACTCAAAATCTCACACCCTCGCCTCGATCGTTATTCTCGGACAGCCTCCTAGCCTGAACTATCCTTGTCGCCTCAAAGCAACTGCCTCGGCCAATTGCTCAAGCAGCGGCTGCGTTGCGTCCCAACCCAGGCAAGCATCCGTGACGCTCTGCCCGCGGACAAGTGGTTTGTTACTGATGCTTTGCGCACCTTCAACCAGATTGCTCTCGATCATGACGCCCATGATACGGCGGTCACCGTCAGAGACCTGGGCGCAGATATCGCGACACACATAGGCTTGACGCCGATGCAGCTTTCGCGAATTAGCATGACTGCAATCAATCATCACACGCTCAGGCAACCCGGCTTTTACCAGCTTGGCACAGGCGTCGTCGACACTCGCCGCATCGTAGTTAGTGTGCGTGCTGCCACCGCGCAATATCAGATGGCAATCCTGATTACCAGAGGTCTGGAAAATGGCTGACTTGCCCTCTTTGGTAACTGACAGAAAATTATGCGAACCACGGGCTGCACCAATAGCATCAACAGCAATCTGCACGCTACCGGCTGTACCGTTCTTGAAACCCACAGGACAGGAGAGCCCGGACGCCATTTCCCGATGCCCCTGACTTTCGGTGGTTCGTGCACCAATGGCACCCCAACCCACAAAATCAGCGATGTACTGCGGACTGATCAGATCCAGATACTCTACGCCCGCAGGTAATCCCTTCTCATTGATGGAAGACAGCAAGCGACGGGCAATCTCAAGCCCTTCATTGATCTGAAACGTGTTGTCCATGGTGGGATCGTTGATCAACCCCTTCCAGCCTATGGTAGTTCTTGGTTTCTCGAAATACACACGCATCACAATGCACAGATGCTCTGCGAGTGATTGTTGCACCACTGCCAGTTTGTCCGCGTATTCCAGCGCAGCATCCGGGTCGTGAATGGAGCAAGGCCCGACAACCACAACTATCCGGTCATCACTGCCTTGCAGAATCTCGCGCACATCCGTTCGGCAACGCGTGACTGCCTGGGAAGCTTTAGCACTGACAGGAACCAGCTCAATCAGTTCTTCCGGAGCGCGCAACTGATGGGTGCCAGTAATACGCAGATCGTCTGTATTGGTGCTCATTTAACTACCTTGATAACGTGTTGTTCATAACGGTGGCAAACCAGACTTGATCCGGTTCAGGCAGGGGCAACAGCACTCGCCAGCCGTTCAAGTATTTCATGAATGCGCGCATGACGCACCTTCATGGATGCTCTATTGACGATCAGGCGCGAGCTGATATCACTGATATGTTCCAGCGGAACCAGACCATTGGCCTTGAGCGTGGAGCCGGTGTCCACAACATCGACGATCAGATCACTCAGTCCCACCAGCGGTGCAAGCTCCATGGAGCCATACAGCTTGATAATCTCCACTTGCCTGCCACGGCTCGCAAAATGCCGACGCGCGCAATCCGTGAATTTGGTCGCCACGCGAAATCGTCGTCGTGAATCAAGATCGGTGCCCGGGAACCCGGCCACCATCAACTTGCACTTGGCGATCTGCAAGTCGATCGGTTCAACAACACCTTCACCGCCGTGCTCCATCAGGACATCTTTCCCCACCACACCCAGATCAGCTCCTGCGTGCTGAACATAGGTGGGCACATCACTGGCCCTGACAATGAGAAACTCTACATCACGCTCGTTGCTGGGAATAATGAGCTTGCGGGATTTTTCCGGATCCTCTGACGGCATGATGCCTGCCGCCTCGAACAAGGGAAGCGTCTCATTGAAGATACGCCCTTTGGACAATGCAACGCGTAAGGGTCTGTCATTTATAGAGGCTGTCATTTGTCAGGCACTCGTCTGATGTCTGCACCCAGCAAGTGGAACTTTTCTTCGATGCGTTCGTAGCCTCGATCGATGTGATAGACACGATGCACGCTGGTTTCACCATCAGCGACCAATGCCGCAAGGATAAGACTAGCGGATGCGCGCAAGTCAGTGGCCATGACCGGTGCGCCTGTGAGTCGCTCAACACCGCGGATGGTGACGGCATTGCCGTCTACGGTAATATCGGCACCCATGCGCTGCAATTCGTTAATGTGCATGAAGCGATTCTCAAAGACGGTTTCAGTCACCTTGGCAGTGCCGTCGGCCAAGGAATTAAGCACGCAGAACTGGGCCTGCATATCGGTAGGAAAGTCTGGATAGGGGGCTGTTGTAATACTGACTGATGTAGGCCTGCGGCCCTGCATATCCAACTCAATCCAGTCATCACCTACTGTTATGGCAGCACCACATTCGCGCAGTTTTTCCAGCACTGAGGTCAGGATGCCAGGTACGGTGCCTACCACCTTTATTTTCCCACGGGTAACCGCTGCACCCACCAGAAAAGTACCCGTCTCGATTCTGTCCGGCACGATGGAGTATTCGCAACCCTGCAACTCTTCAACACCTTCTACGGTAATGGTGCTGGTGCCTGCACCATCAATCCTTGCACCCATTTTTATGAGGTAGTTTGCCAGGTCCACAACCTCTGGCTCGCGCGCTGCGTTCTCGAAAACGGTAGTGCCCTTCGCCAGTACGGCGGCCATCAACAGATTTTCCGTACCCGTCACCGTGACGGTGTCAAACGCAATGCGCGCACCTTTGAGTCTGTTTGCACGTGCCTTGATATAACCACCGGATATGGTGATATCGGCACCCAGTGCCTGCAACCCTTCAATGTGCAGATTGACCGGGCGGGCGCCGATGGCACATCCCCCCGGAAGCGATACCTCTGCCTGCCCATACCTTGCGACCAGTGGACCAAGAACCAGTATTGAAGCGCGCATGGTCCGCACAAGCTCATAGGCTGCCGTATAGTTGTTGATGCCAGTCGGATCCACATCGACACGCATGTTGTCGCTCATGGTTATCTGGCAACCCATGCGTGCCAACAGTGACATGGTTGTAGTAACGTCATTCAGATGGGGTACGTTACTCAGGCTTGAAGCGGAGCTACCCAACAGCGTACCGGCAAGTATGGGAAGCACGGCGTTCTTCGCACCCGAAATCCGAACTTCACCCGACAGGGGCGGGCTACTTTCTATCAGCAGTTTATCCATGAATATTCGTCGATAACCTGCCGAAGGTGCAGATTCTATCGACGAATTATATCAGGCCATCTACCTGACACACGCCCGCAAGCTGACGAAGCCCGTCTGGAATATGATGAAAAGTGACCGTATGACCTGCACGTCGTGCGCTGGCGAGCCACTCGATCAATAGCGCCAGCGCTGCGCTATTGGATTGAGTAACGCCTGCCAGGTCGATGTCCAGCGTTGCATTGCCTTCGATATGAGGCTGCATGCTGTGTAGCGCTACTCTGGCCGTAGTGAAATCCAGAACACCCGTGACGATACATCGTGGCGTTTCAGATGCTGTGTCGAGCGATACATTAACGCTCATGAGTTGCCGTTGCGCTCCTTGATCGCTTTGATCAGACCGTCGATTCCGCCTTTCTCGATTTCGCTGCTGAAAGCTGAGCGGTAGCTGGTTACAAGACTCACATCATTGACTTCGATGTCGTAAATTGACCATCCGTTTCTGTCTCTGAGCTTGTAGATCACCGGAACATCCGCCCCGCCCGACTGAGAGAACGTCGAGCGAACCATGGCACGATCCTCACGACTTTCAGGACGGAATGGCTGGAAGCTAATGGTCTCACCGCTGTATTGGGTCAACGCCCCGGTATAGGTATTGAGCAACAGTGCCGTGAACTCGTTAACCAGTTCTTCCTGTTGCGACTTGTCGGCGCGACGCCAGAATTTGCTAACGGCCAGTTTGGTCATGGTTTCGAAATCCAAGTGCGGCACGATCAACTCGTCTACCTTGGCCTGCAAGTAGTCAGGATCGGATTTCAGACGTTCGCCATCGTCCTTGAATACGGCCAGCATGGACGAAATTGCATCCACTACCAGCGTCTGTGCAGGGTGATCTGCCGCCGTGGCCGTGAAGCTGGCAAGTACCAGCACTAAAGCGCTTGCGCCAATCCCGAAACGTCTAAACATGATTGTTTTCCTGATCTCTTAAGTGATAACTGCTAATCCCGCAGACATCACGTATTTAGTTACAAACCCCGTGTACCTGTAACGATCTGCCAACGATTGACAACCACTACTGGCACCGTGCACTCGTCTTACAACAGCCTTCTAGGAGGCTGTCCGAGAATAAGCTGATCGAGCGAAAGCGCGATATTTCGGCCAG